>NZ_AUMC01000006.1:327908-655816 GCF_000443995.1 Bacteriovorax sp. BAL6_X
GGCCTTAAACTCATCCATCCATTCCCGCTCAAGAGGAAGAAAGCCCGTTGTCTTTTTATTAGTCTTTGGGTTCGCTAGGTCATTTTCAGTATGAGCAGTATTGTAGTCACCACAGATCACGACTTCTTTCTTCGTTTTCTTCTTAAGAGCTAAGGCCTTATCAGCAACGGCACGACAGAAGTCCATTTTATATGGAACACGTCCGTGATCTCTTTGCCCATTTGGGAAATAGCAATTAAAAAGAATATAGTCATCGAATTCAGAAATAATCGTTCGTCCTTCACAGTCGAACTCTGCAATGCCAAGTCCAATCGTGTGTTTAACATTAACACCTTTTCGAACCCAAGTAGCGACTCCAGAGTATCCTTTTCTCTCGGCCGGCGCAATAAGCACTTCATGATGATCAGGATTATTTAAGCGATCACTTAACTGTTCAGGTAAGGCCTTTGTTTCTTGTAGGCAGATTACATCTGAATCATCTTCTAAATACCAATCGTAAAAACCTTTCTTTTCGCAGGCCCTAAGACCTGCGACGTTCCAACTAGAAATTTTAGTCAAAACTAAGCTCCTAAAATTGAAATACCAGAGTCAACGTAAAGAACTTGTCCAGTTACACCATTTGCAAGGCGTGAGCCTAAGAACACAGCAGCTCCACCAACATCTTCTTGAGTTACGTTTCGACGAAGTGGCGACTTCTCTTCAACGTCATTTAAGAAACCTTTAAGTCCTGGAACACCAGAAGCAGCAAGAGTTCTAATTGGCCCCGCTGAAATACAGTTTACGCGAATTCCTTCTGGACCTAGGTCATCAGCAAGATATCTCATTGTTGATTCTAAAGATGCCTTAGCAACACCCATTACATTGTATCCGTTAAGAACCTTTACTGACCCGTGATAAGTAAGAGCGATGATAGAGCAGTCTTTTGCCATAAGTGGTTTAAGAACATTACATACACCAAGTAGTGAGTATGCTGAAATATCTTGTGCCATCTTAAAACCTTCACGGCTTGTCTTATGAAAACGATCCTTAAGGTCTGTTTTATCTGCAAATGCAAGTGAGTGAACAATAACATCAACCTCACCCCATTTTTCTTTTACGATATCTGCCATTTGAGACATATGATCTTCGTTTTGAACATCAAGCTCAAATGTAAACTCTCCACCAATTTCGGCGCTGAGAGGTTCAACTCTTTTTTGAAGAGCTTCATTTAGGTATGAAAATGCAAGACGTGCACCTTGTTCTTTCATTTGCTTTGAAATTCCCCATGCAATTGATTTATCATTTGCAAGGCCTAGGACTAGAACTTTCTTTCCTTCTAAAATTCCCATTTATTACTCCATTTTTATTTTATTATTTAATAAATTTGTAGCCGACAGAGCGGATACTAATTATATGTTTTGGTTGCTTTGGGTTTACTTCAAAGTATTTTCTAAAACGTACGATGAAGTTGTCAATGGTACGAGTATTTGAATCCTTTTTGTAGCCTAATAATTCAAGTAACTCACCGCGCGTCACCACTTCACCCTCATTTTGCGTTAAAAGTGTCAAAATCTTCACTTCCTGCTCAGTAAGGGTATATTCCTCTCCTTGTGAGCTGGCCTTAAAGTCCGAAAAATTGATCTCATTGGCACCAAATTGATATACTGACACTTCCTTCTTCGTCCAGCTCGAGCGCTTTAAAAGCCGTTTAACACGTAAAATAAACTCATCTAGATTAAAAGGTTTTGATAGATAATCATCTGTGCCCAAATTAAAGCAGCGCACTTTTGACTTAGAGCTATCTTTAGCAGACAGAACAAGAATAGGTGTCTTCTCATTAATCTCACGAATTTGTACGAGAATATCCTCACCACTTAACACTGGTAACATAAGGTCAAGAACCACAAGATCAAAATCCTGCTCACGATAGAAGTTAATCCCTTGGTCACCACGGCTTGCATGAACAACTTCGTAGCCTTCGAGTTCAAGATTTAAGATAATTCCTTTTGCAATATTTTGCTCATCTTCAATAAGTAAAATACGACTCATACTAACTAACCTTATTTTTAAATATTAATTTTAAAGTTGTCCCATCGCCTATGCCTACACTTTCTGCACTTATGCGGCCACCGTGTATTCTCATTATTTGCATGGCCATATAGAGTCCAACACCACTCCCTTTTGAAGACTTACCTGCTTGATAGAATTTTTTAAAGATATTCTTAATATCTTTACTGTCAATTCCATCCCCATTATCGACAAAGAACAATTCACTAAAGCGTTTACCCTTTTGAAAGATAATCTCCATAGTCTTAACCTGTTTGCTATTATAGCGAATGGCATTGGTCAGGATATTCATTAAAAGAATATCGAATAGTTTACGATCAAATTCGATAGACTCTTCATCATCGAGATGGACAAAGGAAACCTCAAGTTCAGAAAAATTATGACGATTGCGATGAACAAACTCTTCAATTGTTTGGCGAATATTAATCTGTCTTAGATCTGGCTCAACTTTCTTTTCTTCAAGACGACCTAATTGAAGGATTTGTTCAATATTATCCCCTAACCTCTCCGTATCATGCCTCATGATATCAAGATACTCTAACTGCTTTTCTCTTTCAAAACTGTGGCGCTTCAAGGTATCAATAAAGATAGAGATCGAGGCAACGGGCGTCTTTAACTCATGAGTAAATCCATTAATAAAATTTTGCTGCATACGGTAGAGCTGGCGAAGCTTTTGGTAGTAATAGAAAACCATACTAAAGCCTATAATTATCAATGACACAAGTATCGAAAGAATAAGAATCATAACCCATGTCTCAGTCTGTTGAAACTGCACAAGTGGGATATTAGACTTCTTCACAAAGTCCGTTAACTTTGCATTTACTTCTAAATAAGAAGAAATATAGAGATATAAAGAAATCCCTAAGGCCACCAAGCTCGATATAAAGATAAAGAGTGGATGGATAAAAAATGGTCCGCGTTTAATAAGTGCCATATTGCAAATATTAGCAATTATTGGCACTATAAGTTAAGGAAATAATCTCAATAATATATCAAAGAATTTAAATCGAGGAATTTATGCAAGACATCGCTCAATTTATTGACCACACTTTATTAAAGCCTGAAGCAAGTAGCCTACAAATTAAGAAGCTATGCCAAGAAGCTAATGAGTATGGCTTTAAGTCGGTATGCATAAACCCTAGTAATATCCTTGAAGCAAAGAAGCACCTAGATCCAACAAAGTCTCTTATTTGTACAGTGATTGGCTTCCCTCTTGGTGCCATGACAACAGAAACAAAAGTTTTTGAAACAAAGGATGCTATTGAAAAAGGTGCTGATGAAATCGACATGGTTTTAAATATAGGGAGATTAAAAGAAGGCAATCTTGAATATGTTGAGCAAGATATTGCAGCAGTTGTTAAGGCCGCAAGCGGAAAGGTTGTAAAAGTTATTTTTGAAACATGTCTATTGAATGAAAAAGAAATTCGTTTAGCGGCCAAAGCATCAATAAGTGCTGGAGCTAGCTTTATTAAAACTTCGACAGGGTTCTCAAGTGGGGGTGCAAACCCTGAAGTGGTCTCAATAATGATTGATGAGGCTCAAGGAAAGTGTGAAATTAAGGCTTCTGGTGGAGTTAGAAGTCTAGAAGATGCACGTAAATATCTAGAAATGGGTGTTAAAAGACTCGGAACAAGTTCTGGCGTCGCAATAATGGAAGGTGAAAAAAATATCACAACTTCTTACTAATGTGTAAGTTTGCATCTTAGTATGCTATTGATAGAACGTGGATGAGAGAGGGACTCGCACAAGGAGTTTTCATGAAGTCTATTTTGCTATCAGCAACTGTTACTTTAGTTTCAATTAAGGCATACGCCAGTCTGCCATGTGAGCAGCTCGACCAAAACCTAGCTTATGAAAATACTCGTGAATTCATAAGCATCAAAAAGAAAATCACAGAGAATTCTCAAGTAAATGATGACATTCGAAATCGAATTAAATCACTTATTAAGAACACGAGAAATTACTACTTCAAATCAGGTTGCCAGAACCTTAGACACCAACAGCTTGGTCTTTTACTAGAGCTTAATGAGTTGAAGAAGTTATAAGATTTTCTTTACCCTTGCCTACCTACTATTGCGTCTAGCAAAGTGCCACAATGACATGAGAGTCATTTAGGCCAAGGCCAGGAAGGTTATATGGAGAGAGTCACACACCAATTAACAATTTCAAAACATGCAAAAAAGAGGCTTCTAGAACGCCAAATTCACTTTAGTGAAATCGACTATTGTCGCTTAAATGAAGCTGCTCATAAATTAAAGTTAAAAGGTTCAAAAGAATCCTTAGTAATCACTGATGAAGCTGCCTTTATTCTCGATATTGATCGTTATTGCCTAATAACGGCAGTGAACAAAGATGAACTTAGTGATAATATCTTTACCAAGATTGATGCAACAATGATCTTATAAACTATTCCAATAATTAGTTGGAAGCTCCCCTTTTTTCGCTAACTCATTAGCAAGACTTGGTACCGCTCCACTAAAAATAAGTTCACCATTTTCTATCTCAAGAACAGAGGTCGTAAGAATATTACTTCCTTCCATACTATTTACTTCCATCACCTGAGTTACTTGCCTTCGTCCATCATCAGTTCTTCCAAGTTGAATAACAAAGTCGACAGCAGTTGAAATATATTTTCGTACAACATGATATGGCAGATCAAAACCGGCCATTAAAAATAGTGCTTCAACTCTTTGTAAGCACTCCACTGGAGAATTAGCATGAATAGAAGTCATGCTGCCATCGTGCCCAGTATTCATCGCCTGAATCATATCAAAAACTTCGGCACCTCTTACCTCTCCGATAAAGATTCGATCAGGTCTCATACGAAGAGTGTTCTTTACAAGCTGACTCATTGAAAGACCTTCTTTGCCACTCGTTAAACCGGCCTCAAGTCTTACACAATTTGAATTACCAACGACTAACTCTAACGTATCCTCAATTGTAATAATTCTCTCATCTTGAGAAACTTCTTTTAGAAGCATATTCATAAATGTCGTTTTCCCTGAACCTGTACCACCAGAGATTAAGATATTTTTTTTGGCCTTAATAAGTGATTTTAAAAAAGGTATATATTTTTCACTAATACCAAATAATTGAGAATGCTTATCTAATTCGAAGTTATTTGAAAGATACTTTCTAATTGTAATAGAAGTACCTTGAGAAGAGTATGGTTCACTTATAATATTAATACGTGAGCCGTCTGGTAGCCTTCCATCTAAGATTGGGTTCTCATTTGAAAACTTCTTCTTATTAAACAGTGCGACTTCATTAGAAAATTCTAGAATATCTTTTTTATTAAGAGGAACATTAAGTCCAATAAACTCTCCCGCTCTTTCAACAAAAACATTCTTTGAACCGTTAATCACGATTTCAGAAATTCCTTTCTTCGTTGAAAGGTCTTCTAACATTTTCCACACACTATTTTCTGCCATACTTTTCCTTTTTCACACTGTCTTAAACTGTTTGTGACGCAATCAAGTCAGTGTCTCCAATACTTAAGGCGTAATTGATTATATTCTTTTGTAATTGATATTTCTGATCATTAGAAAGCAATGACTCAATAGTATCAAAGCTCTGCTTGGCCCTTATTAGTCCAAAGAGTTTTTCTTCACCTAAGTATTTTAAAAAATGAACAAGCATTAGAATCAAGATATCAATTCGAATATTTCTATTTTTTGACAAAGCTAATAATTGATCAATTCTTCGATCAGGGAAATAAGGATGATCTTCAATACTTTCAAGATCAGACTCATAACAAGAAACTTTGAGATACATACCAAGTGAAATTAAACGAGAATAACCACTTACCGTTTTATCACGAAATCGTGATTCAATTTTTTTTATATCCTCAACCTCTTCGGTTACAACAGCATGAGGGTGATTACTATTGTAGAGAAAGTTCATGTAGTAGGCCAAGAGACGATCACGAATTCCATGCCAGCCATACTTCTTTACAAGTGAAGTTAAATCAGTCTCCACACCGCCATTTAAAATACGATAGAGAATCCTGGCCATTGCAGGTGATTCAAAGAGAAATCTTTGAAAATCGACAGATGTGTTCCTCGAGCTTGAAACATCATTCAAAAGTAGCTGACAAAATCTCTCGGGAAGTTCTACATAATCTAATTCCATAAAACTATGATAAATGAGAATTAGGTGAGATTCCAGCTTTATATTAATTAGCTGCTGCTGTTATAATAGATCTATGAAAACACCTATTTTAGAAGAATTTAAACTCAAGGCCATTGGTAAAGAGGAAATAAGATTAGCGATGAAAACCTATCGTGTTGGTCATCAACCACTTTACCTTGATGCATCGAAGCTCCAAAGAGATCGACTCATAAAGTTACTAGGACTCTTATCTAATATATTAGAAGAAGAAAATCTTTCTCCAAAGTTTCCTTATCCTTTCTATATCATTTCAGATATTGAAGATATTTGGACCCGTTTCCCTATTTTTAAGTCACTTGAAGATCTTCCTAAGTATTACCAATTTGAAGCGGCCAGACCTACAAATAAAGAACAGAAAATATTAGACTTCATAGATATCTCAGCTTCTAATATAAGAAATGAAGATGTGCAGTTATGTCTTGATGAGTTCGGACGAACAATTTCTTCGCAGAGAATTATTAAAGCACTTGCTAAAGAAGGTGCGAAACTTGAAAAGATAATTTCAATCATGGAAGACGAAAATGTCAGAAGATAATGAAAATAATGATCTAAAAAAAATTGATCAGCATATAAAAAAAGTATTAGGAGATGAGTTTGCTCCGCCTCCTAAGAAACAGACTTCCGGTAACGAAGAGCACAAGCTAACAAACTTTCTCGATATTGAAAAAAATCGTATCAAGCAATTAAAAGATTTCTTTCAAACGAGAGTGCCAAATGTTATCGAGCTAAACCAGTTTGATGAACTGATGCAGGAACTAGTTGAATATAATGACCAACTTCGTGCAAAAGTGTTAAAGAAGACAGTTCAAAAAGACTCTAAATTTAGTCTAAACTTAAAGCAAATATTTAATAAAACTTTTATCGAATAGGAGAACTGAATGAATAAGATTATTATAATGGCACTTTTATGTGTATCGACTTTAGCAATGAAGCCTGCAATTGTTGAAATCTCAGGTGAAAATGGCGGTCGACTAAATGGGAAGGCCTGGTCTTCATCAGAGCTAAAAGATAAAGTTCATGTTCTATTCTACGTCGATCCTGACGAAAAAGACCTTAATAATCATGCTTCAGAGGCCCTTGCACGTGAAAAGTTTGACCTAACAAAGTATGCTTCAATTGCAATTATAAATATGGATGCAACTTGGCTTCCAAACTCAATCTTAGAGGGTGCACTAGAAGATAAGCAAAAGAAATATCCCAACACACTTTATGTAAAAGACCTTGAAAAAGTAATCGTTAAAAAATGGAAAGGAATCGTTAAAGATGACGATTCAAATATCCTAGTTTTCAATAAGTCTGGTAACCTTGTTTACAAGATCAATGGAAAAGCAAGTGCTGCCCAGGTGAAAGAGATGATTGCAATTATTAAAAAGAATTTGTAGGTGCCATGCTCCTTTGGTTTCGCACCTGCTAACATGCAGGTGCCACTCTCCCCAGTTTTCACATTCGAAATATTCAAAATAACTTTCCGTTTTAAATTTTAATCATTATAAAACTCAGTTATCAGTTCTGAATGCCAAGAAAACCAATAATTAGAACGAACCTTTGTCCATACCACATTTATATCCGAACAAATAATAAAGAGTGGTTTGATATTCCCATGTCGACCGTTTGGAACTATTGCTTGAAATCAATCAAATATGCACAAAACCATCATCCTGTCGAAATTCAAGCATTTGTCTTAATGACAAACCACTATCACCTCTTAATCTGGACTCCAAATTGTGACATCGATCGATTCATGTTCTTTATGAATTCTCACCTAAGTAAATTGATAAGAAGAGAGACAGGTCGGATTAACCGTATTTTTGGAGATCGCTATAAGTGGTCAATTGTTAAAGACCAAAAATATTATCAAACCGTACTACGTTATATTTATCAAAACCCGAATCGAAAAGGTATTACACAAGAATGTCAAAACTATAAATTTTCGACACTATCTTATGTTATACAAAATGAAGATTTAGGTTTTAAATTAAAAGAACCAATATTTGGAGAAACTAAAACTTTTTTAGAATGGGTAAACCAAGAAGATGATAAATTCTCAGCGACTAAAATTAAAGATGCTTTAACAAGGCCTGAATTTAAAATAAAAAATAATAGAACCTCTAGGCGTATTTAGCATGTGCGAAACCAAAGGAGCATGGCACCTACTCTTGGCACCTACTCTTGGCACCTACTCTTTTATGATTGTCGTTGAGTTCATTAAAACAGGATATGTTTTTCTAAGCTTCTTCCCATTTTTTAACAAATAAGGCCATTCAACGACGACTTCATTAACCTTTTCTTCTCCAAGACCAATATGAATATAAGATGTGTTTTGTGGCTGAAATTGACCAAATGACGGAAAATGCTGGCGAGTAAGAGTACTCCCCTTATCAGTATCTGCGATGATCTTCGCACCATAAGCTTCTTTATTAGACTTTTTTCCAATGAGTTTAAGTTTGATAAAATTCTTTTGCGGGAGTTGATTTTCGAATAAATAAACTCTCGGTCCTATTCTAAAATCACGAGTATTTGTTTGAATCGTTAGAATATCCATTCTACCATCATCGTTAAAGTCTAGGACGACAGTTGAGCTTGGATTAACAATATCAATTCCAAGATCTGGCGCACGGTTAACTAACTCATGATCATTTTCTTGTACAAATGAGACAAGTCTTGAGTGAGGCGGAAAGCCAGAGTTATCAACAATTAAATCAATAAGCCCATCGTTATTTAAGTCACTCCAAAGCCCTCTCATATCACCTTGGTTCCAATTGGCCTTCGCCTCATCGTTTGTATACTCAGTACGGATGAATGATATCTTCTTAAGGCCCTTATTCGTCAAAATACTTGAACGATCGCGCGAGGCTAGATCAAGCGAGTGAGAGATTTCTCCCATGGCAATGTCGTAGTAGCCATCATTATTATAATCACCACATATGGCAAAGGTAGAATTCCCTCCGTTATAGCGGCCACCACTAGTGATTGTATCCATGCTGTAACCAGAACTCTGGCCAGCATCAGTGTAGACAGTATTTTTCCCACGCTTTGTTGAAAGCCAAAGCTTATTTGGATGACCAGCAGAGTTACTCGTTAAAATATCAGGGACTCCGTCATTATTGATATCACAAATACTTGAAGAAAAGGTAGGAGCTATATTTATATATGTATCACCACGCTGGTCTAGTTCACTTGTTAGAGCACCTGAGATTTCGAAGACCTTACCTTTCTTATAAGTAAAGAGACGGTTTTCAATTGCCTCCCCTTCTTTATTGCGATCAAACCAATTAGCGACAAAAAAATCTAAGTACCCATCATTGTCGTAGTCAAAGATATTTACATTGGAAATTGGTGCTATAAAGTCAAAGCTAGTTTCACCAAACTTTCTAAATACAATTCCATTATTTCGGGACGAGCTTCCCTTATATGAAACAAGAGGTTTTTTTGTTAAGGCCGACTTCTGGTTATGAATCCCTGTCACAACGTCAACGATCCCATCCTTATCAAGGTCTGCAAATTGTAAAAATGTCACCTGAACATCATCTTCAAAATAGATATTCTTAGCTTTAACGAAGCCTTCGTCTGTGGCCAAGTAAAACTGAGGAACAGAATAATTTCCATTTAAGAAAACGAGATCCTCTCTTCCATCACTGTTAATATCATAAACGTAAACACGTGAGGCCTTAATACCACTTAGGCCCATTTTTTCTGTCACATCGACAAATTTTGAAGAGGACTTACTTGGCCCATAATTGAGCTTTACTTGTTTAGTTTTTGATTTCTTTTCTTTCTTTTTGATAACCCTACTAGAGCAAGAAGTTACGAGTAAGGCCGAAGAAAGTAACAGGAGAGAATATTTCATATCAATATTCTAATAGGCCCTAGCATTTTTTACTAGGGCCTAAGAGATTATTTTTTTAAATTGTCTTAAAATAATTAGAAGTTGATGATATCTAGACCGTAACCATCATTTGCACAAACTTGATCAGAAGTTTCTTTAACAACTTTGTCATCATGTGAAGTCATTGCCTTAAGGTTTGTCACGACAATAGCTCTTGCATCTTTAAGTGCTACACGCGCAAGGTTTAGGGCGTAGTCTTTCTTATCTTGTTCAATTTTATCACTGTTAAGTATTGAAGTTGTACGAGAAATTACAGCAAGCATAACGTAAAGGTTCATTGCCATTTCAGCAATTCTCTTTTGTGGAAGCTCATTTCCAATAATATTCTTCCCATACTTCATTAGAGTATTTTCAACTTGAATCGCAAATTGACCTAAAAGAGAGTTAAACTTACCAGCTTCTTTATCTAGTTTTGCGTGGTGCTTAGTAATTAGACGTTGTCCAATCATCTTTGATAGACGACCTTTTGCAAAGTTCGTTAAAACACCAACAGACTTAATCGGATCTTGAAGTGCCTTTGAAACGTCAGCCGCTTTACCAAGTGCTTTCATACTTTCAGACGGGTTTCTAATACCAGAAAGAGCAAGGAAGATTCTTAGAATTTCATTTGTTCCTTCAAAGATCATATTAATACGTGAGTCTCTCATAATTCTTTCATACGGATACTCTTTCATATAACCATTACCAGCTGCAATCTGCATCCCCTGGTCAACAACTTCCCATAGAGATTCAGAACCATAAATTTTACAAACAGCAGTTTCTAGGTAGTAATCATTTAGACCTTTACACATATTACCAGTAGTCATGTATACGATTGACTCTGTAGCATAGATTCTTGCTGCCATAAGAGCAAGCTTATCTTGAATAAGACCAAACTCAGCAATAGGCGCACCAAATTGCTTACGGCCCTTTGCGTGCTCAGTTGCAAGTTTAAGAATTGTTTTCATTCCACCAACACATCCAGCGCCAAGTGATAGACGTCCAGAGTTAAGAACGTTCATCGCAATCTTAAAACCTTTCCCAAGTTCACCAAGAATATTCTCTTTAGGAACAATTACTTTATCAAAGTAGACTGCACGTGTTTCAGATGCACGTATTCCCATCTTATTTTCTTTTTCACCAAATGAAAGACCTTCCATTCCCTTTTCAATAACAAAGCAAGAGATTTTCTCTTTTGTTTCTCCGTCTACTTCGTGATCTGTCTTACAAAATACTGAGTAGAACTCTGCAGTTCCAGCATTAGTGATCCAAAGTTTCTGTCCAGTGATTGTATATGTACCATCACCATTATCAACGGCCTTTGTTTTAATCGAATATGCATCAGAACCTGATCCTGGCTCAGTTAAACAAAATGCCGCTAACTTTTCACCTGAAGCAAGTTGTGGAAGCCACTTTGCCTTCTGTTCTTCAGTTCCTTCATTAAGTAATGCGCGGTAACCAATTGACTGGTGAGCACCAATCATTGTTGCAACTGCACCATCAAAAGAGGCAACTTCTGCAAAAACGCGACTATAAAGAGTATAGTCAAGGCCAAGACCACCTAGATCTTCATGAACACCCATTCCAAAAAGCCCAAGTTCAGCTAGACCTTGCATTACTTCTGGTGGGATCACACCCTCATGATCCATTTTCTCACCGTCTAAAGTCCCCTCACAGAACTTATTTACAGCGTTCACCATTTCTCGCCCAAAGTCTTGCTGCTCATCAGTAAAACCAGGGTATGGAAATACATTGTCTTCTTTAACTTCACCAAAGAATAGATCTCCAACAATGGAGTCCATCATTTGCTTTTCTTCACTCATCATTAAGTCCTTTTTTAAATCCATCTATATGGGTAGAAATTTGATTGACTAGAATTCCCTGACATTTTAGCACGACATACGTCAAATAATCAAAGCAAACACTTATTAAAGTTTGTCTGACAAAAACACTCAACTGCCAACGAAGAAAATTCTTACCGAATATATCAATGGTTGATGCTTTGGGTAAACAACCTTAAAATACTATAAGGTATTAAAATATAAAAACTTTCAAGAAGAAACTTAATGACGAAAAAGAAAGGATTCTTTTCAAAAATTAAATCAAAGTTATCCAAGCAACAGGATGACAGTGAATATAGTGAGCATGAAGAAACTCTTCACGATGGCGAAGAGTACGAGGAAGAGTATGAAGGCGAAGTCTACGAAGAAGATGTCGACGTCCCACTTCCTCCTCCACCAGCAGCTCAACTAGACGATCATCAAGAAGATGAGCATGTGTTGGAAGATCCAACTCTAGAAGTCTATATTGATGATCTTGAAGCTTCAGAAGAAGACGCTGGCTTCTTATCAAAGCTAAAGAGTAAGCTTTCTAACAAATCGAAAGATAATACAGAAGACGAAGACTCTGAAGAATTTTCAGATGATGAAGAAGACGAACTAGAAGCAGACTCAGACAATAAGTACAATGTCATGCAACGCATGCTTGATAAGATTAAGTCTAAAACAGAAGACTTTGACTTATCAAAAGTAAGCGCTGGCAAAAGAGGAAAAGCTCACCAGTCAGGTGCCCAATATTTTCTTCCAAACCTTCTAAGTAATGAGTCTCGTCCAAAGATTCATCACTATTTCTTAATTCTCTTAACTTGTGCCTTCTTATATCAGATTGGAAAGTTTGCCGCTCTTTTTCTAAGTGGAAAAGATAGCAGCGCAAAATTCCAAACAAACTTTAGTCGCCCTACTACATACGACCACAATCCATCGATTGCTAATATTAGAAATTACAACCCTTTTAATATTCAAGAAGATGAAAATGAAAAAACAGAAACAAAAGTTAAACGTCCAAAGAACGTTGTTAAGGTTTGTATCTCGGCCGATCAAGAATCTAGGCTTGGCTTTAAGCTGTTAAATACGATCGTTCTACAAAATTCAAAGAAGTCAGTTGCCAGTATTTCTAACCGTGGAAAAGTTGAAAACGTACGTGTTGGTGGGAAGATCAATAATATCGCAGAGATTGGAAGCATCACTCGCCAAAAAGTTATCTTTAAAAACTTAAGAACTGGTGAATGTGAATTCATTGCAAATGTTGATGAGAAAGCGAAACGTTTTGCACGCAAGGCCAACACGAAAATTCTACCTCCAAGTAGAGCGAAAGAAGTTATGCCTGAATTCAATAAAGATATTAAGGTTGAAGGAAATAACTTTAAAATCAAGAAAGAACTTCGTGACTCTCTTCTAAGCAATATTGGAGACGTTCTTACTCAGGCCAAGGCCATAACAATTAAGAATCCAGATGGATCACTTTGCTTCAAAATGACAGAAGTAAAACCTGGTTCAATCTATTCATATTTAAATGTTCAAAATGATGACATAATTTGTGAAATTAACGGCGCAAAGATCGAAAACATGAATCAAATTATGGGAATGTTTGGAAAAATTAAGTCTACGGACTATTACGAACTCGGTATTAAAAGAAACGGAGTTCAGCAAAGCTACAACTACAATTTTGTCGAATAATTATAGGGATCATGGATGAAGAAACTATTTTTAAATCTCTCAGCACTATCTTTACTATGTCTGGCCGCAGATCCGGCACAGGCACAGTTTAGACAATTTAAATCAAAAACGAAGGTTAATCGAGATACGACTCCTTCTGCTGCCAATCTACTCAATAGTGGGAATCCACAATCAGGAAGTGATGCTTTTGGTAGAACAGCGGTCCAACCAAAAAAATCTGACGATGCTTACGTTAACTTAAACCCAGAAACTGCATTCGGGCCAGAGATTGTTACAAGCTTTGATTTTGAAGACACTTCCCTACAAGACCTAACAAAACATATGCAAAAGCTTACGGGTCTTAATCTTATTATCGACAAAGACCTTAAAGGAAAGATTTCAATTTCGGCACCGACTCCAATTACGGTTGGTGATGCGTGGAAAGCATATTTAGCGGCACTTAATATGAATGGCCTAACAATGGTTAAATCTGGTGCTTTTTACAAGATCGTACAAGCAAGAGATATTCGCTACATCCCAACAAAAATTTACACAGGTAACTATGTTCCAGAAACAGAAAATTACCTAATGAAGATTATTGCTCTAAAAAATATTGATTCGACTGAAGTTTCTCGTTCATTTAGACCTTTCATGTCTCGTTACGGGCGTATTATTGAGATCAAACAAACAAATACAATTATCATTCAGGATACTGGTTCTAACATTAATCGTTTAATGAGTTTAATTAAGTTTATCGATGTTCCAGGACACGAAGAAACTCTTCAAATTATTCCTGTTAAGAATACTTCAGCTTCTGAAATTGCTAAACTATTAGATAAGATTCTAAAAGATGATACATCGAAGAAGACTTCTTCAAGAAGAAGTTCAGACGGTGGAGGGCAAGTTATTTCAAAACTTACAGCTGAGCCACGTACAAACTCAATTATTGCCATGGCAAACTCAAGTGGAGCAAAGAGACTGAAGGAGCTTATTAATAAGCTTGATGTTGAGTTAGTTGCTTCAAATAACGAACAAATCCACGTTTACTACCTCTATCATGGTGATGCAGAAGATATGTCAAAAACATTATCTGAGCTTGTTAGTGGATCAAAGTCGAGATCATCATCGAGTACGAGAAGGACTTCTCGTTTTTCTAGAACTTCAAATGATGACAATAACGAACTATTCAATGCAGAAGTAAGAATCACTGCCGATAAATCAAATAACGCTCTTGTTGTTACGGCCTCACCTACTGACTGGCTTACACTTGAAAAAGTTATTAAGAAACTAGATCAACCAAAAGACCAAGTATTTATCGAAGGTCTTGTGATGGAAACAAATATCTCAAAGTCACGTGACCTAGGTGTCTCTATTGTTGGAGCATACGGTTCAGGTGCAGTTGATAAAGCTGGTTCGATTAACGGTACTTCAGGCTCAATACTTACTCAACTAATCTCTGGGACTTGGACTTCGATTGGGGGTCTATTTGCAGGAATTGGACTTGGTAACGAAATTGAGACAGAGATCAATGGTCAAACTGTTAAGATCGACTCTGTTAACGCTCTAGTATCAGCTATTGCAAGCAACGGTGATACAAATGTTTTATCGACACCTCAACTACTTGTTCAAGATAATACGGAAGGTGTATTTGAAGTTGGTGAAAAAATTCCTGTACCGAAGGAAACGCAAGCATCAAACGGTTCAACAACAACATCACTTGAAACACAAAACGTTACGTTAAAAATGAAGATAACTCCTCAGATAAACAAGGTAACGAGATATATTAAGCTAAAAATTGACCAAAACTTTGAAGATTTCTCAAGTCGAGCACTACCATCTGGTGTACAAGCTGTAGGTGTTGGTACTGTTGTAAGAAGTGCTGTAACGACAGTAACTGTTCGTGATCGCGATACAATTGCAATGGGCGGTATGATGAGAGATAAAACAACTGATTCTGTAAGTAAGGTTCCCCTACTTGGTGATATCCCAGTTCTTGGTTGGTTATTTAAGAACACGACGACTCAAACAGAAAAACTCAATATGTTAATGTTCCTAACGCCAAAGATTCTTGATAACTACCAAGAAGATGTTGCAAGTACTGTAAAAGAGAACTTAAACCGTCGTGCTTCACACCTCAAAGAGTTCCACGGTGAAAAAGACCCATTCAAGTCAACAGCGAAAGGTCTTTACAACAAGGCACAAAAACAAGAGCAAGGTCCACTATATGATGAGCAACGTAATAAGTATTACAAGCAACAAAATCAGGATAGCGTTATGAACGAATCTGTAAATGAGCCAAGCTACAATGATATCGTTCAAAAAGTAAACGCAAAGAAATCGGCAACGAAGAAGGCACCAGCTGTAAAAGTTAAGTCTTCAAATAAAGAAGTTGTGATTAAGAAGTAATTTAAAAAGGCTTAATGTTAATGAGAAACCAAATGCTAGAAACATTTGAACACGGTAAAGAAAAGATTGGTGAGCTTTTAATTAAGCACACCTCTCTTACGCGTGAGCAATTAGATGAGGCGCTAGAGATTCAACAAGAGTCTGGAATGCTTATTGGTGAAATTCTATTAAAAAAGAACTATATTCACCCTCACGATATAACAAAAGTAATTTGTCACCAAATTGAAATTCCATATGAGTCTGAAATTGACGTGGACTCAATTGACCCGGAACTTATTACAAATATTCCCATCAATTATGCAAAGACTCAGGAGCTTATTCCAGTGATGGAAACTCCCCGCTTTGTTTCAGTGATTATCACTGACCCTTTCAATTTTGATGCTATTAACGATTTAAGAGAGATCTTTAAAAAAGATATTCATATCTCTGTTGCCCAGCCTCTAAAAGTTAATGATGCCATTAACCGTGTTTATGAGAAGGCCAATAAGAATATGGTTCAGTCTCTTGAAGATGAGTTCGATGAGTCTCTTGATCTCGATGGACCAATTGACATCTTAGATGCAGGAGCAGACGAGGCCCCTGTTATTCGCTTCGTGAACTCAATAATCTTTAGAGCAGTAAAAGAGCGCGCTACCGATATTCATATCGAGCCTTATGAAAAAGAGTCTATTTATCGTTTTCGTATTAACCGAGTTATGACGGAAGTTTTAAGACAACCTCTAAAGACTCACTCCGCTGTCGCCTCACGTATTAAGGTTATGGCAAAGCTAGATATTGCAGAAAAACGTCTTCCACAAGATGGGCGTATTCCTATTAAAATGGCCGGTAAAGATATTGATATTCGTCTTTCGACGGTACCTGTTCAAAATGGTGAGCGTATCGTTATGAGGATTCTTGAAAAAGATAATAATATTCTTCAGCTAGACCATCTTGGGTTCCATGGAAAGGTTCTAGATAACCTTGATGCCCTATCACAAAGAAAAGATGGGATTGTGTATGTATCAGGTCCAACAGGTCACGGTAAGTCGACAACTCTATTTGCGATGTTAAGTCGAATTAACACACCTGATAGAATGATTATCACAGTAGAAGATCCAGTGGAATATGAAGTACCAGGAATTTCACAAATTCAGGTAAACCATAAGATTGAACTTTCATTTGCCAAAGCACTTCGTGCCATCCTTCGTCAAAACCCTGATGTTATTATGGTTGGGGAAACAAGGGACTACGAAACTGCGGAAATGGCAATTCAGGCTTCAATTACTGGTCACTTTGTTCTCTCAACAATTCACACCAATGACGCTTCATCGGTTCCAAACCGTCTGATTGATATGGGTGTTCAGCCATTCATGATTGCCTCTTCCCTTTCTGGTGCACTAGCACAAAGACTTATTCGAACTCTTTGTAAAGAGTGTAAGAGGCCAAAAGATATAACAGATTTCGATCTCGAAGTTTTAGGGATTAATAAAATACCAGAAGGCTCAACAGTATACGAAGCCGCAGGTTGTCCAAGTTGTGACAATAAAGGCTACTCGGGAATGACTGTTGTTGCAGAACTTCTTATGATTAACGATGAAATTCGCTCGTTAATTATTAACTCTGCCCCATCTGGACAAATTAAAAAAGTTGCCCAAAAGTACGGGATGAAAACTCTTAGAGACGATGCTATTGAAAAGGTCCTTATGGGAATTACTTCAATTGCAGAAATGAACCGTGCTATTAATATTGAAGGCGAAGACGAGAGTCACGAATAACAAAAGAGTAAGAAGAAATGGCCATATTTGATTACAAAGGTATTGATCGCACCGGTACTGAAAAGAAAGGTAATATCACAGCAGAAAACGAACAGGCAGCAAAGGCCAAGATTCGTGCACAAGGTATTATGCTTACAGCGATTAAAGAACATAAGTCTTCTAGTAAGGCTTCTTTTGAACTAAATTTCGGAAGTACCGTTTCAATCAACGATCTCTCTCTCATGACAAGACAGCTGGCCACTCTTGTCAAAGCAAGGATTCAAATTGTCGAGGCCTTTAACGCCCTCATTGAACAATGTGAGAACCCGAAACTTAAAGTTGTCCTTTCAGAGATTCGTCAAAAAGTTAATGAAGGTAGCTCCCTTGCTTCAGCTTTTTCTGACTACCCTAAAATCTTTGATCATATCTATGTCAACATGGTTGAGGCCGGTGAACAGTCTGGAACATTAGACATCGTTCTTCTTCGTCTTGCAGAATTTACAGAAGCTCAAGTTAAATTAAAAAATAAAGTCAAAGGTGCCATGATGTATCCAATCATCATGCTTCTTGTTGGTGCTCTTGTTATGGGTGTCATTCTCGTACTGGTAATTCCGAAGATTACAAAAATCTTTGTTTCCATGAAAAAAGAATTACCATTACCAACTAAGATCTCAATTTGGTTATCTGGTTTTCTACAACAGTATTGGTGGGCCGTAATTATTGGAGCTTTCGGGCTTTACTGGCTATTTAATCGCTATATCAATACCAAAAATGGTCGCGCGAAATGGGACTACGTTACTTTAAAACTTCCAGTCTTTGGCTCACTTATCACAATGGTGAACGTCTCACGCTTTGCTTCAACACTAGCAACACTTTTAAATTCAGGCGTTCCTATTCTTGCTTCCATGAAGATTGTCAAAAACCTAATCGGAAATGTCCATATGCAAGATGCAATCGAAAGTGCTCGTGTTAATATATCGGAAGGTTCTTCCATGGCAGCGCCCCTTGCACAATCAGGATACTTCCCTATCATGGTTACCCATATGATTAGTTTAGGTGAGAAATCAGGTGAACTCGAACCAATGCTTAACATCATTGCAGAAAACTACGAAGATCAGGTAGAATCTAAATTGAGTGGGTTAACATCTGTACTCGAACCAATTATGATGGTCGGAATGGGTGGAGCCGTTGCCTTCATTGTTATGTCAGTTGTCGTACCGATGATGGAACTAAACTCAATCAATTAAGCTTTTTTAGAGGATATAAAAAAAGAAGACATTTAAGGAGATTTTAAATGAAGAACAATTTTTTAAAGCGCCAAGTAATGAAGAGTCAGGCCGGGATGACACTAATTGAAATCCTAATTGCCCTTACCCTAATTTCACTAATGGGGACATTTATTGCAGGTAAGGTATTCGACTCACTAGAAGAAGGTCGTGTAAAGTCAGCAAACATTCAAATGAAGTCACTTGAGTCACTACTTAAAGACTTTAGAAGAAAGTGTAACTTCTACCCAACATCAGAAATGGGATTAGACTCACTTATTTCAAAGCCGTCTGGGGGACGCGAGTGTAAGAATTATCCACCAAATGGATTTATCGATGCAGATGAAATTCCATTAGATCCATGGGATATGGAGTATGTGTATACTTCAGATGGAAAGACTTACAATATCATGTCTTATGGTAATGATAACGAAGAAGGTGGAGAAGGTTTCGCTGCCGATATCTATCTAAGAGACAAGAAGTAATTTAAATTAAAAGTCAGGGTAGTTATGTATAAGGCACATGGACAATCAGGTTTTACATTAATTGAAATTCTGGTATCCATGGCCTTAGCTTCCCTACTTCTATACATGGTTGCAGGATCAACCTTTTCCTCTCGCCGCAACCTTGATGATACGATTGAAAACATTGAACGTATTATTCGCTTCTCAAGTGATGAAGCGAGCTTAACAAATAAGTTCTTACGTGTAGGTTTTGATATTGAAGATATCGACCAAAAGCTTTCTCTCGAAATGGCCCAAAGTAATGACTTTGTTATCGATATGGACTCGACAAAGAATTATGATGACTTAACAGAGGAAGAACAAAAAGAAGCAAATAAGCAAGGAAGATTTATGCCACTTCCCGACTTTGATGCGAACGAGTTTCGTCCAACAGGCGGAGTTCGTATTGTTGCCATAGGCAGTACCCTGACACAAAAATTGCACACAACTGGCAAACCATATGTCTACTTTTACCCCACAGGTGAGAAAGATTCTGTTATAATTATTCTTGCAACTGAAGATGAAATGGTCGCACTATCAACAGAGCCATATACTCAAGTAATCAATCGTGAATATGTAGGCCTTGAAGATGTGAACTTCTCTAGTGACGACTATATTGAAAAACTAACAACAAGAGCAGAAGAACTTTATAACGAATGGTTAAGCAATTAAAAAATAATTCAGGATTTACCCTCATAGAGGTTCTTATTGCGCTCGCAATATTCGCTGTTTTTATCACTTCATACATTACTGCCCAAGGTTTAAATATTACTGATTCAATGGAGATGCGTACCGAAATCACACTACGTGAATACGGCATCGAGAAGATGAATGAAATTCTAGCATATCCTCCAGAGCTAAAAGATAGCATCACACTAAAACCAGAGACTGGAAAATTTGAAAGTAACGATAATATCAGCTATAGCGTCGAATGGAAGAATTTTACTGTTCCAGATTTTGAAAAAATTTCGGGATCGGAAACACCTGACGATGGTGATGACAGTAATAATGCTATTCAAAAACAAATTTTTGGCGTTGTAAAAAAGAATCTTGAGAAGCTTCTTTGGCAAGTCAGTGTGACGGTTAAAGATGATACTACTGATGAAACATTTACAATTAGTACATGGCTATCAAATGATAAGTATAAGGTGCAGATAAACGGACTCTAGGTTTTAATGAAAGGCATAAAAAGAAATCATATTCACCAAAATGAAAATGGCTTTACATTAATTGAAGTTCTTATCGCTATTGCCATTCTTTCTGTTCTTATGACGGCCATTTATACAATTGTTGACAGTAGTGTAAACACGAATGATCGAGTTACAAAAGAAGACCGAGAAAGACTTCAGCTAGAAATTGGAATGATGAGAATAGAAAGGGATATTGAGCTGATCAACTCTCCCCTATACTATGAATCATCAAAGGCCGATGACAATAAGGCATTTGCTAAGGCCTATAATACATCACAGTCTCAATCCCAATCAAGACTTGGAAGTTCTAGTCAACAGCAGCAACAACAGCAGCAATCTAAAAATTATGTCATGACGACCCATCTATATAAGAATAAGAATTTTGACAATCTTTCAGCAGGTAATGTCCCTATTCCGATTATATTGAATGAAGAAAAAGGCTCGTTGGTTTTTCTATCATCTGCTAACCGAAGACTTGTAAAAAATATGAAGCAGTCTAACTTAATGTGGGTACGCTACCGTGTCGTGACAACTTCGACGGAAGGCCAAGAGGAAGAAGAAAAGAATACTGAGGCCCCTTACTCACTTACCAGAACAATCATCCCTGTTGATATTTACAATAAGGATCTCGACTGGGGGAAAGCCAAAGAATATCCAGTAATTGAAAATCTTAGAGACTTTTCATTTGAATTCTACAGTCCAGAAAAAGAAAAGTTTGTTTCGTCTCTTAGAGAGTTAAATAAACTTAGAAATACACCACGACTTATTCGTATGAATATCGATTATGTTTCAAAGAACGGAGATGAACTTCAACTTAACCGAACGATACGTGTTATGTGGCCAGAATTTAATTCTAGCGAAGACTTAAAGGAAAAGTATGACTTTAAAAAATAAGAAGACAATACTTAGAAATGAGTCAGGGATTGCCATTATCATGGTAACCACAGCAGTTGCTATATTAACAGTACTACTTGCACAGTTCACATATGAGACAAAACTCAACAAGATAAGAATTCAAGGACAAGTAGATAAGGTTCAAGCTAAGCTTAATGCTGAAGCGGGTCTTCACTACGCTCTTTCAGTGCTGAAAGTTTACCGCGAAGCATGGAATAAACTTGAAGATAATACTTCTCTTCAGTCCACAATTTCAAAAAGCGATATCGAAGCAATTGCAACACAGCCTTTTATTGTCCCTATTCCAGTATCAACAGAGCTCAATGCACTACAAAAGAATGCCATTGCTGAATTTGAAAAAGAATCTCTTATTCAGGGATCAATTTCAGTAAGCCTAAGGCCAATCACAGGCTTTCTCAATCCAAATACATTAAGAGTTATTAAGCCTGTAAATGGAAATTCTTCTCAGTCATCTTCGGGCCAAAGTGGACAAGATAGTTCATCAATTACTCCACACCAATTCATGGAGAAAACTTTCACAGATATGCTTGAGAGAACTTTTAGAAATGAGATTGAAAATAATGAAGACTTTGCGCTCCACTATTCAAACTTAGATCCAAAGCTACTTGTAAAAGAATTAAAGTATTATGTTTCAGGCAAAGAAGATTACGAAGAGCCTGAAAAGGCCGATATTGAAAGAACTTATCAAAACCTTGGTGTGGAAGCAAAGCATGCAGCTTTTGAAACAGCTGATGAACTCTACTCTCTTGCTGGCTGGGATGATGAAATCGTAAATTTAATTAAGGATCGAATTTCTATTCACAATGTCTCTGTAATAAATGTGAACGAAATTACGATTAATCAGCTTAAAGTACTTTTTCCAGAAATGTCAGATGTTGCTCTTGAAGAATTCTTTAAGTATCGCGACGGAGATGAAGAAAATGGGACATCACCAAGTTCATTTAAGAGCGATAAAGATTTTAAAGAACTAATCACAAATCGAATTGGCGCAGTAGAATCTTCTGACTTCGATAAGAGAATTAAAGAATTTGCCGATGCCGATATCATCATTGGAACAGGTGGGAAATTATTCAAATTAGAATCAATTGGAAGCTACGCCGATACGATCTATAAACTGACTGCTTTTATCGACTTACCAATAAAGCCTCAGGCCCCATCAACGACGTCTCAAGGTCAAAGTGGACAGCAGGCCGGCGGCTCCCAAAACCTAGATGATGACGACGACGGAGGTAATGGACAACAGCAGTCAGGATCAGCCTCTCAAGAACAAAAATCGACTGGAAAGAGCTACCTACTACGCCCTAGAGTTGTTGAAATACGCACTTACTAATGGCAAATTTTTCATTCAAAAAAAAACAGCAAAGTTATTGAAATTTGGTAAAATAAATTTATGAGTATTTTAGTAATAGACTGTGGTGCCTACAGTATTAAATTTGTTGAAGGCCGAGTACACAAAAAAAGATTCATTATTGACGATATTGAAGAAGTTTTACTCGAAGATGTTCGTGGCCCTAGTGACCAAGAAGTCTCTGTACATGAACTTCAACAAAGAATTATCTCTGGTTTTTTAAAAGACCAACACTATAACGGTCGTATTATTACTCAATTACCTAATGAGTTTTTAACGAATCGCTATCTTGATCTACCTGCTAAAAGCAAGAAAGATGCGGAATTAATGATCCCCTTCCAATTAGAAGAAGACTTACCGTTTAATATCTCTGATACTCACTATATTGTTAATCTTTATAAAAAAATTAATGGCCAATTCTCTGCAATAGTTCAAATTGCGGAAAAGAGTGTATTTGCAACTTATCGAAACTTTCTACAGGCCTATCATACGGTACCTTCAAACTTAACTTCAGAACTTAGTGTTTACCAAAGTTTTGTTGAAGAAAAGAAGTTAGAATCAAATGTTTGCATTCTCGATATCGGTCATCAAACGACGAAGGCCTACTTAATTTATAACGGTATAATCTATACGCATCATATTTCATATGTCGCAGGTGCGGCCATTGATGAGGCAATTTCTAAAACTTATAATATTGGTCCGGCCGAAGCTAGAATCTTCAAACATGAAAATAGCTTTTTCTTAACGAAGTCTCAACTGGACAGCGTAACAAAAGAGCAACAAGACTTTGCTCTGATGATGCACCATACATTTAAAGATCTACTCTCTCAAATTGATCGCTGGTTATTGGGTCATCGAGTTAAAACGGGTCAAAGTATTGAACATATCTACTTAACTGGTGGATGTGCCAATATTAAGAATATAGATAATTATATTACAGAAAGACTGCATGTTAGTGTGTCACAATTTATGACACCAGGTCTTGAAAGAATGATATCTCCACAAGAGTACAACTCTCTAACATTGGCCTATACAATGGGTGTATCTAATACATTTAGAGAGCCAGCAAAGAACTTTTTCACAAAAGAATTCGCATCGGCATTAAAAGATGGGATTAAATTAGAAAATACAATATTTACTTTCTATCGTCTTGCTCTAGTCTGTCTCATACTGTGTGCTGGTTTTTTAGTAGAGTCACTCTATTTTGTAAACCGCGACATCAAAGCAACCGACAGAGAGATTAAGAAGCTTATTAAATCGAGCGATCTTAATATTACAAAAAAGCAGGAAAGATATCTTAGAAAATCACCTGATAAATTAACAAAGATTATTAAGCAAAAAAATAAAGCGATAGAAGTTGATTTAAAAGTACTAGCTGGTGTGCCAAAGTCGAGTGCTCTTGCTAATCTACACACTGTCACAAGTGCAATTAAAAGAAATGAAGAAGTTTCCCTGACAAAATACAAAGGTGATCTTAACTCTGGCTTTGCACAATTCCAAAGTAAGAGTGATCGCGATACGAAGCAGTTACTTAAAGTCCTTAAGGGCCTTAATGTAAACGATGCAAATATTGACGATACAAATAAAGATAAGATTACAATTAGCTTTAAAGGTAAATAATGACACAGAAAAGCGTATTTAAAGAAATTGATGTCGCTATTGATAAGCAAATTGAAGAAGCTAGGAACTCTGGTGTTTTTCAATCCTTTGCCGATCAACTTCGCTCTTTTTCAGAAACTGAACAAAAAATAATTAACCAGGCCCTTTCTGGTCTAGTCATTATTATTCCTATTATCGCTCTAATTGGTGTTTTTATCTTTAGAACTATCAAAGTAAGTGACTTAAATACAAGAAAAGAATTAGAGCAGACAATAATAAGCTTTAAAGAAGGTAATATAAAGCTTAAGGCCCAAGAAGGCCCTATTGTTATCAATGAGGCTATTTATGAGAAGTCTGATTTTATAAGCAAATTAAACAATGCAACTTCAAGGCTTAATATTAAAGGAAATCAACTTAATGTTGATGGTTTTCAAAAAGAAAACCTTGGTGGATCAATAAATCGAATTGAAACAAGTATCATGATTGAGAAATTCACAAATAAGGCATTCGTTGGACTCTTAAATGAACTTCACCGCAAGTTTAAAATTATAATCACAGAGATCGACCTTGAAAAAACAACAGATGGAAAATTCGTTTCAGGAAAGTTCCTTGTTGAGTTTTACGCAAAGGTTAATTAATGCAAAATAACTTAGGTAATCAAAAGAATAATATGAGCGAAGCAGCAGAACAAACAGATATTTATAAGATCAATAAGAAGACAATCTTTTTAATTTCTATCTTCTCCTTCTTGTCATTATTTTTTGGTTTTATCTTTAACTTTTCTGTCGAAGACAAGATTATGAATCTCGTTTACGATGGACTAAGAAAGAATCGTAGCTGCCCTATTTACTATCAAAATGCTAGTTTAAGCTACTTTTTGCCAGGGATTAATTTAAAAGAGATTGATATATCTTCTCGCTGTTTAAACTCACGCTCTGGAATTTTAATTTCAGAAGCTGATATTTCTCTAGGGCTGCCAAGCATTGCTCCAATGGGATTTACTTTCAATACTGAAATTAATAAGATCGCAGGACTTGATAATCAGATTAACGTTAAATCAATTCATAATTTTTCAACTCAATACGTGAAGGTTGAAAATACAGTTATTAGCTTTGATGCTCTTGCTCCACTAATGAATAACTTTAAACTTGATGGAACAATCAATCTAAATGCTCTTGTTAGCACAGACCTTAAGGCCATTAAGGATCTTGATATCTATCTAACGTCGAAAGACTTTTCAATTCCCACACAAGTAATACAAAGTTTTGAATTACCAACTCTTGCAATTAACAATCTCTCTTTCAAGGCCCATTCTGAGGACGCTGGAGCAGTTGAAATTCAAGAGCTTATTATTGGGGACAGCAACTCGCCTATTCGTGCAAATGCCAGTGGTACTATAACTCTTGATAAAAGAAATATCAGAAACTCTCGTCTTGATATCGAAGCACAGGTAAAGTTTACTCCTGAATTTATTGAAAGTTTTGCTATTATCAATCTTCTTCTAGGCAATGGAACTCCTGATGAGCAAGGTTTCTATCATATGAAAATTGATGGTACGCTTGGCCGTCCAAACACACCGAAAATGATTAAGCGCTAGTTGACTAAAGGCCAACTTTAAAGCATCTTAATTCAATGCAAAATCAATCTGTATTAGAGCTTAAAGAAGCAAGGCAGCAAATTGAAGCTGACCTAAAATTATTTATCGATCAGAATAATTATCAAAATTTCTTTAGTGAGATTTATGATTACTCCCTCTTGCCTGCTGGAAAGTTGTTTCGCCCTATGCTCGCTTATGCGACAGCTAAAGACTTTGGTATAGACTTTAATGAAGAAAGGCTTAGAAAGTCAGTTAAGAGCTTCTCATGTGCATTAGAAATTCATCATACATATACACTAATTCATGATGATATGCCTTGTATGGATGACGATGAATATCGCCGTGGACGATTATCAACTCATGCAAAGTTTGGCCAATGGCAAGCACTCCTAGCAGGAGATGCACTTCAATCTCTTAGTTTTAATTTAATTAATAAGATTAACGTAAAGAATAAGTATGAAATTTTAAATTATGCTCATTGGTGCTTAGGAGCAAAAGGCCTCATTCTTGGCCAGGCCCTAGACCTTGGTCACCACATGACTGAGAGCTTTAAGAACTTAATCCTTACTCATAAATTGAAAACGGCACGTCTTATCCAACTCTCAATTGTAGGCCCTTATCTTTTTAATGATGAGGCAAACTTAGAAACGGCCAAAACACTACACCGTCTCGGACACCATATGGGAATAGCCTTTCAGCTACTTGATGATCTTTGTGAGCTTGAAGATGAAGTTTTAAGTGAACATGAAGAGGCCATCAATCCATGGAAAACGAGAGGACAGGACTGCTTTGTAGAATTACAATCTAACCTTGAGTATATGAAAGTATTTTTTGAAAAGTTCGCGTGCGAAAATATCCGTCTAGTATACGGAGAATATCTTGGAAAGATACTTGGTATTATCGAACCTAATAAAGAAACAATAACTGATCACTTAAATGTAGAGACAGGCACTAGGCCCGCCTCTTTAGATCCAATTATTTCTTTGTTGAATACTTTGACTCTTTAGGTTCAATTGATTAAGGATGCTCTTAGCTTGCTCAAGCTTATCTAAATCAATATTATAATTTGCAACCTTTGATTTAGAAGACTTTACAGGCTTTGTATTTAATTTCTTCTTAGTAGCTCCACTAGTGTCTTTAGAAGGATCAAGTTGACCTCTTAAAACTAGTTTAGCTTTTTCAATAGTCATCTTCTCTTCAAATAAAAGGCCTTTAATTTTTGCCAGCATTTGAATATCTTTTTGTTCAAAAAGTTTTTGACCAGTAGAAGAAACGAGAGGTGAAATTTCGTCAAATTCACTTTCCCAAAATCTTAATACGTATGGCTTTACACCAATAATTGAGCAAACTTCATCAAGTTTAAATAACGATTTCTGTGGAATCGATAATGTTTCTAGCATTTAAAATCCGTTTTCACTCTCGAAGTCATCATCAGTATCATTTCTAAATGATGTAAGTGCTTTCGGAGTTCCTTCTTTAGGTGCAATCGAAGTGTCTTCCTTACCTTTATCGTCGATACGGTGTACGTAGCGTCCAGTAATATCTTCCTTTAAAACCTGTGATGGTTTAAAAGTAAGAACACGTCTTGCAGAGATTTCCATCGCCTCACCTGTTTGTGGGTTACGGCCAACTCTTGATGCTTTATCGCGAATTGAGAAGTTTCCAAAACCAGAAATTTTTACTTTCTCCCCGCGGGCCAAAGTATCTTTAATTACTTTAAAAACTAAGTCGACAAGATCAGAAGCTTCCTTTTTAGAAAACCCTGCTTCCTTATAAACTCGTTCGACAATATCAGCTTTAGTCAAGCTCATTGCATTCCTCCATGAATCAAAAGAACCTTTATATATTAATAGGTTAGCAGAATTATGAATATTTAACAAAAAAAATTTTGTGGGAAATATATTTCATTTTAATAACTTAGGCTTTTTTGGTGTTAAATCGTCAATTAAGCCAGTTTTAAGAAAAGCTTAAGTTGAACGACTAAATAAATACCATGTAACATGATTATATCAACTTCTTCTTGTCAAATTGGCGTATTGACATGAACAATCCCCAGCACAAGTTTTATACTTCTGCTGGGGATTTTTTATTTCTGACTTTTTTACTTAGATTTTTTCTTAACGGCTTTCTTCTTGGCCTTTTTCTTACCAAGTTTTTCTTGATCTTTAGCAATCTTCTTTAGAAGCTTAAGCTTTTCAGCGTCTTTCTTCTTGAGCCAGTCAGTTAGTTTTGTGTCAACTTCATTTAGCTCTTCGACAAGCTTCTTAGCTACAAGTTTTGGAGACTTTGCAATTTTTGTATACTCATTAAGTCTCTTAGTCTCGTCCTTAACAAGAAGCTTACGCTTTTCTACTTCATCCTTAGTCATACGATATATTGGCATATCTGCTAGATAATCAGAATAGACGTACTTTTTCTTATCTAGGTATTCAACAAATGACTTTCTATTCTTAGACTTTGTCGCCTTCTCGTATTCTTTATTTTTAATGAACTTAATGATTTCATTATTCTTTGTGATAGAGTCTTTAAGATCAAGACATAGAAGTTCATAACGACGAGTAACGACTTTAAGTCTTTCACCAGTAAAAATCTCAATAATCTCTTCGGCCTGCTCAAATATCTTAACACCTCGCTCTGAAATGAGTGTGTAGTTCGGTGAAAGAGATGAAGTTGCTCCAACAGTATCCTGTACTTCTTTAAGAGTAACTTCTTGTCCTTTTTTAAAAAGAAGCTCGATATTAATTTCGTTATCAACTGATGCATCAACGAAATCCTTAATGAAGCCACTATCAATGAATTTTGTCAGGTGACGATAAATTTTCTTAGCATCATATCCACGTGGTAGTTCTGTGATAAAAAACTTTCCATCTTTTTCTTCAATACTCATTTCAAAAGTGAGCTTGCCACTTTTTTTATCCACATGAATAGGAAGTGAGTAATTATGAACATAAGGCTTAATTTTTTTCACTTTTCCAGTTTCAATAAAAGAGATCATCGACTTGATTAAATCTTTATGATGAAAACTTGGAATAGTCGAAGAAAAGCCAGTACCAATCCCCTCTGCACCGTTAAGTAACATTAGTGGAAGTTTTGGAAGTAGACCTACAGGCTCCATTGAACGTTCGTCGTAATTAGGAACCATTTCAACTTGGTTCATATCATCAAATAATAAGATATCAGATACCTTACCTAATTTACACTCAATATACCTTCCGGCCGCAGGATCAGTCTCCATACGCTCACCGAAGTACCCTTTCTTATCAATAAGTGGATAGTTATTTGAAAAGGTATAATCTTGGGCCATATTAACAATCGCCGATTCGATTGAAGCTGGTCCATGCGGGTGTAGTGTTAGAACTAAACCAGTTGCCGCAGATACTTTTAAAAGTCCCTTCGACTGATTTTTCCAAAGAGTATAGAGAATACGTCTCTGCCCCGGCTTGAGCCCATCTTGAAGATACGGAATCGCTCGATCCATAAGAGTATAGATCTGATATGTACGATACTCATCTCTTACGATATCTTCTAAGTTTACTGATTCAAGTGAATGAAGATAAGTTTCTTGCATTATTTATTTCCTTCCTAATACTTTTTAATCAAGGTAATCAATCATATCCGCTAGGCCACCAGTGACCGCTTTTTTAGAAACGGCCTTTTTTGCCTTTTTCTTTACAGCTTTTTTTGCGGTTTTTTTAGCGGCTTTCTTTGCTGACTTCTTCGCTACAGCTTTCTTAGCAGTCTTTTTTGCAACTTTCTTTGCCGCTTTCTTTGCCGCTTTCTTTGTAGGCTTAGGCTTTGTTACAACCTTATCTTCAGAAATTGCTTCAGACATTATTTCAGATTGATCTTCATCAAGAAGTAGATCTTTTCTTAGGTTTGTATCCTTACCAAAACAGATATTAAGCATCTCTTTGGCCTTAGACTTCTGGTCAATTACAATCTTAGTGTACTCATCCTTAGATAAAACATACTTCCAGGCTTCTGGCGACATCTCACCAAGTCCCTTATTTCGATGAATTTCTTTAATCTTTACTTCACCAGCATCTCTAAATTCTTCAAGTTCCTTATCTGACTCAAAGTAGAGAGTTTTCTTGTCTGTCACGACTTCAAAAAGTGGAGCTTTAGCAATTTGAATTGCACCCATCTCAAATAATTCAGGCCAGAACTGGTAGAAGAAGTTTGTTAAAAGTGTATTAATGTGTCCACCATCAACATCCGAGTCGGCAAGGAAGACAATATTCGAATAACGAAGTTTCTTCTCATCAACTTCTTGCCCTAGAACAAGACCAATTGATGCCATGATGTCAGAGAATTCCTGATTATTTAAAATATCTTTGATACCAGCTTGAGCAACGTTCATCGGCTTACCACGAAGAGCAATCCCACCTTGATATAATTTATTACGAGCTGACCTTAGACCACCGATGGCCGAGTCCCCCTCACAAATAAATAGTGTACACAACTCACGCTTCTTTCTTTCGTTAGCATCAAGAAGTTTTTCAACTCTTTGTCTTTTTTGCTTACGGCCTTTTGAAGCTGCTTCTTTTAGAACCTGATACTTATGGCGTGACTTCCCTCTTTCAATAACGACTTCAAGATAGTCCTTATTTTTTCTCATGAACTTATCTATCGACTTGCTCATGAGTTCTTCAAGTGCCTTTTCAAGATGAACATCACGAACGAGTTTACGTTTCGTTTGTGACTCAAATCTTGGATTAGGCATTGTCACACCAAGAACGAAAGTTAGGCCAGAAAGAACATCATTATCAACTAACTTGATTTTCTCTTTCTTTGCCTGACGCTCTAACTTGTCTTTTACAGCATTGATAAAAATTCTTCTTACACGGTCATGGTGAAAACCACCGTCATATGTAGGAGTTGAGTTAACAAAAGAGATAAACTTTTCTCTTTCCTCGCTGCCTTTATCAATTGTTAGAGAAAGAGACATATCGATCTTTCCCTTAACTTTTTTCTTTTTCGTATTTATTGTCTCGTAGATATAAGCTGTTTCACCAAAATCGTGAGCATTTACTTCATCAATTCTTTGAGCTAGCTCATAGAGCCCCTTTTGATAGTGATATTTCTCACCATTAAAGTAGAAAGCAAGTCCCGGATTATTATAAGCAAGGTCAATAATACGCTTTCTTAAAAGGTTTTCATCGATCTTATTGTCTTTGTATACCTCTTTGGCCAGTGTTACCTGAATCGAAACACCTGAAGCACCCTTAAAAGCTTTCGGCTTAGTTTGTGAAACTTTAAGAGCTCCATCAATGAACTTCGTTGTTTGCTCTTTTTTAGAGTTATAGTGCTTAATCGTTACAAAAAACTCATCTGCCGTTAGACAAGTTGCAGCGGCACCTAGACCGTTTTGTCCAAGAGTTCGATGAAGAAAGCCTTTCTCATCAGTTTCTTCATCTTTAAATTTAGAACCAGTTCTAAATTCAGAGTAAACTTGTTTCACTTTATTTAGAGGAAAGCCAATTCCGTTATCAGCAACTGTAACTGTTTTCCCATCTTCACTTAGTGAAGTGTGAATTTCTGTAACGTGTCCACGATAATATTCGTCAATACAGTTATCTAAAAGCTCTTCAATGGCCTTTGACTTTGCTTGGTGAAATTTTACCGTTTTAAAATCGACTGACTTATCTTCGTAGACATATGTCTCTAAATCTTCAATATCATTAGAACCAAAGACGAGCGTAATACGGTTTCGACAGTGCCATCTTTGATCTTTACTCTCAATGACAGCGTCTTTCGTCCTACCTTTACGATTCACTTTTTCAATGCTGCGTCCCATGCTTAAATTTTCCCCTATCTTAGCTTCGTGCTATAATGAATTTACTATAAAGAATAAGGGAAACTTAAAGGCCTTGAAAGTTACAACGCGTCAACCATTGATAATTACAGCAGTTTTTTACTTGATTTTGACATTTTCAAATCTCGCCATCGCCTCTGATTTCAAGGGTATCGATGCAGATATCAAAGAAATTTTAGTTGATAAAAAAAGAATTTACCGAAAGGCCATCGTTAAGACCGAAGAAAACAAACAAAGTTTAGATTACCAAATATATGGAATTCATCCAAATAAATGCAAAGTCGCATTAAGAAAATTGTCGCGCTACGAAAAATTCAATGAATATATCGACCTAGTAAAACTATCGGGTTACTCAGAAAAGAAGAAAGAAATTTATCTCTATCTCGATCATACTTTAATGCCATTTCCCATGTCTCTAAATTTTAGAATCCCACGTATCACTAAACCAGGAACTTATCCGTTCACATTTAATAAAGGTTTTTTAAAAGGACTAAAAGGCGAAATAAATGTGAGACAGCTTTCAAATGGAAAGTGCCTCTTCTTTTCTAAGAGCTACTGGAAAGGAGAAAAGTCTTCTATTCCTGATGCACTCTTTGAAATGTTTTCTGAAACTTTGGGAGAGCTTGCAATGGAAAAATTATTTCGTGTATCTCGCCGACTTTAGCTCTTCAATAAAGATCTTCTCTCTTATTTGCCAAAAACGCTGCTTCTTACGAGCAATTACAAACTTTGGCCCTCTAAAGTATTTTCGATCTTTCAAAACTTTGTCTAGGTCATCAATATAATACTTAAGCTCTGGTGTCTTTAAGTGTTTTTTTACAAAAGCATGATAGAAGGCCATCTGTTGTGATTTATTATTTAACTGATAATATTCTTTAAGAGACTCTCCATTCACATCAAAGTAACTAACCTCTAGCGAGCGCCCCTTCTTACCTTGATGCTCGGCAAAGATCATCTCCTCTACTCGCATAATATGTGCATCTTTAAGCTGCATGGCCTCCTTTAATTTCTTATCAGCATCACGTAACTCATGTTCACAATGCGCACAAATGTGTGCACTAATATCATTACTCTGTCCGCAATTGTCACAACTTTTAAAACGGAAGAGAAAACCACACTCTTCGACACTCATATCACTTTCATCAATATGAATCCCCTGACACTTTCGGCCATAGTGTTCAGTGATTCCACCCTCACTATCAACCTTTCCCCAGAAGATATTGGCATGGCCACAATCAGGACACATCACTTGTACCTCTTGTGTATCGCTATGAGGTCGCACCTCACCAACTTCCGGCTTAAATATATCGTGATCAAGTCCCGTGTAGTCGAGAATCAAACAGTCTTCTTTACCTTCATAAAGCCTAAGTCCACGGCCAACAATTTGTTGATAAAGACTAATGGACTCAGTGGGGCGAAGGATAGCAATCAAGTCCACATGAGGTGCATCAAAACCTGTCGTTAAAACAGAGACATTTACTAAGAATTTAATTTTTTGATTCTTAAAGTCTTCGATGATTTGATCGCGAATTTTCTGATCAGTTTCACCTGTTACAATTGCACTCTCCCCTTTAGGAAGAAGACTCAAGACTTCATTGGCATGCTTTACAGTTGATGTAAAAAGCATCACTCCATTACGCTCTTTTGCCTCTTGAACGATATGCTTTACAATCCCAGGTGTAACACGTGCACTATCATTTAAAATTTTTTCAATTTCTTGCGATAAGAATCTTCCAGAGTTTTCGTTAATTTCAAGTTTTGAAAAGTCATAACAGGCAACTGGCGAATCTATTTTTATTGGCCTTGTGAGATAGTCATTTTTAATCATGTAACTTAGAGGTAGCTCATAGATACAATGTTTAAAAAAGCGCTCTTGCTTTGTTCTTAAGATTTCATGGTAATGATAATTATAAATCCAGCCCATTCCAAGGCGGTATGGTGTGGCAGTAAGGCCAAGAAAGAAAACCTTTTGATTCATTTCTTTAAGCTTATCAAATACTTGTTGATACTGAGACTCTTCTTCTAGTGAAATTCTGTGACATTCATCAATAATAACAAGGGAAAAATCTTTAAAAAAATCCTCTGGTGCACGTGCAATCGATTGAATAGAACCAAAGATAACTTTATCGTCCATGTCTTTTCGATTCATGGAAGCCGAAAATATCCCAGCACTTAGCTCATAAGACTCATACTTTGCATGATTTTGTTCTACTAGTTCTTTGACATGGGCCATGACAAGAACTCGACCACGAGCAATACGCGCAAGCTCAGCAATTACTAAACTCTTTCCGGCGCCAGTAGGGAGAACAATAAGAGAAGGATCAGCACATTTTCTAAAGTGAGACACAACCTTGTCTACAGCTTCTACTTGATAATCCCTTAGTTTAAACTTCATCTCTAAAGACTAGCAAAAGAGAGCTAATCAATGAAGAAAAATAATCTAATAAATACAGATAGTTGCTGAGTTATCACCCGATAAATTTGGCACTAAACAAGGAAACAAATTTAATTGAACAAACTATTTCCACACATTTAACACAATAAAACAAGGTGACAACAAAATTCAGTTACCATCTATCAGTTAACTTAACGAAGGACGTAGTATGACAAGTAAAATTGATATTTATGAAAGAGTAAAAAGTTACCCGTGGGAGAATGAGTGTTTTGTAGCAGAGTATCTGGCACAAACCTACTTTTATGTATCTCATTCAGAGAAGCTACTTTGTTTAGCAATGGCACGACTAGATGATGACAAAATATTTCGTCGGTTTAAAGAGCATTTGAATGAAGAAAGTGCTCACGACAAATTGGCCTTAAGAGACCTAAAAAGATTTGGATCAAATATTGAAGGTCATAAGGAGCATTCTTTAACTAAAGCATTTTACCAAAGCCAGTACTATCAAATTGAGTATAAACACCCTCTTGCATTAATGGGCTATATATTTTTTTTAGAAGACTTAGTTGCAAAGGCTGGCCCATACGTCCATGAGAAAATAAATGCTTCAAGTGGAAAGGTCTCTAGCTTTATTAAACTACATTATGAAGAAGATGAAGATCATGTCGAAGAGGCCCGAAAATTAATCGAATCCCTTCCCAAGAATATACAAAACCTTATTGCTGAAAATAAAAGATACTCACAAGAAATATTTTTCAAAATCTTAGATGAAATTGAATCAAACATAGGAAAGAAAGTTAACAACGCGGCATAAGTAGGAGCAGAAAATGAAGAGTATCGATATTAGAGACTTAGAACTTATTATTCTATCACCAAGAAATACAGACTTTAATGACCCTCTCTATTGTTACTATGAAAAATTTTATAATGAATGGAAGAGTACATGGACTAGTGCATATAAAAACCTTGGACTTAGTGAGGGAGAAATTGAACTCTATTCAGATGAACTATACAAACAAGATGAGTTAGTTGGTATTTACTACAAGGGAGAATTCGTTGGAGGAGGGGCCAATACAGTCTTTAATCTAGAAAGTAATATCGATCAAAACTCATCATATTTTAAGAATTGGAATGATCTTATTAAAAAACAAGTATTGAAAAGGATTGAAGGAAATCATATTCTGGCATGTGGAAACTTTACCATCACATCAAAGTTTAATACCAAGAGTGATGAATTCCCATGGAAGGCATTAGTACTTGTGACATTAATGGAGAGATCATTAATGCAAAATAACGGGCCAATTATTTCTTGCACTAATTCCAACAAAAAAGTGTCACAGGCCAGTATATCTGTTGGTGCACGAGTATTAGTGGAGAACCAGCTATTTCAATTTTCAAATGGGACCCAAGATTATGTTGATATTCTCTCAACAGATGCAAGTATCATGAGTAAACTTCGGTATACGCATCCTATTTTTAAAATAACAGAGCATTTATTTAAAAATTTTAAATCAAATAGTAACTTGGAAATAAATTTGAGCTCTATTTACGAAGAACTTACTGCAGTAGCGTAGACTGAGCTATATGATCTTTAAATTTTAATTCATTAATAAATTCAGTAACGACTGTTGGTATTCTTATATCAATAGTCGTTCCTTTACCTTTTCGAGATGTGAACTCAACTTCACCTTTAACTCGATCAACAACGAAACAAACAATTCCAAGCCCCATACCAGTGCCCATTTCGTGGTTTGTCCCACTACTAGAAGTAACTTTACTATAGGCCTTAACCTCGTTTACAATATGCTCAGGAATCCCCTTCCCTGAATCAATTACCTGTATATGCATCATATCCGCACACACGTTAATACTTAAGTGAACCTGTGCACCTTTTGGCGAAAATTTTAATGCATTAGAAAGTAAGTTTCCGATAATAGTTTTAATTAAAACTTCTTCACTTATAGGAATATTAACGTCATCGCCCTCGTTCATTGTCGACTTAACTAGCTGAATTCCTTTTAAACGATAAATATCTAAGAAGTTGTTATCAATTCGAGAAAGAATATTAATCATACTAACTTTATGACTTACACCTTTCTCACTTTGATACTGTTTTCTAACCTCTGTTTTAAACCTAATTAACTCGTTTAATCTCTCATTCGCCTTCTCAACGAAAGAAATGTCATCTCTTTTAATTGCTCGACTTAGACTAAAAGATAAATAATTCAAATCATTGGATGTATCGTGTATCAAAGTTTTATATAGTGTATTTGTAAGCTTTAACTCATCTTTTAACTCAGCATCTAGTATTACTTTCTTATCTAAAATCATCAGAAAAAAGCAGTACATAATTAAAATATAATTTAAAACCGCAGCACTCCATCCCCACAACTCTGTCCCAGGAACAAAGCGAAAGACGGAAAAAGAAATAAAATTCAGTGCACCTAGGGCCATAACAAAGAGATAGAAGAAATTAGTGAGAGAGCTCTTCCTTTTAAGAATATAAAATATTGCAGCAAACCCTGGAGAATATGCACTCAAAACTAATGGAAGACTAAAGACTGTAAAGTTATCAGTCCATAAAGCAAGAAGAAAACTAAAGGTAATCCCAATTAAGTGCAAGAGGCCAAAGTAGCGAAAACTTAGTCTATTTTGTCCTGCTAAAATATAATTACTCAAGAAAAATATCGGAAAGAACTGAAGGCAAAAAGATGCCGCCGCCAAATGAGGTGTCACACCAACAGTAAAATTAATAAAATACGCAATAATAACCGTGACTAAAAACTTTTTAAAATCAAGATAGTCTTGATATCGATCGACGGCAGATACGAGAAATACACTCGCAGTACATAGCACTAGAAAGCCTAATAAAATAGCGTATAAAATAATAATTGAATCCACGAGTATTCAGTACCATAAACCGATGAGAAACAAATATGATTTACTAAGATAGTGAATCTTTTTCAGCATATAACTATTTGAATTTACAGACTTTTTAAGAATTCTTTAAACAAATACATGAATAATTATCGGTAAACCATATTTTTTATTTACATAAGACTTTTAAAATTGGCCCAAGTGTAACTCTCATACCTCAGGCCCAATTTTAAGCTGACTAAGCTGCCTTCTCTACTTCTGTATGTTCATTCAATTTACTCTCTTCGCCGTAGTATTTTGGAGGTTTTTTAAAGTATAGGAATATATTAGTAAGTAGATAAGTTTTTAAAAGTTCAAAATAACTAGATTTTGAAACTTGTACCAAATCTTCTTCATTTTCGTAGTCAATGATACTATGACAAAATTTTTGATATTCAATACTACTTGCTCGACTCATCCGAAACATATTTGTTTTAAACCCCATCTTCTTACACGGTGACCTAAGAATAAAGCGATAAGGATCAATACTGCACTCTGTAGGATCTTCAAACCACTTCTTAATGTAGAACTCTTCGAGAAGTTTAACGACGTTAATATAGTCTTTTGGTGGCCTCTTAATTTGTTCCTTAGGAGACGGCCATACTTTGTGACTTATTTTGTCGAATGCTTCAATAGCAGCAGGTGTGGCGGAAATATTAGTCGTATAAAATCTCTTATGTTTTTTAAAATATTCTAATTTATTAAAACATGCCAGCATTGCCATTGCATCATTACCCATATATGAATTTGCAACCATAATCCCAACATGAAGAATATTAACAGCGCCATCTTCAATTATATAATTCATCAAAAATGAAATATCTTTTCCACGTGTATGAACAACTGAAACAATAATATGACTCAGAAAGCTTTTAACCTCATCCATATCCTCTAGTTGAAGATATTTTATATTTACTTTTTTCTTTGAAGTATTATTAATTTCAACAATTGAACGGTACAAGCGCTTTAAGCTTAAATCATCTAAATGAAGACCTGGCCTAAAATATGTTTTAAAGGAGTAACTCCCCCATTTTATTTCGTTCATAATTACTCCCTAACCAGCTTTCTTTATTCGTATTCCTTTTTTGCCCTTTGTCCCTGCTTTTACTAGTTGAAACTCGTATTGGTCGAAAAACACACCTAAGTGATCTGTATGTGGAAGGCCACAAATAACTTTGTAGGCTTCATTGGCCATTAATACACCAGAGAGCCAAACTACAGGTGTAAAGCTTGGTCTAGTAGCTTCTTTAGTTACAATTTTATCAACGAGATCCTTGGAAATATATTTATAGGGAGAAAAGTGACTGAAAGTAAAATCGACTTCTTCCCTGACGGCCTGATTACACAACTCAGGGGTTAAATCTTCAATAGCAACGTCTCTGGTACATAAGTTAAGATAATCTTCCCAATGAGGAGAATCAGGTGTCATAACAAATATCGAAGCAAATGGCGTTATCCAAGCATCAACAATAGTAATGCTTTTTCGACGAGCTGCTCGCTCTAAAATTAACGAGTAGAACATTTCATCCATCCCGTTAATCACGATATCGACATCATCTAAAAGCGCATCTATATTCTCTTTTGTCACACCTTCTCTAAATGATTCAATCTTTAAATTTGGATTTATACTTCTAAACTCTTCTTCTAAAACATCAACTTTATAGCGATCATAATTATTTGCATTACAATGAATTTGGCGATTTGAATTATGTGCCTCATAACGATCAAAGTCCGCAATTTTAATTTTTCCGATTCCCATTCTAACAAGGACCTCACTAGCGACTCCTCCCATACCGCCTACACCACAAACTAAAACAGATGCTCCTTGCAACTTATCTTGATCTTCTTGAGTAATTAAACCAATATTTCTTGAAAACATCTCTACCCTCCAGTTAACGTGAGAGTATAGATTAAAATAGATTTTTTGGAGAATTTGAGGAGTTACAACCAGACTTTTTTAATTTCTCAGCAAAAATACTTGGCACACTCTAGTAATACTTGATACTTACGAGTTTAAATTAAGACTTTGAACTTTGGCTATCGAGATAGAGAACATTGTTAAAATCAGTTTCTTCTTGAGAAATATTTTTTAATAACTCAATTGAGGTTCCATTGCCTAGGCTCGAAGAAATATTAACCTTGAATCCAAGAGCATTAGCAGTATCCATGATGATGCTCATTCCATGTCCAGACCCTTGTTCACCATTAGCTCCCTTAGTCGAACCAATTAGACCAACATTCTTCTTAATTAACTTAAGCTTTTCTTCTGGAATACCTACACCAAAGTCAACAATTCGAAGACAAAGGTTTTCATCACACACAGACGCTGAGAAAACAATACTATCATTCATGTGTGAGAACTTAATCGCGTTATACATAACATTAGAGATCAAGTTATTTTGAAGGGCGATTTTATTAGTATAGATAGCTAAGTTTTGATCTATTTTAAAATCATGAATAATTCGAACACCCTTTTGAATAGCAATATCATCATATTCTGTAACGGCCTCTATTAGTAAATCATATAATTTGATCTCTTCGAGTTCGAAAAACTCACCATCTATATGTGTCGTTACAATTGAGTTTTGAATAATACCTTTTACCGAGTTTGAAAATTGATTGATCTTTTGAACAGCTTGAGCATAATTACCACTTTCAATTCTCTTTTTAGCAACTTCAAGACTTAGTAGCTTATTTGCAACATCATGATGAAGTGTACGGTTACTCAGATTTAGTTCTGTATTTAAAAGCTCTAAGTTCTTTCGGTACTCTTCAAGCTCAAGATTCTGCTTTTCTAGAAGATTTGCATATTCCACGTTCTTTAATATAACTTCGTGAAGTTTTTTCTTCGTAAAAAAGAAATTATATAAAAGGTTTGGAATACTGACTTTCGCAAAGGCAGCATTTCTTACAGTAAATACAACTCTATCATCAACAACCAGGTACTTTACTTTTGAATAAGTACGACACCCAACAAAATTTACAGGTATTGTTTTAAAAAGCTCAACATACATATTAATAAATTCATGGAAGATATGTGTAGTGTCCGAAAATTGAAAAATAATCTGAAAAGAATCAGAACTAGTTTTCTTCGTATCTATCTTTATATTTGTATAAAGCATTTTAAAAGTTAGTTTCAATAAGAATTCATAAAGTAAGCTATAACTAATGAAGTAAGTAACGATGTCAAAAAATGGCTTAACAATTCTATTTGAAATACCTGTATTGCTGATAATTTCGGTGTAATTTGGATACTTCTCAGAAAAGAAAATTGTGATCTCTTTGAACTCTTGCCATGTGATGCGTGATTTTACATCCAGGAGATTTTCATTTTTAATAGGAAGTTCAGATATAAAGTCCTCAACGGAATCTCCCATTGAGCTCACACCATCAAAATATGCGACTAATGCCTTATTACTTACTTCCAATTTAATACACCTTACCAAACAATAAATACTGATTATCACTATAAGATTTAAAATGGCAACTTAAGTTATTTATTTAACTTTACACCACAATATATATTGTACCCCTTAGGAATACTTCTTAATAGCGAAGCAGAAGTTGCCTATAACTCAGGTGAAAAGAAGCCTTAAGCGTGTGATATAACATTATTGTCGTGACTATCATCTTTGTTATTTAATATGTCAGTTAATTGCTTTAAAAAAGGGATTTTGACGATCACTTTAGTTCCTCTTTTCATCTTCATAAAACTAATATCACCATCAATTCGTTTGATAATATAACACAGGATGCTAAGCCCCATCCCACTCCCTAGCTCGTTACTTGTTCCACAACTCGATCTAACCTTTGAAAAGTTTGTTACTGATGAAATGATTTCTTCAGAAATACCTTCCCCTGAGTCTACGACACTAAAGTAAACATGTGATTCATCATAAATCATTGAAAGATAAACCTTTGAGCGAGACTCTGAGAACTTCAAAGCATTTGAGACAAGATTTCCAAGGATAGAGTTAACCAAGCTCTCCTTGCTTATTGGAAGAGAGGCCACAGTATTTTGATGAGGATAAGTGACGATCAATTGAACTCGCTTCTTCTTAAAGTCGTCTTGATAATGTTCCACAACTGACTTTAAGATCAATGAAAGTTCAACATTATAAGAAAGCTTTTCTTGATTAAATTGTTTGCGAATCTCTGCTTTAAACTTGATTAGCTCACTTAAGCGTTCATAGGCCAATTTTACATAAGCTAAGTTCTCGTCCTTCAGGGCCCTCGAAAGGCTTAACGACAAAAAGTTTAGATCATTTGAAGTATCATGAATAACGGCCTTATAAATTGCATTTATAAGTTTAAGTTCTTCTTGTAATTTATAATCACCATCAACTTTCTTTTCTAGAATTTTGACCAAAAGACCTAACATAATTGCAATGTAAGCAATAACCCCTGCACTCCACCCCCAAGTACCAGACCCTCTTATGATAAAAGCAAAGGGATATGTGAATGTGACTAAAGCTGCTATGACAAAAATAGAAAAATAAAAAAAATCCACAATATGTTTTAATCGTCTGCCAAAGTGAATCAAGGCATAGAACCCCGGACTAAAACTTCCAAAAGCTATGACCAAGGAATAGTATTCAAACTTAAATCCAAGTAAATACAATGAAGCTCCGGCAATGCTACTAAAGATAAAGAGGCCAACAAACTCAAGTCGATATTGATTTAAACGATTATTTAAAAAGAAGTTACATAAGAAATATAGTGGAATGAATTTTAAAGCATAGAAAACAACATCAAGCTCTTTCCATGGTGCGAAATAGAAACGTGCTGCATATAGAATAAAATTAAGAATTAATGCTATCTTAAATTCCCGATAATCACTCCCTTTATCTACCATTGCAACGACATAAGTGGTGACAACACACAGAAGGAGAAATGATAAGAGTACGATATAAAGAGCTATCATATTATCCATACATAAAAGCTAACATAGTAGAATGCATGAACAATTGAAGAAAGGATAACTTAGCTTAACTTTTAATCGAAATTGCCAATAAAAAGGCCAGCGATAGAGCTGGCCATTTCTATTTGTAAATTTATTACTTTAGTTTTAGTTATCCACCAAAGTCATCTAGCATGATATCTTCTCTCTCAACCCCAAGGTCAAGTAGCATATCGATAACACACTTGTTCATAATTGGAGGACCACATAAGTAGTACTCGCAATCTTCAGGAGCTGGATGATTAGCAAGATACTCATCGTGAAGTACTTGGTGAATGAATCCAGTGTAACCTGTCCAATTATCTTCTGGTAGTGCATCTGAAAGAGCAACGTGCCATGTAAAGTTATCGTTCTCAGCTTGTAGGCCATCGAAGTCTTCAACATAGAACATTTCTCTAACTGAACGGGCACCGTACCAGAAAGTCATCTTACGTTTAGAGTTAAGTCTCTTAAGTTGGTCAAAGATGTGTGAACGCATAGGCGCCATACCAGCTCCACCACCAACGAATACCATTTCTTTATCTGTATCACGTGCAAAGAACTCTCCGAATGGACCAGAAATTGTTACTTTGTCACCTGGTTTACAGCTAAAGATATATGACGACATCTTACCTGGAGGAGTTCCTTTTGGAGCTCTTGGAGGAGGAGAAGCAATACGCACGTTAAGCATAATGATTCCCTTCTCTTCAGGATAGTTTGCCATTGAGTAAGCTCTAATCGTTTCTTCATTAACAGTTGAATTATACTGCCAAAGGTTGAAATGATCCCAGTCACCACGGTACTCTTCTTCAACATCGAAGTCCTTATAATCAATCGAAAGTCCAGCAGGTCTTTCAATTTGAATATAGCCACCTGCTCTAAATGGGACAGACTCACCTTCAGGTAGCTCAAGAACAAATTCCTTAATGAAAGTAGCAACGTTATGATTAGATCTAACCGTACATTCCCACTTTTTAACACCAAAGACAGACTCTTCAACTTCTACTTCCATATCAGTCTTAATACCAACCTGACATGCAAGTCTTAAGCCTTCACGAGCTTCTTTCTTAGAGATATGTGACATTTCAGTTTCTAGGATTTCACCGCCACCAGAATGTACGTGAACTAGACACTGACCACATGTTCCCCCACCACCACAGGCAGAAGATACGAATAATTTTTGATCAGCAAGAGCATTTAGTAGCTTTCCACCAGCTGGGATGTGAACTACTTTCTCACCGTTAATTGTTAGCTTAACGTCACCACTTGATACTAGCTTTGATTTAGCAAAAAGAATTACTAAAACTAGTGCTAGAACCACAACGGTAAACATTAAAACACCAAGAATAATTGCATTCATAATATTTCCTTTTTATTACTTACCGTTACTAAAGTTGGATTCCTGAAAAACTTAGGAAACCAAGTGCCATTAGACCTACAGTGATAAAAGTAATACCAAGACCTTTTAGGCCATCTGGTACATCACTATATTTCATTTTCTCTCTAATACCTGCAAGAGCTGCAATCGCTAGGGCCCAACCAAAACCAGAACCTAGACCGAAAACAACAGACTCTCCAAAAGTATAATCTCTCTCAACCATAAATAGAGACCCACCCATAATTGCACAGTTTACAGTGATTAGAGGAAGGAAGATCCCAAGAGCGTTATAAAGAGCTGGCATATACTTATCAAGGAACATTTCTAGGATTTGTACCATCGCCGCAATAACACCGATGTAACAAATTAGACCTAGGAATGAAAGATCTGTACCTGGAATACCTGCCCATACTAGAGCGTTTTCTTTTAGTAAGTAATTGTAAAGTAGGTTGTTGATAGGGATTGTAATTGTTTGTACAACAACAACCGCAACACCAAGACCTAGAGAAGTCTTAACCTTTTTAGAAACTGCTAGGAATGTACACATACCTAGAAAGAATGCTAAGGCAAGGTTCTCAATGAATACTGCTTTAATAAATAAACTTAAATAATGTTCTAACATAATTCACCTACCCTTACATTTCTTCTACTTGATCTTTCTTCCAAGTACGTAATCCCCAGATGAAAAAACCAATTAAGAAGAATGCAGATGGTGCAAGAAGTGCCATACCATTAGTTTGGTACCAACCGCCTTCTCCAGTTGTTGCTAAAATAGATATTCCAAAAAGTTTTCCTGATCCAAGTAGCTCTCTGAAAAATCCAACAAATACTAGTACGAGTGAATAACCAATTCCGTTACCAATACCATCAAAGAATGACATGATTGGAGGGTTTTTCATCGCGTATGCTTCAGCACGACCCATAACAATACAGTTCGTGATGATTAGACCGATATATACCGACATCGACTTAGCAACGTCGTAAACATATGCCTTAAGAACCTGATCTGTCACGATTACAAGTGAAGCAATAATTGTCATCATAACGATGATACGAATTGCACTTGGAACGTGGTTTCTAATTAAAGAAACAAAAAGATTTGAAAAGGCACAAACAACAGTTACCGCTAGGCACATAACTGCTACTGATTCCATCTTTGTTGTAACCGCAAGAGCTGAACAAATCCCAAGGATCTGAAGTGCAATTGGATTATTTTCAAATAATGGTGAAATGACTGTTTCTTTAAAGTTCACTTTTCACCTCCACATCTTGAGTGTATTTATCAATGAAAGGTCCAAATGCATCGTCACCCATCCAGTAGCGAACAGTTCCTGTTACACCATTAGCTGTAAGAGTTGCACCTGAAAGACCATCGATATCAAAGTTACTCGCATCACGTGCTTCACCTTTGATAACTTGAATCTGAGGATTCCCATTTTCTCCAAAGATCTTCTTACCTGGCCATACTGATCTCCACTGAGGGTTATCAATCTCACCACCAAGACCTGGAGTTTCACCGTGAGAGTAGAACCCAATACCTTTTACAGTATTAAGATCTGTCTCAAGAACTAGGAAACCGTACATTGTTGACCAAAGACCTTTACCGTGGATTGGAAAAACAACAGACTTAGTCTCTTCACCATCTTTTACAAAGAAAACTTTCGAATACTTTGCACGGAACTTAATTCCCGCCTTATCTTCTTTGGCAGGAATTGAATAATTCATCTTTGAATCTTTAGCTGCTTTAACAGCATCGTAAGAAGCAACATCAATATCAGTTACATAATCACCAGTCTTAAGGTCGACTAGCTTTTCTTCGATTTGTTTATACGCATCTAAAATCTCTTTCTTTTGAGCTGTTGCTTTTACAAGACCAGCAGTCATCAGAAGATTTTTCTTAACATCTAAAACTTTATTCTCATCTTGAAGTGGCTTCAATGAAACCGCTGACCAAGATACGACAACTGAACAAACAACACATAGGATTGTTGCTACGATCAGAGTTTTTGCAGTACTATCATTACTCATCACTGCCCCCTTAAACCGTTTTATATCCATTTGCACGTTTTTTGATATTTCCTTGAATAACAAAGTAATCAATTAAAGGTGCAAAACAGTTTCCGAAAAGGATTGCAAGCATAGTACCTTCTGGGAAAGCTGGGTTAATAACACGAACAAGAATAACCATGAAACCGATTAAAGCACCATAGAACCAGTGTCCTTTGTGTGTCATAGAAGCTGATACTGGATCAGTTGCCATAAACACTGTACCGAAAGCAAAACCACCAATCACTAAGTGCCAAAGTGGAGTTACAGAGAACATCATATTTGTATCAGAACCGATAGCATTTAGAATTGCCGAAGTAACAACAGCTCCAAGAACCATCGAAAGCATAATTCTCCAAGATCCAATACCTGAGATGATTAGAACCGCTGCTCCGATTAAACAAGCAAGAGCAGAAGTCTCACCCATTGAACCAGGCATAAACCCTAAAAATGCATCTTGCATTGAAGTTGTGATTGCTCCAACACCGCCAAGTGCAGCTTGAGAAAGAGCAGTTGCACCAGTGAAACCATCAACAGCAGTCCAAACTGCATCTCCCGAAATTTGTGCAGGATAAGCAAAGAAAAGGAAAGCACGAGCAGTTAGTGCAGGGTTAAGGAAGTTCTTCCCAGTCCCACCGAAAACCTCTTTACCGATAAGAACACCGAAAGAGATCCCTACAGCTACTTGCCATAGAGGGATTGTCGGAGGAAGAGTTAGTGGGAAAAGCATCCCAGTAACAAGAAAACCTTCATTAATTTCGTGACCACGTACGATCGCAAAAAGAGCTTCCCAGAAGCCTCCAGCAATTTGTGTCACTAGAAAGATTGGGAAGAAATAAAGGAATCCATGCAGAAGGTTTGCTACTAGGCTATCTGGAGAGAAGCCTGCACCAAGTGCTAAGATGATATCAGCACGCCAACCTTCTGGAGTCATACCAGCTGCAGCTAGAGCTGAGTTGGCCTGAAAACCAGTATTGTACATTGCCATAAACATTGCTGGAATAAGAGCAATAGCAACAGTGATCATTAATCTTTTTAAGTCAAGTGCATCTCTAACATGAACTGAACCTCTCGCCACTCCACCTGGAGTATAAAGGAAAGTATCGATCATTTCATAAACAGCATAAAACTTTTCGAATTTCCCGCCTTTGGCGAAGTTATCATGTTGAGAATCTAGAAGTTTGCGCAACATTGTAATTATCCTTCTTTCTCAATAGTAGTTAAACTTTCTCTTAGAGCTGGACCGAAATCAACTTTACCAGGGCTTACGAAAGTACAAAGCGCTAAATCTTCTTCATCTAGCTCTAGACAACCTAGCTCGATTGCATAGTCATCATCTTTCGTTACAAGTGCTCTTAAAAGTTGAGTTGGTAGCATATCAAGAGGCATTACTTTTTCATATGACCCAACTGGAACCATAGCTCTATCAGAACCGTGAGTAGCAGTTGTGAAATCGAAAATCTGTCCTGGCTTTAACCAGTGTAAGAAAGTACGCTTAACAGAAAATTTATTAAGGCCTGGCTTATGCCATCCTAAGAACTCTCTTTCACGTCCTTCAGTAAGTAGAGAAATTTGGTTATGGAAACGTCCTAGGTAAGAAAAAGTTCCAACCATTGCACGTCCACTGAAAACAGAACCTGAAACAACTCTCACCTCACCTTGTCCAACTTTACCAGAAGTAACTTCACCTAAATGAGCTCCTGGAACAGTTTTAACAAGTGTTGGGTTTACAGATGCTGGACCTGCAATTGAGATAATTCTTTCTGTTGATAATTCTCCAGTAGCAAAAAGTTTACCAATAGCAATTACGTCTTGGTAATTGATTGACCATACAATCTTATTTGCATTTACAGGATCAATAAAGTGAATGTGAGTTCCTGCGTTTCCTGCAGGGTGAACACCTGAGAATTCCTTTGTTTCAACTTTAGTTGTTGAAGGCGTTGGAATATTTGCACCAGCTGCCTTACAAACAAAAGTTCTTCCGTCAGTCAGCTTTGAGATTACCTCAACACCGTTTACGAAATCTTCGCTTGCTTCAGCAATTACTACTGCTGGATCAGCTGCAAGTGGATTTGTATCCATTGCTGTTACGAAAATCGAATGTGGCTCAGAAGCTAAAGCTGGTGCTTTAGAAAATGGCCTTGTTCTGAAAGTAGGCCATAGACCTGATTCAACGAGAAGAGCTTGAACATCTTCTTTTGCTAAATCTTTTACTCCCGTGCCTTTGTAGTTTTCAAATGTAACTTGCTCGTTACCTGAAACTTCAATTACTAAAGTTTCAAACGCTCTTCTTGCACCACGGTTAATTTCAATAACCTTTCCGCTGATAGGTGCTGTATAAAGAACACCCTCAACTTTCTTACAAGAAAATAACGCCTGACCTTTTTTAACTTCGTCACCTACTTGAACAAGCATAGTTGGCTTCATTCCAACATAGTCTGGCCCAGTAAGAGCGACTTTAGTCACTTGAGGTCCTACCTCAATCTTTTGTGATGGCTTCCCACTGATAGGAAGATCCAATCCTCTCTTAATGTGAATCATAGCGACAAATCCCGTTATCTTGGTTTGTTAACAATAAAATATTTATGAAATTATTAGTTTTTTAACAGAAATACATAAAGTTGTAACCCTAATTTTAACTAATCACGGCACTCGTTTAAGAGACCACAACGCATTAAAACAAAGGCTATTGAGTCGACAATTATCGACCACAACATTTCTTGAATTTCTTACCTGAGCCACAAGTACATGGGTCGTTGCGTCCAACTTTTACGCCATCTCTCTTAACCTGCGCTACGATTGGCTCACCGTCAACGAAGAACCAGTCTCCATCAACTTTAACAAACTCAGAACGCTCATAATGCACATGGTCTTGTCCACCTAGGCCAAAAGTTGCCTTAAACTCAACCATTCCCCAGTCGTCCCTCTCTGTCCCCTCTGCAGTGTCAACGATCTCAAGGCCCTTCCACTCAGATTGTGATGACCATGCCTTGATTTCATTTACATCCATATCCTCTCTATGATCTGGATGTGTTGAATCAACGATAAAATCAATATCGCCGATTGTATAAGCAAAGTAGCGTGCACTCATAAGTTGAGCAGCAGTTTGGGCCTTGGCCTCACCTTTAACAATTGCTTCACATGTCTTTGTATCAAGACCAGAATTACTCATAATAAACTCCATTTAATATCGATATAATAAGTCGGTAAAATTCGTGTTTGTTTCATCAAAATATACCTTGCTTTCTAGTAGTCGACTAGAAATAAATGTAAAATGCTCCCTTAGCATTTTCTGGTATTTCGTACGACTTCTGCGAATTGCGTATTCGTCTTTGAACTCAAGGTCTTCAATTTGGCGATCCAACTCTTTATCCGTTGGAACAGTTAGATAAAAATACTTTAACTTCGAAGCAAGAATTGGCAAACAGTACTCTATCTCTTCATCAGTCAGGTACTGAAAGACACTCGTACACACACCAAGATCAAATGACTTCTTGGTCTTTTCATTCTTTCGACACCAGCTAACAATATCTGTTTGTTCTAACTTAAACTTTGTTGATTCAATTTTGTTTATTTTACGTTCTCTAACAACTTTATAAGCATATTCACTCGGCTCAATACCATGCGCTTTGTATGGTTTAAACTCTTCAAGAAGCGCTTCAAATAAGTGTCCAAGGCCAAAACCTAAGTCGACAATTGAGCTAATATCAATATACTCTAAACCAAATAAATTTTTAATATAGCCAACGTGTTGTTCCACATTACCTATTCCATCCATTTGATCAGCTTCCTCGTAGTTGACGTCCCAATAGTCTTTCGAGAACCCTTGTGATCCATTTTCTTTCATGTTGATTTAACCTTTAATGTCTTTCTAACTAAGTATGCATTCGAAATAAAACGGTAGATACCCACCGAGAAAATTGCCCCCCAGAGGAGCAAGAAGGATTGATTCAAATAGCTTAAATAGGCCAGAGGAAGAAAGCATGTAAAGAAGGCGATCAGCATGTGTCGTCCTAGAAAGTCGAAGCGATTAATTCCAAAGACTAGGCCATCGTAGACATAGGCAATCGACACCGGAATCTGAGCAATGGCAAGAAAGTATATAATCCCATTTATAGCCTCATGAATACTTTCATCATAGGTAAAAAGTGAGACTAGAGGACCATTTGCAAAAGTAAAAATAAGACAAAAGAAGACTCCGATGGCCCCACCCATAAAAAGTAATTTATGGTAGATCTCCTTCAAATACTCATGGCCTATATTTCTAAAAAGTGTTCCACCAATAATATTTCCAGAAGTGGCCACACCATCTGTGAAGAAAGAAGCAAATAGCCAAAGATTTAATATAATTTGATGGGCCGCAAGCGCTTTTAAAGAGATAGAGCTTGCAACTTTAGTGGCCAAGAAAAAACTTAATGTTAAGAAGGCCGAACGCATGAAGACATTAATCGAGCTTTTTCCCATATGAAACGCATCGGCCAGGATAATTTTTTGCGATAAGAAAAGATGGCGAACCTTTTCATGGATAAGTATGTAGTAGAGGCTAATAAAGAAGCCAATTGCATTAGCAATAATTGTTGCGGCTGCAACACTTGAAAGTCCCATATTGAGTTGATAGAGCCCAAGGTAAGACAAGATAATATTTACCGCAGTGGCCACACCAATAATACCCAAGACAATATTTACCTTTGCCATTCCTCTAAGAACAGATAAGGCCGACATGAATAATAAAATAAAAACATGTCCATAGAGTCTCGTTAAGAAATACTCATCACATAAAGAGTAGAGATCTTTCGTTACACTTAAAAATTCATAAATAAAGTGTCGAGTCGGAACAAAGATCAATACGAGTAGAAATCCAATCGAGAAAGCAATTAGAAATGTGAGTTTGATAAGCGAGACAACATTTTCATACTCACCTTTAGCAAGTTTCTGAGAGATCGCTTGAATAGGTGCGTGTACTAAGAAGTTAAACATCCATGTGATGGATGACATAATTGAAACACCGATGGCCATAGCGGCCAGCATATTAGTATCAAAATTTCCAACAAGGGCCGTATCGACAATTGAGCTTAGTGGCTCAAGCATCGATGCGAGGATAGAAGGAATAGAAAGGGCCCAAAGGCCCTTATATGTTAACCAATCACGGTTCAATTTTTCTTCTTTTAAAATTTATTAGTATTTAGTTACTGCAGAGAAAATTGCAATAAAAATTAGTGCAAGAATTAAACCTAGACCAAAAAGGCGATTTGCTTTCATGCGTTTTGCAAGAATTGGCCCAAGAGCAGATACTGCAACCCATAATCCAACTTTAACTTTAACCCATAGAGGCCAACCTTCTCCATGACTAACACCGATACGAGCAAGAAGCCCCATACCACCTACAAAAAGTAGGAAACTTGCAATACCAGAAGTAATTTTAAACAACTTTCTGTTTTGCGCTTCAGTACTTACAAATTGGGGTGCAAAGGCCGCAACCATAAGAACAACCATAAATACGTGAAGTACTTTGTAAAATTCATAACTCATTTCTTTTCTCCATTTCTCTCTTCAAGACTCGTCATTTTGTCATTTAATATACTTAAAGTTTTATTTATTTTAGCTAGCTCTCTTTCTAACATTAAATCTTCTCTATGTAGACTACTTTGCATCCCTTCTACATTTCTTTTCAGGGCCTGTACACGTTTTCCAGTTGTAAGAAATTGTCGACCAAGCATAACATTGGCAAAAATTGCAGTATAAGTAGCAAATAGGCCCGTACCAAAAATCATTAGAACGATAGCTGTAACTCTTCCCCAAAATGTAATAGGAGTAATATCTCCATAACCAACAGTAGTTATTGTGGTAAATGCCCACCAAATAGCATCACCAAGCTCAGTAACTTTTGGATTTTGTCCATTTTCAAAATGTAGGAAGACGTAGGCGAAAATAACAACACCGAGGTTACCTATGATAGTTATAAACCAAAAGGCAACAGTTTTGAATAAATAGATAAAGCGTTCTATAAATACACGAAAACCTGAGCGCAAAACTAACCTCTTCTACAAAATTTTAATTTACTATATAATATTTAATATGAGCTATTTTGGAAACAGCAATAAGGGAGAAAAGATCTTTCGCGGTGCATATAACTATTATCGCAAAGACAACCTCTATGCTGAAGAAACATTTGAAGTTTATCGCAGGCCCAAACTCCACCAAATCTACTTTGAAGGAGAGATGCTCGCACGAGTTATGACGGGAGAACTACTAAAGATCAACGTCGCTTACACTGTTGATAAAGAATACACTCCTGTAAAAGTTCAAATCATAAAAAGTCTTGGGGAGCAAATATCTAAAGAGATATTCTTATTTGACCATTCAACTAGTGAACTAAAATATCAATTTGAGTGTGATGGTGAAGTAAATCGAGAGTCTATTACAACATCCCCAAAATTCTACGTAACCACTCCACTAAGTTGCTGCAGTATGCTCTTTCTTTGGTCAAAGAAGTTTGATTCAGTTGGAAAAAACTACTACTCATTCTTTTCGACAAATAATCAATGGAAGTATGAGGGCCCAATTATCAATAACAGTATAATTGTAGAACGAGCGGCCCAAACATCAGAATCAATAAAGATTGCGGGAACAACAGTTACAGCTGTTCAGTACAAATTATTTGAAAAGACAGAATCAGAAGACAGTAAAGACTTAAAAGTCACACCAGATTTTCTAAACATCTGGCTCTCTCAGCATCAAACTATTCCATACATTATAAAAGACAAGCAAGGTACTAATATTACTATTAAATATCTTAACAGCCTCGATCGCAGTTAAACACATAAAAGCTTTAAAGTTAGTTTCCATAAAACATAAGAATAATTAACGTCAAATAATGTATAAAATAGATATATGAGAAGTTATTTTTTTACATTTAAACTTTCTTTACTCCTAATCACATCTTCTTGTGCGAAAATTTCTATTAAAAGAAGTGATATAAGCAATAAGGGCCAGCTCCACCTTTCAAAGCAGCTCTCTCCTTTTATGTCAGATGGATGTTCAAAATGGCCGAATGGAACACTTGCAAATCCGGACGCATGGCTTAAGTGTTGTTTTGTTCACGACCAACAGTATTGGCTGGGAGGTACGGAAGGCCAACGTTTTAATGCTGATCAACAATTAAAGGCCTGTGTAAAAGAAGAATTTACTGATTGGATGTCAATCATCATGTATTTAGGAGTTCGTATCGGAGGAGGGCCACAATACCAAACTTCCTACCGCTGGGGATATGGATGGAACTATGACAGAGGTTATATCCCCCTAACTCAAGAGGAGATTGATTATGCCAAGACAATAGCTCCCAAAGAATTTGATGATATAAAAAAATACATAAGGAAGACAAAGTAATGAAGAGCAAATTACATCTAATTATTCTTCTTATTCCCTTATTCACAATTGCCCAAGAGATGCCAATGAATCGAGTTAGCGAGGAGAAACCACGCTATTTTCCAATCTGGGGAGATGAGGCAAAAAAGCGAGGCTACACTCTTCCTCGTCCCTATGGAGTTAATATTTCAAGAGTAGAACATGATGAAAGATTTGGTGTAAAAAATGCGACTTTAAATGGTGAAGACCTATTTGAAGCTCTTCCAGTGACTGGAGATGTAAAGGTCGATACTGAAACAAAAATAAATATGATTCGAACTGATTTTTGGCTACTACCATTCTTCAACTTATATCTTGGTTTGGGTCAAATTCACTCCAATATAAAACTTGAATTTAAAACACAAAGGCCCATAGTCGGTAGCCAACAACACAATATCCCGTTTAAAGCAAGTGGAACTGTCGCAAACCTTGGAGGAGTCCTAGTTGCTGGTTACAATAGCTGGTTTGTCATGACTAATTTTAACTTAACCGATGTAATCATTGAAAACGAGCTTGATGTAAATCTGTACAGTATTGCATTTAGAGGCGGATATAACGCTGGAAAGCTTCAAATTTTTACAGGCGCAATGTATATAGACAGCAATATTCAAATCACCGGCTCACGCCAAGATATTGTACTTAACGTAAGCCTTTCATCTAGTGGTTGGCATGGACTTGCTGGCCTAAACTATGAGATTAACCGTGAGTTTGGACTAACAACAGAACTAAGCTTCGGTGAGCGTTATATGTACCTACTCGAGTTTGGATATCGATTCTAATCCAGAGTATTCACAAAATCTTTAGAGGCCTCTAAAGCTTCTTTAAAATTTGTGCGATGGATTTGGTACGGCTCCATCTGTTTTGTAAGCTTTGCCATTGTAGAATTCTTCCACTTTTTCACACGTGAATCAATGACAACGACAGCACCTGCATCGGTCTCTGTTCTAAGTAGTCTTCCAAGTTTTTGATGTAAATTTCTTGTTCTATGGGCAAGGTAGTAGTCTTCAAATTCGTTACCAATATTTGTCTCATAATATTCGCGACGAAGTCGAATAACTTGTTCCATAGAAAGGTCAGGAATTTTATCAATAAAGACAAATCTCAAGGCATCACCAGGAACATCAATCCCCTCGCCAAAAGATTCCATTCCAATCAAAATTCCGTTTCCACTATCTTTAAACTCTTCAACTACATTGGCGCCCATACCTTGAACAAATACAGGGAGCTTGCCTTCAAATTTATCAAGCATATACTCCACGGCCTTTTCAAATCGAGCACGTGCTGAAAATAATAACAAACTTCTACCATCAATATCTTCAATAAATGGAGTTAAGCGATCACAAATTGTTTTTACAAAGTCCTTATCATAAAGAGACGGAGTATCATCACATAAGAATACCTTCGTACGATTCTTATAATCATAGACAGAAGGTAAATAGAGCCCTGTTCTAAAGCGTCTTTCAGGTTCGCTATAAAGGTAACCTGTCGACCACTCCATCCCGCGACTACCTTGATCTCCGTGTTCATTTCCTAGCGTTGCAGAAGTGTAAACAACCGATGAAGAAGTTTGCAGAAGTTGGTCATGTAAGATGCGTCCAGTATTAATTGGTCCTGCACTTAGTAAGAATCCTTGCTGTTCATGATATTTCATCGAAAGAGAATGAGGCTGAGAAGAACTTTCAATCTTTAATAAAACGGAAAGTGCATTCATCACATCTTCAAGCTGTCCCACAAATGCCTCAAAACGTGTCCAGGCCGTAATTTCACCTTGGCCTTGCATATCACTTACCTGCCAGCGAATCGTATAAGGGTACAACCTTTCATGAACAGACTTTAGAAGATAGAAAATACTCTCCAGATGGTGGAAGACACTTAGGCGAAGTGCTTCTTTTTCTGTTGGCATAATCATTGGAAGTTCATTCCAGAACTTATCTGTATAGCGAGGCATCTTTTTAAAGATCATCTCAAACTTCTCAGGAAGTTCGAATAAGTGATCCCTAAGCATTGAGGCCGTATCAATCGATAACATACGAAGAGAAGAAATCTCTTCTTCTTGATTCTCATCAATCATCGTATTGATTAAATAGAAAAGAGAACCTAAACCTTGTAGGTTTTGGAATTGCTTATGAAGGCTTTCAAGATCACTTTGTGCAACTTCAGCAGAGAAAGCTTTTGTCGCCTCACCTTCAATTTTATGGGCTTCGTCTACCACGACATAGGCAGGTCTTGGAAAAGACTTTGTCCAAGAAAACATCAGTGCATGGTTTCCAATAATAATATCGGCTTCCTTTGCATCTCTTAAACCTCGAATATAAGTACAATTGGCGTAGAATGGACACTGCTTACTTGAACAAGCACGGTAGTCTACGGCCAAGTCTTTTTGAGCTTGTGAAAAATTTTCAAGCTTCATGCGAAGAACAAATGGAAGATCATCTTTAGAGATCATATGCTCAAGAGCACTATTTGAGTTGTGATAAAAAAGAGATTCAAAGTAGATATCTGAAAACTTATCTTTTAATTCACTACTTTGTGAAAAAAGATCTTCTTCATTTTGTCTTTGGGTGAAAAGAAGCTCACAAAAGTGGTTACTTGAGCCAACAAGCTGACGAATCTTTAAGTCCTTAGGAGAGACACCTAAGAGCTTATGAAGAGCTGGTACATCCTTATTCATGGCCTGTGCCTGAAGAGTCTTTGTTCCCGTGGCAACAAGAACTTGCTTTTGTTCACTTAGAGCAAATAAAGCACTTGGTACTAAGTAACCAAGGGTCTTCCCTGTCCCTGTTGGGGCCTGAACCATTGAGTGAATGTGATTCTTAAAAGACTGACCAACTTTAAGGGCCAAATCTTCTTGTGATTTACGGTATCGGTAGCCATTAAATAGAGTCGAAACCTTTTCTTCATTACTGAAGATATTCTTCACATTCTGACCATTAAAGGTCATATCAAAATTTTGTTCATATACCTGCTTATCTTCAAGTGTCTTTGGGTAGGCCCATTCTAATGCCATTTCAATATGAGCTGTCGGTTCAAAATCAATTTGCTCAGATATTTCAAATAACTCTTCTTCATAAAGACATAAAAACCTAAAGAACCAATAGTCTTGAAGAGAGTATTTATGCATTAAAGACATCATGAAGTTATACTTTCCAGCATCCTTCTTTGTCATCAGAGCAGCAACAATGACAACCTTTAGAAGGTCCACTGAATCCTGGAAGCCTCTGTGTAATTCCTTCTCGGCCAAACCAAAGCCAACAATAAAGTTTTCAAGCTTCAGTGAAGACATATGTGGGAAAAGAAGTGATAAGAAGTACAGAGAGTCTTGCCAACGATGGCCTTCTCTAAAGTCCAAAGTCTCAAAATGATGGTCTAAGAAGCCGGCTTCAAAATCAGCGTTATGAGCGAGAATGTCATGGCCATCTAACTCTAGAACTTCACCAATGACATCATCTAAAAGCGGGGCACGTTTTAGCATCTTATTATCAATACCAGTTAGCTTTTGGATGAATTTAGAAATTTCAAAACTTGGGCGACACAGAGATTCATATTTATGAACAAGTTTAGTTCCTTCAAATTGAAGAAAACCAACATCAATTATTTCATCAACACTGCAATCTGCCCCCGTTGTTTCAATATCAAGAAGTGCCCATTTGCCTAGTGTGTTATTATCTGTATTCATCGTATCCATGCTTCTTTACTGCTCCCATTGGCCCGTGGCCTTTATTTAATTTAACATTGTTAAATCGTATTGATAATCACCTTTTTATGCCTTATTCTAGGCTACATATTATTAATATTTTAAATACGTAAGGGTGCGCCATGTCTTCTGCGACATTTTTTCAAATTCAATCATTTCTGATCCTTTCTTTAATGATTTATGGAGTAACCCAGAGCAAAAAGCGCCAAAAACACGTAAAGATAATGTCTGGTGCGATGATTTGGGATGTTATCTTAATTCTACAAATAGAGTTAAGCCGCAGTGCTATAGACAAAGCAATGGAAGTTTTCCAATCGCAAACAGCACTTAAGATTCACCTATTCTTTGCTGTCTCTAGTGTCTTACTTTACATCGCTATGGTTATTTCGGGCCTTAAGGTTCTAAAAGGAAACTCAGGCTTTATAAAAAAGCACCGCTACCTTGGTATCACGACTCTAGCATTTAGAATTTTAACTTTTATCACAAGCTTCTATGCAGCTTCAAAAGTTGCACTATAAGTAAAAGCGAAAGCAGAAAGCGAGTATTTTATGTTATTTGAACAAGTAAAAACTATCATTGAAGAAAATATCAAAGATTCACAAGTAATGGTCTATGACCTAACAGGTGGTGGTGATCACCTTGGTATCACAATCGTTAGTGATGAGTTTAAAGGCAAAATGCTTCTAGCTCAGCACAGAATGGTTATGGATATTTTGAAGCAGAAGTTAAGTGAAGACTTACATGCGGTCCAGCTGAAAACTCTAACTGTTGAACAAGCACAAGCACAGGGACTTGTTTAAGCGACAGCTATTCAATGACATCAAAATTCACATCAATAAATGGAAGAGATACATCCTTGCGCTTAAAGGTAAGGCTTTTAAAGCCATCTCCTATAACGAACTCTTTATATTCTCCATTTGGCCTTTTGATCCCACGAAAAAGTTTGCCAAGAACTTGATCGTTATCCCTATAGGCCTTTAATCGATAACGAATAATACGGGCCCTTGCAATGTTAACAGAATTAGCAAGGCCATAAACAAATGGAATATTACGCAAGAAATCGTCTTCATCATTGTAATAATTCATACTTCTAATATCCCAATTAATGAACATATCGTCTTCAATATTTTCCTTTACCAAATTCTTAGAATTTTTAGACTTAACCCATCCAAGATAGTTATACTTTACAGGAGGATTTTCTCCTGGTTTTTTGCTATCTTTACGAACAGGCAGGTTTGTATATGCATAGATTAGGGCATCCTTTCGCCAAATTAAATCCTGCGCATCATCCTCAACTCCTTGACGATAGAGCTTATTATTTAAGTTATTATTATAATTGAATCCGTGAAACTCTGTTCCATCATTATATGCCTCACTAGGGTTTAAAATGACTTCTTTAGAAAAGAAAGGATCTTGAATAAGGAAATAAATCGATGTTGAATATGAACCAACTCCAGAAGGAGTCTTTAATGTGATCTTTCTTTCACAATCTTTTTCACAAGTTACATCAAAGTAGAAGTCGAAGAAATTCTTATTATTCTCATCTTTAAATTCCAAAGACCCCAATGAAAGCTTTGCAAGAGAGAGGTCTTTACTTATTACTTGTTCAAATTGACTCAAATTAATAGTTTCTAAAATCTCTTGTGTTACTTTCTTATTATCTTTCTTGTATCGACTAAAAAAATGAGTAGCAGATAAGAGAACAACTCCGGCCAGTCCAGATGCAACAAGAACTTCGACAAGAGTAAAGCCTTTCTTATTTTTTAACAACTTTAACATTTATTCCCCAGAAATGATAAATTCATAATCTTTAAATCCTTCAATATATGACCTGTGGGTAACTCTTATGACAAGTTTTAAGAGACCTCGGTAATTTGGATGTGGAATAAGAACATAGCCTAGTCTTCCCGGACATAGAGGACACTCTTCCACAGAAGTAACAAGCTTATCATTCCAGGCCAGAGGAAGGTTTTCATTTAAGTCTTGCACACTTGTCATGGATAAGAAATCATCACTATTTAGGTTCATTTGAAATAATGCACTATTTGAAGAAATTTTTCGATAAAGAGAGTGCACAATATTGTACTGAACGACTTGGCTTCGTGACTTCTTATTCGCTTTTCTAAATACATTCTGACCTCCAATGAAGGCATAAATAAGAACACCAAGTAGTCCTGCAGTAACAACAATTTCAGCAAGTGAAAGTCCCTTACTATCTAATTTCATCTAAAGACTCCCCGTTTCAACCCAATAGGTTTGTATATTAAAACGACGATAACGATTTGGTATCTTAGACTTTGTCACGAGTCCACCATCATCTGGTAAGCCAATCTCTGGATCAACAGTTGTCCAGTTGTAATTATTTGGGCCCTCAAGCACAAAGTGAATTGGAGAGCATGTTCTTAAATCGTACTGTTCTTGTCTTGAGATATTCTTATCCCAAACCGTAATATTATTATTACAATTTAAAACATCTCCGTTGTCTCTTCTTCGAGCAAGCCATTTATACTCTCGAAGTTTTTCAATGGCAGCTGGATGCCAAATATTATAGAAGTCAACTCCAGCATTAAGAGCTCCACTAGGTATTTCTAATTTATTTACAAGTAATGTCCCCACAAATGTTAAAGGTGTAGACCTTGCTTCGACTACTAAGTTCTGACATGCATAGAAACCAAAGATAAAATCAACCTCACTAGGTATAATACATTTCTTAGTCACTGACTGATTTGGAATACCACCAGCATCTCCTGGAAACATATTGCCTTGATTAAAGCGATAAAGATCTTGCATCTCCATGACATCAGTTAAGGTTACTCCATTACCTCCAACATCGTACATCCATGAATGTAGAGTATTCTTGGTAAAAGAAATATCCCAAGAGAAATTATCATTATCAGGTATACCAGAACACTTATCTTTGAGTTCCTTACTTTCTGATAATGTTAGTCCGTCCTCCGGAATATAAATCTCATCACTTAACTTATCAAAAAATCCTTCCTCAGGTTTTCTTGGTGGTTCATTTGAAGAGTTGTCTTTTTTAAGAAGTGTCCAACCTCCTAGCTCTCTACCTTCGGCATTAGTGAACTTAACACCACTAAACTTTCCAACTTTATCCCTTAAAAACACGATATTTATAATATTAGGATTTCCTAGCTCATTTGGACCTGGTCTTTGAGGCTCACTTCGACGTGCACCAGAAACTGGGTTCGAACTATTTTCAATGGCAAAATCAAATGCTGTTATTGAAAGTATTATTTGTGATATATTCTTATAAACATCAGTATTCAGCTGATCTTTATTTGTTATGCCTAAATTAAAGTTCGTGATATTTGTCGAAGATGCAGACATTTTCAAATCAATACTAGGTTGATTTTTTAAAAAATCATCAATCTCTTTTAATGAATCATCCTTCAGCTTTTTATAATCATCTGACAGCTTTTCAATTTCACTTACACGTGTATCACAAGTGGCCTTTCTTAAAGGTTTGTCAGCATACTCACTTGAACAACTTCCACTCTTATCAGTATTAAACCCGGTACTGACGAGGAGACATTGACTAGATCTCACATTTGAATTTCTTGAGTCAAGTCTATTACATTTATCTTTCATACGACGAACGATATCTTCAAATTCATTCTCTTTATAAGTGTCGTCAAATTGTTCTTCCGAAACAGTTTCTTGATTCAAAACATCTTTAGATTTTATAAAGTTAATATTAGAATTTAAATTAATTTTAAACTGAGAATCTCTTGCTAATAAGATCTCTGCATACTCACCATTTACAGGTACAGTAACATCCATTTTCATGATCGGTTTTTCTGATTTTCCAGGATCTATATATGAAACAGTATTCTTAGTATTCTCTAATATCTTTATATAACCTTCTTTTTCACTAACCAAAGCACTAGGATAGCCATACTCCTTAAACTCATTTGAAATCGGAAGGTCCGTTTTAGATAATCCAACACTGAAACCACTACTCGCTTTTCTACCAAATAAGCGAGAATCACGAGTTTCAGAAAAGTTCTCTTCTAGTTTTCGCCAAATATCACACTTCTTAGCAAGGCCTGTATCTGTATAATAAACATTACCAAATAAGACAGCAATCCCCTCATCGACCTCATCCTCAAAGATGACCCCTCTCTTTATCGTTTTAACCATTGGATAAGTTGAATAAAGTTGGTCATCGAATCCACCATGACTTGGCGGTTCAAAATCTCCACTGCTTCCTTTAATACTCCCTCGTCCTAAGTGAATATTTGAATATAATCCAACAGGGGCATATGAAGAGGTCGGAATAATTAAATCATTATCGACATAGATTGGTGCATGAATATTTAATCCTTTAGCACTTTTTGAACCGGAGTACTTCGTTATATCAAAGTCTCCACCTTTAATAATTGCAAATTGATTCAAAGTACGAGGGTATAGCCCCACTAAACTACGTGCATAAGGCTTTTTAACGTAGTCTTCACATTGTGAATCATCTTTCATCTTCGCTTCAATATAAATTTCTATATAACGATCATCCCCAGATGTATAAAGAGCACTACTTTCAGCACGATTAAGTTTAATCAGCACTTCATCCATACAGTTTCGCAAAGTATGTGTGAGGGATAAGTTAATAGGATGACTTTTGCTCAGCTCTTCTAATGACTTAATTTTTACGATTGTTTCTACTTCGTTTAAGGCAGGCTCAAATCCAATTTCTCTATTATATTCATTTTGATATGCTTTCTTTATTGCTGTTACGGCAGTACTAGACCAAAGAAGCCTTTCAAGATTATATTTATTACTAATTACCTCATGCATATCACCAGAGCATTTTTCACTACGCTCCCAACTATCATCCATACACCAACGATTCTTTAATGCATGAGAAGTATAAGAGATCAGTCCTCGGGTAAAAGTATCAATTTCGGCGTTTATACGGCCATCTTTCTTCTTTTTCGAAACCACGTCTAGAACCTTATTAAGGTTCATAGTTAAGTATGCTGCTGCAACAGAGGCAAAAATTATGAATGCTAAGGCTGCGCCACCTTTTTCATTTTTTATTAATTTCATAAAATTCCATTTTTAATCAAAAAAATTACTAAAGAGCAGGAGAAAACCAAATGTCATAAACACTTCCATTTCGTCCATCTTCAGTAGTAAAGATTGATCTTTCTCTCGCTTCGGCCCTTCCTTCAAAGGCGATATGCCCCTTCTTATAATCTAAGCTTATTGATGTAACTCCTAACTTTAGGAGCGTTGTTAACTCGTAGCTTTCACTTACACCATTTCCATTTACATCATTCCACAATATAAGATTTGTATAAATGTCGTCATCAGCATCAATGACACCGTCATTATTTGAATCATATTTAGCAAGTGCTCTAAAACCATTTTCATATGTATTTTGATTACCAAATAACTCTAATGCACTATTAATTTTTCCATCTCTATTACGATCCAACGCAAGAAAGTATCCCTTCGATTTTGGTTCAACCCAATTTATGACTGGAACATCATTGATAAGTGGAAACGAACTTCGACCTAGAAATTGTGGTAGCTCAGAGTCGAAAAATAACATTAATGGCGAGTAATAAGAGCCACAGAATTGATTACGTCCCAAGAAAGCAGCTTTTATATTCAAACAATCCTCAAATTCATTAAGGCCAATACTACCTTTGTAATCTAACTTAACCCATTTATCTTCATCAACATTATGTTGAAAAAACTCAACACTCACATCACTTGATTTACCAGAAAACTTAACTCTCCCAGTACTTAAATCTCTTGCTCCTGTACGCTTAGGAACCTGTACCTCAGGTATGAGGACATTAACTTCCCCTTCATGAATTTCACTTTCAGCATTATTATTAGCACCTGAAACAATACTAGTTTCTACATCCATTGTTTCTTTACCGCGAATTCCGCAATTAGCAATTTCAGGCTTCTTGGTATAAGAAGACTTAGCAGCATAACCTGTCCCCTTCCAATTATAAAAAAACTTACATTTTACTTTCTTATTAAGATCGGCCTGTCCTAAAGGGTCACCTTTACGAGAGCAATCAAGATAGTCATTTAAGAAAAATTTTGCTCTATTATAAGAACAATTATAATCGACATTTCGCGATGAATTACCACTTTGAATTAAACACTTTACTTTATTTGTATCAGCTTCCCAACTACAAGACTGTCCATAAGTATTTGGCCAAGTAACTTGAGGCGAGAAGATAGTATTACTTTCAAATAACTTTCCACCATTTGATAGCTTAACGTTCATTTTAATATCACCGCCACGTGGATCAATTGAACTCTTAGCGTGACGAAGATTCGCACCATAACATGTCGGTGTAAGGGTAATATTTAAATGTTTAGAACGAAATTGGTCGCAAGAGTTTTTCTTAACAACATTACCGACTTGATTTAGCTTGACCCCAAGAGCTGTATTATTAGGTATAACTGAAATTCCTTGAGCGAAAGTCTGATGACCACTAAATATGATTAAAAATAAGAATGCTATCATTTCACTATTTCCTTTCAGTAAGTAATTTTCTTTAGTTTAACATCACTAATTTAAGTACTTTCAACTTACTGAATTCACAAAACTCAACAACACAAACCTCTTATGTACCTAAAAATATGTGATAACTATTCTTGGCACCAAGGTAACAAAATTTACTTACGAAGACCTTGTTTATCTACTAGCTCGTTAAACGACTCTTCGATCTCTTTAAAGTAATCGCCTTTTCTAAAAGTTACCTTCTCTAAAAATTGCTCTTTATCTTCTTGAGAATTGGCCAATTTTTTAAAATGCTGATCCAATCGATACAGTGGGCCAGCTATCTTATGAGACATCGTTAGGCCTAAATAAAGAAATAGCAAGAATGAAACGAGCACAGCGATTAGAAGAGAAAAACTTATAATTTGAACCTGCACATCCCAAAATCCTTGAAATGCTTGACTCTGAAAAAAACCACTCTCCTCTGCCATCTCTTTGACATTAACTAAGAAAGACAAAATTGTAGCAACAAAGAGTCCACATGAGATGAGGTTTAAAAATCCAAATTTAACGAGAAAGTGTTTTTGAAATTCTGGGTTTATCCAGATTTGTTTTAGACGGCGGCGGTTTTTGGCCATATCTGAACTCCTATAATATATATTTAAATACTATTATAGGAGCTTATTTAAGTAATTGAAATAAAGGAAAACTTATCCTTTATTCCTAGTGATGATCATCCATCATTGCATCATCAAAATCTTTGCATGCAATTGCAAGAGAAGCTGGAAGAAGGGCCCAGAAACCAACTAAACTAAGTGCTACGAATACTTCTAAACTCATATATTATTCCTTTTAATCTAAACTTCTTTGAAATCTAATGACCATTATAAGTCATTTAAGCTTTCCTGACTAGATAATTCGACTTCTGGAAGCTGCCCCTTATCGATTTCAACTTCCATAATCTTTTGAAATCTCTTAGAAATCTTCCCAGTCGTTATATTTATATTATTTACATCTTTAGTTACTGTTGCTAAGTGCTTAGTCAGGTCACCCCACCTCTTCTCATATAGGCCAAAATCAACGCCCAGCTTATTGATCTCTTCGTGTAGAATCGACATATACTTAGATCGCTCCATATTCATCAGAACTGATTGAACAGTTGTTAATGTGGCCATAAAGGTTGTTGGTGAAGCAATCCATACATTCTTCTTTTGAGAGTAAGCGATAATATCTTCGTGATAGGCATGTATCTCAGCAAAAATTGCTTCTGCAGGAAGAAATAAAACTGCCTGCTCAGAAGTCTCCCCCTTAATAATATACTTAGAAGAGATATCATCGATATGCTTTTTAACGTTCTTCACAAATTCTCGGCGAGCAACAGTCTTTTCCTCGACCGAGCCCTCAAACATTCTCTTAAAGTTCTCAAGAGGGAATTTCGAGTCCACACAAAGCCTTCCAATGGGTTCAGGAAGATCAAGCATAGCATCTACGAGCTTATCATTCTTAAGTTTGTACTGAAGCTTATAGTACTTATCTCCTTCTCCAAAGACCGATTTCAAAAGCGACGTAAGCTGAACTTCCCCAAAAATCCCGCGTGATTTCTTATCTGTTAAAACTTCTTGTAAACTGACAACATTAGTTGAAAGGGATTCAATCTTCTTTTGGGCCTCATCAATTTTTGCTAGACGAGCAATAATCCCAGTAAAGGTTTCATTGGTTTTTTTAAAACCTTCATTTAAGTTTTCTTGAACCTTGTTATTGATCTTCTCTAGCTTTTCTTGGATAGCATGATTAGTCTTATCAAATTTCTTTTCAAGATCTTGTGTTAATTGGTCCTTGAAACTAAACATATCTTTATTAAGTGCACCTTTCGTCTCCATTAGGCGCTCAACCACGATCTCACGAAGATTTGAAAAGTTCTCTGCTAGTTGATTATTATTTCTAAAAAGCGTCTCAGTAATATCATCTTTTTGAGAACGGATGAGGTTTGTTACTTCATCAAAATTAACAGTATGTTCTTTCTTAAAAATAAGAAATAAGAAAGCTAGGATTGCAACTTGTAAAACGATGACAATAATAATTGGAGTCATTAATTCTTCCCTTCAACATTTGGCATGACATATTTTTGGGCCTGTTGGACTCGCCCCTTTTCTTTAATAAATTGTAGTCCATCGATCCATTTACCTTGAACGCGAACTCCCCAGTGCAAGTGTGGAGCACTAGATCGACCAGTATTACCACTTAAAGCGATGATTTGACCACGCTTTACTGTGTCACCTTGATTAACCTTGAATTTTGACAAGTGGCAATACATTGTAATGACACCGGCTCCGTGGTCGATAAAGACGGCATTTCCATTGAAGAAGAGATCTTTTACTAAAATAACCTTGCCATCATTCGATGCCTTTACCGGAGTTGGCCTTCTGGCACGCATATCCGTTCCAGAGTGCCAACTATTCTTCTTATTATTAAAGACACGACGATTTCCATAATGGGCCGTAATTTTAGAATTTAGAGGCTTAATAAAATCTTTATCCGTTAACGACTTCTCTAATTCAGCTGAAGCATAAGCTTCCTTTTGAAGTCTTACTTCCTCTTGCCAGCGCTTTACCGCCTCGGGAGATAGATCAACATGTTTCTTAGAAACCTTGATATAAGATTTTTTATAATCAAAAGGTTTTATTTCAAATGTTGCGATATGGTACTGAATCTCTTGCCCGTAAACCTCAGACTTCAAGTAGCAATGAACAGAAGTCGCAGCGTTTGTCTTTTCTCCGTCTTTTGTTTCAAAGTACCAATAATCTGGAGCCCATACAGTCTCTAGAGTACTTCCTGTTATATTGTGTCCGAGAGTGTCTTCACCACAAATTACACGAAACTTCTCACCAATACTTGGCAATTCCAAGACAATTTTATTGACCTTACCAGGATGGGCAACTCGCTGTTCAACTTCATATGTCCCAAGTTGTGGAAGCGGCCTGATTCCAGCACATGAATAGATAAATAGAATAAAGAAAAGTGGTAATAGCTTTGTGTGTTGTCTCATAATAAAATTATGACAAAGAAGTCACGTTTTTTAAAGGCCTATTGCTTTAAAAGTACTAAAAATCAGGGTATAAACAAATATATTTATTTCGAAGGGGTAATTTAATGGCGATTATTAAGCCGCAAAATGCAAAAGGTACAAGAGACTTTGGTCCAATTGAGTCATCAAGAAGAAATCACATTTTTGAAGCAGTTAAAAAAAGGTTTCAATCTCATGGTTTTATGCCACTTGAAACTCCGGCCGTTGAAAACTTGAACGTACTGACGGGAAAATATGGTGAGGAAGGAGATAAACTTCTTTTTCGCGTTTTGAACTCTGGAGACTTTTTAAAGAAAGTTAAACCTGAAGATCTTCAAGAAAAGAACCTTAGTGCCGTTTCGAGTAAGATGTGTGAGCGTGGACTTCGCTACGACCTCACTATTCCTTTCGCTCGTTATGTGTGTGCAAACCTAAATGATCTTGCACTGCCATTTAAGCGCTACCAAATTCAGCCGGTATGGCGTGCTGATCGTCCTCAAAAAGGACGCTATAGAGAGTTCTACCAGTGTGATGGAGATATCATCGGAACAGAATCACTTCTAAGTGAAGTATCACTTGTTGAAGTCTATCACGATGTATTTAAAGACCTAAAAATCGACGGTGTTGAAATCGTTATTAATAATAGAAAAATCCTACAAGGAATTGCAAGTGTTCTAGGTGTTAGTGATAAATTAACAGATATGACAATTGCCATTGATAAGCTCGATAAAATTGGCGCTGAGAAAGTTGGAGAAGAACTACTTAATCGTGGCTTCTATGAGGACCAAGTAAGTCGTCTTTCAACTCTTCTAACTCTTGAAGGTAGCTCAGATGAGAAACTAGCAAAGATTAAAGACTTTCTTGGTGAAGATGAGATTGGGAAGCTAGGACTTGAAGAGCTGGAATTTGTTCTTTCAAATGTAAGAGAGCTTGGTATTGAAAACCTTGTTTTTGATCCAACTCTTGCCCGTGGACTCGATTATTACACAGGTTGTATATTTGAAGTAAAACTAGTTGACGGCTCAATGGGAAGCATTGGCGGCGGTGGACGCTACGATGACCTAACAAGTATGTTTGGCCAAAAAGAGAAGCTTTCTGGTGTTGGAATCTCATTTGGAGCCGAAAGAATTTATGATGTGATGCTAGATCGCGGTTTATTTGAAGATATTAGTGCAAGTGTTGATTACATGATCATCAATATGGATGAGAACGACCAAAAGCAATACCTTCAAATTGCTAGAAAATTTAGAACAGAAGGCCACTCTATTGAAATCTACCCTACTTCGGCAAAAATGAAGAAGCAGATGACTTACGCTAATAAACGCGGAGTAAAGAATGTAATCTTCTATGGCGAGGCCGAAAAAGAAAAAGGTGTGTTACAAGTAAAACATATGGAGTCTGGAGAACAAACAGAAGTAAGCAGATAAAACAAAAGCCTCGCAAAGCGAGGCTTTTTTATTTCTAACGAAATTGATTCGTGTCGATTATCCTAGGATATCGTATGGACGAATTGTCTTTCTACCGTTAGCTGTACATCTCTTTTGAGCTTGATCAACTAGCCAGTATACGTACTCGTTCATTGCTTCAAGAGCATCTGAAGATACGTTGTATCCTTTACCCTTAAGAGCTTCTTTAGTTTTTGAACCAACTAGAAGCATTTCTTTTTTCTTAGTTGCTTTTTTAGCTGTTTTCTTAGCTGCTTTTTTTGGAGCTGCTTTCTTTGCTGCCTTCTTTGGAGCTGCTTTTTTCGTAGCTTTTTTCTTTGCCATTTTAAACCTCGTGTTTAGTGTTTTTAATGAAATTTTTGTAATAATGTAATTTTAAGTACCTGGCCTAAACTACGTCAATAAAAAAACGGAATGCCTCTTTAATTTGTCGATAAAACCCCCTGATCTCAACTAAATAAGTGGGTAAAATGGTCACCTTTGCACCAAATCTAAGCTTAAGCTAGTCTTTAGAAATGGATAAGCAAGCTATTAAAATTGCTTCGGAAAAAAGCAATAAATTTATGTTAGCGTTTGAGAATATCACAAGTAATACAAACGTCTACGATACAGAGAAGAACCAAATACTCATGCTGGAATCACCTAGTAGTATTTGTGCAATTATACCTAAGAAAACATGTGCAAACGGGCACAAGATCAATCTCTACATTATTCAAAGCTCGCAAGTGCCAAAAGGTCAGCTCGGTAATATTACAAAGCTTGCTAATGTCATAAAGCTTGTAAGCGAAGTGATTGAGATTGAAGACTATGGCCCAGAGAAAAATAAAGTTGTCTTTCGTTTACTTGAAGACAATTTAAAAGAGCATAAGAAATTTGAGGCCGTAATTTTAGAAAGACAAGAGCGCTTCAACGAACTTTTAAATCAATATAGAAACACACACAACGAATAAGAATTAGAGACAAGTACGGAACAGAAGAAATGAATAGAGATATATTTTTTAACGACATGGAAGTTTTGGTAGTCGAATCGATAGGAAACGCACGCGTAGCCTATGAAAATGCGTTTAAAACTCTGGGGGTTCAGAGGAAGAACGTGCGATTTTCCAAGACTTACGAAGATGCTATTAGGGAGATGAAAAGCTTTAAGCCTACTCTTGTATTCTCGTATGAAGTACTTGCTGAAGGACGCTACAATAAAGTACTGAAAGAACATTTAAAAATTCTTCCTAACCGTACAAAGAATAGCTTTATTCTTTTAACACAAAATGATTCTATTGATGCTATTTCAAGAATTGCTCAACAACAAGTTGACCTAGTTCTTCCTATTCCTTTTACGGTTGATAGTATAAAGGCACTCATGGAAGAACTTTACAAAATGAAGTCTTCTCCAAGTGAGTATAGAAAGTTAATTAATGAAGCTTATGAATACGTGGGCACAGGCCATGACAAGGTTTTTGAAATAACACAAAAAGCTCGTGAACTTTCGCAAAAAAATTCATATGAGACGTTCTACCTAGAAGGTCTATGTAACTATAAAGAAGAGAAATATGATGATGCTATCAAGTCACTAGAACAGGCTTATGCACTAAACCCAAAGGACTTCAACACTTTAAAGCTATTTTTTAAAACATATAAACATTTAAAAAATTACAATATGTCTCTTCAGTATTCATTGAAGATGCACGAAGCCTACCCTATTTCTCCAGATATGCTAAGAGATCTTTCAATGGTTGCAGTAGCTGCAAGAAAGCATGAGCTTATTTTAAATTACTATGATGCCTATAAGAAAGTTAATGAGCCGGCCTATGATATAAAAGATGCAATTGCTGCAGCTATCGTTATATATGTCCAATGTGAATTAGATAAGATTGATTTTGACAAAGCAACAATTCAAGATCTTGCAGTTAATAAGAAATACAGAGAATCACTTAAACTTTTAGAAGAGGCTTCTGTTATTTGTACAACAAAGCCAGCAATCTTAGAACGCATGCTTGTTATTCTTGCCCACACACCAGACAATAGAACAACTAAATATATTCAAATTAAGCAAAAAGAAAAATTTCCGCAATATGAGAATGCACCTCTCATGGATGCCCTTGTTTGTGACAAAGACTCCACTGCTTCTCAATCATTAAAGATGGCCATTGATACGTTAAATAGTGGCTATACTTCAGAGATACTTTACGAAATCATTATTAAACGATCTGTGGAAATGAAGCGTAAAAAGGAAAGTACTCAAGAGTGGTATGAGCAGGCCCTTAAAATATATCCAAATATGAAGGTTAGGCTCGATAAATTTTATAACCCCTAATGTGATTACGAACACTTCGCTCCGCGCCGTATCATAAAGACCTTTGCATAGGCCCACCAAAATTATATAAGAATAGGAAATTTTTGGGGGTATTTATGTTTAGAGCAGTAATCTTGCTAGCGGCTATTGTTTATCTTACCAGTACAATGGCAAGTACAATGGCGCAATTTCAAGCACCACAAATTCCATCTCATACACAAGCTCAATGCGTAGAGAAGCTATGTGCAAACAATCCAGGAGAATGTAGTTCAAAAACGCAGCATCGTATGATCATTGATGCATGTTCAAGACAACTTGATCTAGGATGTGTTGATCTTTCAATGAAGCTAATCTCAAGCTATGAACAAAATGACCTAGAAGAGATGATCTCAATTGCTCGCTCTTGTCAGTATGTTTCAGGAAACGCTCACCAAACGGCCATGAAGAATATGTACCGTTATGATCGCGATGAGTTTTCAGAAGTCACATTTATTAACTCAAGACTTTGGCTTGTTCAAAACTCTTGTTTAACAAGTGCCCTATCAAGACTACAGTCAAGAGACTTTGATAGCCTTGAAGATTTAAAAGCAATTACAAACCAATGTACTGGTACTTTTGATGTTGCCTGCTTTGAGACGCAGTGTAAGTCAAAGTACTCATGCAATGATCAGGATGAGGTTGTGAGTGCACTTAAAAAATGTATCGCGGGGCCAAGTAAAGTAGATCGTCGCAGACTTTAAAATTAAAAAAAATTAAAAAACTTAACACAAACACACAAGAACACAACACACAGGTTTTTTTAATGATTAAAATTCTAATTAAGATTGTGGCCATCACGATGGTGGCCACATTTTCTAAGGCTCAATTTAATAGCTCAATACTCTTTAACGGGCGCCTAGCTAACTCATGTCAATTTGTAAGTGATCAGGCAGTCCTTGAGGTCGTAGACACACTTATTACTGCAATAAAAGATATCAATGATGAGCGCTATCGCTGCCAATCAATTTATGCAAACTCAAAAGCATTCCTTGCTTCTTTAAGTGAGCAATACCGTTCTAGCTCTAATGAACTCTCAATTATAGATGCCAACCTAGAAACAATATCAAGTGAAGTTTACAAACGCATAACCGATGCTTCATATGAAGGAGAATATGACCAGGAGATTCTAAGCCTTCAGCGCAGAAGACAAGAACTTCTCGACGAAGACAACCATCACAATAATGGAGTTGTAGATTCTCTAAGTATGGCCACAACAATCCTTGATGATCTCAGGGCGGCTCCGGAGTGTGACGAGGACCTTGGAACAAAGATGATTCGTCCAACGATCATGCTAATGGGCCAAGTTGCTGGAGCACTTTATCCAGGCTCAAACCTATTTACGGCCGCAGTTTCAACCGGCCTAGCAAATATGGTAGATAGCCTCGTTTCATACGTTCAGTTTAAAGGAAATGATGCAAACCAAGCACTTAAAGACCTCTACAATAGTCGTAACTATTATGTATCTTATAAGTGTGCCTACAAGAATATCAATGCCATGACTTGTAACCTCCGTCGTAAGAATGCAACGAGAGAAGAAGCAAAGTGGCTTTACAATTACATTAGAGAGCTAGATACACCGAATAAGGATTTTGAACGAATTAAAGACCTTAGAAAGCACTACCCTCGCCTACAGCGTATTCTAAGTGAATTACGAGATATTTACGAAACAGCAAACCAGCAAGATACGATTGTTACCATAGCCACACTTCAAAAAGAGCAGGCAAAGCTTAGACTTTACCAACCTGACCCGTATTCAATTGAATACTGGGACGATAGTTTCCAAAATATTCGTCCATGGGCTCAGTGGTCTAATATGCTGACTTGGTACTCAAATATCAACTCAAAACTAAAAGTGTACTGTCGTGAATTCCAAAACGGAAAATACTGGGTAAAAGAAAGTAGTGATTGCCAAGAAGATGCTATTGCACGTAACGAAGATCGTACACAATATATCCAAGATGTTGTAAAACCTGCCTTAGCAGACCTTGCAGCAGATAAGGAAAGACTTTCTGAAAAACTTAGAAACTCAGTAAACGTCGAAAGGCTTTATAAAATTATCGAAGCTGAAGACAATTGGCGTGACAACAAAAAAGACTTCTCTATCACTGAAGTTATTCAGATCTTTGAAGAGGATTTAAATAATACTGAAACAAGGCCACAGGCGACTTCTTTATTCTCAATAAGAATCAGGAAAGCACTAAAAGCGCTTAAGGCATTAGTTAATTTTGAGAATGTCGTGACAGATACACAGGGGCTGACTCCAGAAGATTGCGATATTGATAATCCGACTTGTCAGTGTAGTAGTTTTAAGGATCTCTCTCAAGCCGCCTATACATACCTTGCAAATAATCTTTCAGATGGTGACGTGCTCTCAGTTGAAACTATTGATGCTAGCTTTTACAATTATATCCGTACTGTGGAAGAGTACTTTCTCTATGGACTTCCATATGTAGAGTCTCCAAAGCTAACTTACGAGGATAGCTTAAATTACTCTAAGTATATTTTCCTAGTTCCAATTTACCGTAGCATTCAAGAAAGTCTGCTACGAGGAGACAACGTTGGGGCAAGTAATATTCCATTGATGAATACAGCACGTCGTAACTTTGAAAAAGTTTTCGCAAAAGAAATCATCAAGGTACTTAATAAGAACGTAAAAGTTGCCTTAGACAAAGGAAGCCGTCACGATATCTATCGCGACACTCTCCACTCTTGTGCCATCTACTACCCAATGATTAAACAAAAAGGGATGGGCCTACGTGCGAAATACGTCCTCAAAAGGTGTAAGGAGCTACTTGATAAGAGCGGTGGTATCCCTTACCTCATCCAAGGCCAAGAGCGCTTCTCAACAAAGAACGAAGCTTACAAGAACCAGTGTTTCTATCGTGACTACGAAGAGGCCGTAAGCACAAAGAAAGCAGAAATCGCTCGCGAACTTGATCAAAGTGGTGATTTACCGGAATTATAATATTGCCAACCCTACATGGGTTGGCCTATTATACTTTATACCATTTCATATGGGCCTTTAGCTCAGCTGGGAGAGCGCTTCGCTGGCAGCGAAGAGGTCAGCGGTTCGATCCCGCTAAGGTCCACCAAAACAAAAAAGCCCACTCTTGCGAGTGGGCTTTTTTGTTTTTGTTGATATTAGTATCAGATCTAATTGCTTTTGGCGGTTGCCGGAAGTACTCGGTAGACAGTGGAAGAATAACAAAACAAACCTCTAATAAATTAACTTGAACATTCTCATTTTCAATAACTTTGCCGTTAGTAATTTAAGTATCGGTTTTCTTATTAAATATTTTTAACTTTAAATGCACCTCTCCACTTGAATTCTATAATTCATGCTAAATAGACAATTTTAAATCTCAGACTATCGGCAGTCGTAAATCAGTTTAAGTCTATAATTTTCAAATTTTCGATATCCGTAGGCCTTTCTTTGTATTAGTTTGGCCTTGCGGTTATACCCTTCTGTCTTTCCATTGGTGATCCTGGTTCTAAAATAATTCAATATTTCTTTTCGCCATTTCATCAAAGTTCGACGAAGGGATTGCACTTGTTTTCTTCCTGATAATGCCATCGCATCGGTAAGTTTAATGTAAGCCTTCTCAGCTCTTTTCTTACCTCTCATATTGTAAATTTTAAGCATCTGCTCTTTGAACTCGTAAATCTCTCCTAGTTCACCAAACATCCAATTAATGTGATCTACAATATTGCGCTGAGAGCGATTAAGACGACTTCTGTTTGTTAGATAAAGTCTTCGCATTGGTGAAGTTCGACTCTTTTCAAATACTCGATGCTTCATTGTCTCAATTCTTATTGTATTTAAGTGATGATTAAAAAGCTTAATTACATGAAATTTATCAACTGTGATGGTTGAATTTGGGAAGTGAGAGCGAGCAAACTTTTTAAAAGTTGTAGACATATCAATGACAACATTTTTTACATTCTCACGGCCTTTAATATCCATAATATGTGAACTTGATAATTCATTATAAGATCGTCCTAGAGCTACATCACGAACTCTATCGTTATTGAAGTCTACAAAGATCGTAGCAAATTCTTTAAAGTGAGTTTTTGTGTTTCGAACAAAGGAATGTTCATCAATCCCAATCGTTTTAGGCCATGGATAATCAAGTTTTTTTACCTCTAAATTGAGCTGCTCATAATAGGCTTTGTAAACCATCCAAGTAGAGCATTTACACTTGTCTTTCACACGCTTTAAATCAGTGAAATTAGAAGCACACCATCTAATGTGAGATCTAAATCTTTGTGTGCTTCTAAAGCCCTTTACAATGCCTTGTACTGGCTCACGAAATACTGATGAACAGTTAGGACATTTAAACCTTCTCTTTCTAATTTTAAGGAAAACCTGTTTGTCACGAATAGGTGTATCTTTGATGTTTACATAGACATGATCGTAAACTTTATAAGACTTTGTTGCACACTTTGGGCAGACTTCAAAAGTAGATTGCTTAATGGCCTCAAATTCAATCGTATGATTTGTGAGGTTACGTTTTTTGATAAATTTGACTTCAGGTAGGGATAAAAACTTGTTAAACTTATACTCAAGCATGGGTATTTCCTTTGTTCAAAATTGTTTGTGGTAAAACTATTTTAAACGAGAATATCCATGTTTATTTTGTGGGGTAAATTAGTCTTGTATTAAGGTTTCCACTGCGAACCGAGAAGACCCGAATCTATCGAATCCTCCACATGGAACGCCGAGTCAAAGCTCGGCGTTTATGTTTCTGTGGAATTAAATGGCCTGCTTATTCCCTTTAAATTTAGATAGTTATAAATACAAACTTAATTATGTCTTAAGTTGTTGAAAATACTGCAGTTTTAAGTCTACTAATCCGATGTGCTTGTGTGAATTTGTTCATATATGTTATCGGGAACCTTAATTGAAACCTATTACTAAACTACTTGTTACACTTCTCTTCTTTGTAAGCTTTGGTTACTCGAATGAAATAAGTTTCGAATTAGATGGTGAGAACTTATTGTTCTCTAAGGATGGACATAAAAGTCGTTTTGAAATTTTTCAATATAAAAAGTCTGAAGATAAAAGTTTACTAGAAAAATCTTTTAAAGAATCTTTTGGTTTTTCATTATCTCTCTTTCTAAAATCGAAAAGAGATATTAAAACCACTGATAAAGAAACCATTGACTTGCTAGAGCAGATTAAATCATTTCCGTCTTTAAATCTTAGCCTAATGAATTATTCTCAATATACATGTGCTGGTAATTCAGAAGACACTTTTAATTTAATGAAAAGAGAGCGACCTTTTGAGCGTGAAGGGGACGTTCTAAGAAATAGTCGAATTAAAGATAAATGTGAAAAACTTGTAAGAAAAATTTATGATCCTTATAAAAAAGCGAAAATAATAGAGTTTGATGCTTCTATTTCCAAAAAGCAGTTAGAGCTAGATTCTATAATTTCAAAGTTTAATGACTCAATAGTTAAAACTCCTCATAATGAGCTATATTTCACAACTAAGGTTGACTATAAGGATTTAAGTGATTTTCTTACGGAGAAAATATTTACTTGTCAGTTAATGTTCCCGCAAAAAAAGTCTTTGGATGACTTTATTGACTTATTTCCTGATGATGGGCCTATAAATACAGACACACTCCTAGCAAACAATACCTTGCGCCTTTTTAATAAGCAGAAATCAGATGCAGAATCTAGTTGTGAAACGAAAAGAAGAATAATGTCTGGTTTTAAAAGTCTAGAAGGACGTGCTAGTAAAGAAGCTGAGTTTAGAAGTATTATAGCTAAGGACGTCTTCTGTCGTATTCATAAAAACGATAAGCTCAATAAGAAAATAATTAATGAAGTAAAAGTTAGACTAGCTAAACTAAAAACTGAGAATAGTGAATTAAAAACTTCACTTCAAAATTACCTAACACAACTCACTTATATTAATACTGATAATTATGACTCTGGTGATTATGACAATGTTCTTTGGACTACAATGTTTAATAATATGAAAAGTAACTGTAGTGTTGAACCATTTGAAGAAAGATCTGCTAGTGAAATTGCTGTAAGTATTGCTCCTTTTTTGGAGTTAAACTATCGGCAAGATTGCTTAGATTCAAATCGTTCACTTCTATATTACCAATGTCAAAAGCAGGCTATCGAATTCGGTGTCGACTTAGGAAAGAAACTTAAAATCGCTAGAGCAAATTTAAAAAAGGTAGAAGAAGCAAAAAGTAAATGGCATGACAGTACTTCAAGCTGCCATAAGAAGTTTAAGGACAGGTGTAACTCTGCTGAACCGAGTTATTCAATTGAGGAATTGAGAAAATGCATGCCTTAGTTAGGTTTATACTTCTTTCGTTGTTATGCCAGTATTTTATTTATGGGAGTAAGTGTAGTTCTGTTTTTTCTGGAAGGTTTTTGTTTTGTATAACTGAAGATGGAAGTAAGACTTTCAAGAATATTATAGATCATAAAAAGTATAAAAAAATAGGACAAGAGTGGTTTGAATGTATCAATGAAAAGTGTACTCCTTTGTTAGATGAAAAAAAGAAACTGTATTTTGAGACTACAGTAGGGTTAAGTGAGAAATCTGATTTTGATGAAGCTATAGAAATGGAACCTCTATATATTGAATGTAGTAAACCTGAAGCTCTCTCATTGATCAAAAGTAAATCTACTCTATCTAAAGTTCGTGATGTGAACTCTATATTAAAGAATAGAATTAAAGAGGTAAAAAAAGAAAGGCTTTATCATTTGGGTTACTATGATGCCCTCATTAGTGTCATAGATACTTATGATAAAAATGTTAAAAATGTTTATAATAAAAAATTTATAAAAAGTTATGCTTATAATAAAGTTGATCACCCCCTTGAATATTTGATTGATCTAAATTCATATAAAAGAGATCTTATAAACTCAAAAAATGAGATAGAAATATTATTGCTTGCATATGATTCTGTTGACTTCAATATACACTTTGATCTAGAAAAAAATAAGGCCGTCAAAGAACTTTTTGATGAATTCACCGAAGCATCAGGCTTTCCAGGTAATAAAGAAGAGATTTTTAAAGAAATTGATCGTAAGTTGGCAGAAATAGAAAAAGAAGAAGAAAGTCTGCAGGTCATATTAATGGATAATAAAAAAGCCGATATCTTAGAGTTTGAGCGACAGTTAAGTGAAAATTTCCGTTTTAAATCTGTTGCCGAGGATATGGCTTTTGCTAATATTGAGAAAATTAATACAGAGGTTGAAAGCCTGAAAAAGCAGGGAAATATTCAAGATGCATATCGAAGAATTGCGAAATTTGAAGAGGAAAGTAATAATTTAGAAGGCCTTTTGTCGTTACAGGTTAATAGTAAGTCTAGACAAAGAACTTTAAAAAAAATCAAGCTAATGAACAGCGAAATAGCCTCAAATTTTAAAAAATCACTTTCTGAATATATTCAAGAAAATCGAAAGAGTTTGTTTCAACCTCGTCCTAATGAGGTAGATATTCCATCTGGAGGTGTTGCTTCTTCATCTGAAACTAATCCTGATGTTTTAAATGATCGGGCAAGAGATCAAGACCATAATTCAAGGGAAGAGACTCGTGTCGTTATTAATAGTGCAACTAAGGAGGTCTTTGAAGTAACTTTGAGAGATGGTCAGTGGATGAAGAAAGGTAGTTTTGGTTATATTGTTGGGATTTCAAATGGTAGTGACGCCTTCCTGGTAAGTGATGGCGATATAATTCACAAAATTGATATTAAAGATGCTTTTGTTTTTCAGAATGAAACAACTGATTTTATGCGTAAGGGTGTTGATGTTACTGAGTTTAAAATCGATAATAGCTTTTTTGAAGGAGTTGAGAGTAATAGACTTGTTTTAAGTAGAACTCCTGAAGGGAGAGATTTTTTAGATAATACGTTAGAACTTAAAAATGAAATTAACCTAACAAGTGATCTAAAGGTCTCGAAGATCAAAGAAGCAAGGGAATTGATAAGACCAAATGATTGGAAAGTCGATCATGGTCCGGTTATTGGGGATAATGATCCTAAGGGTAGTGACTTAAAGGTTTCATCTGTTGTTATATATACTATCTACTTTGGCGTGAGTGTTACTCCAGTTGTTAGTGATATAGCAGACCTCGCAGAGTTTGTTAATATGCTGATATCCGGAAAGGACTTTTTAGGAAATGATGCAGCAAGCTTAGATTATGTTCTTACTGGGTTAGGTGCTTTACTTCCTTGCGTTTCAGGTCCAATGCTGAGAGGTTTAACTACACTTATAGACTATTTAAAAAAAGGTGGAGTAGAAGCTTTAGGTAAGTTTTTAGAAGTTGCACGAAAAGGTGATAAGTTTCTTGAGAATCTTTTTCAAGGACTTATACGTGGTGTAGACAAAAAAGTAAATGTTCTAACTGATTTATCTAGCACATTTTGGGGTTTTGCCGATGATGTTATTGAACTTGCTAATAATGCTGGGTTAAAGACAAAAGAAGGGATGAAGTCTTTATTTAGAGAAGTCGTTGAAATTGTTGGAAATGATATTGGAGCTATCGGTGATAACATAGCTAATTTTACGAAAAGTGTAGAGAAGTACAAACAAGATATTATTAAAAATCATTCTGGTATATTGCAACGTGTACATAAAGGAATGCACTCATCTGTTAGCGATTCATTAGCTTATCATGTTGCTAAGCATGGTAAAGGTAGAAGTGCAACTGAATATGTAAATGTAGGGCTTGACTTTTTTAATAAAAATAAAAATATAGCAGTAAAAACTATTTTTAAAGATGGTACAGAGGGTTATAGAATTCAAACTAAATACACTAATAGCTTGGGAAAAAAAGTTAATAGAGGTGGGCTATTTACAAAGGATGGAAGGTTACTTTCTTACTGGGACTAATAAATGAAATTTGATAAGAAACTAGACAGATTACTTGGCAGACATTTTGAACTTACTTTTCCAGATTTTCCTGAAGACGATGAATTCAATGACTGGGTCACCGAGCTCGTCGATTACGATAGCTACCTCTTCGGAGCTTCAACTGCTGGAAAGGTTAATAGCAAAATGATTAAAGATTTTTCTATCTTTTGTAAAAAACTAGATGAACTAAATTTAAAAAATGAAGATGACAAAGTGATTCTTAAAAACTGTTTGATATATACTGAGTCTTTGAAGTCTATTATTGAATATGCTTTACAATTTAGTGGAGAAAATTAGGATTTGTATATGTTTATCGTTTTTCTGTTATGCCGTGCTTACATGTGCTTAATTGAATACTTAATTTATTGAAATATTGGAGAATCTATCGAATCCTCCAAAAATTCAAAAAGAAAAACCCAGGCTTGTCCTGGGTTTTCTTTTTTATTCCTAAATATAATTTTTGAAATAATTCCTTTTTTAGATATTCATACAGCTATATGTTGCGTATTTCTTCGTTTCAATATCGTAAAGATATAGTGCTTCACCGTACTTTCTTGTTCGAGCAAAGTAGAGGCCTCCTGATCTTGGATTTCCGCAGTAGAACCTTTTGTTGTCTTGAAGTCTTCTTACTGCAGTTTCGGCACCATCAAGGTCTTTCCACCACTTTCCGTACGTCGCCTCATTGATATTGTCTTGTGCCTTTATAAACTCTTCTTGAACTTCGTCATAGAATGGAAGAGATTCGTTAAACTCTTGGCATGGGTATGACTTAAGGTCGTTTAGATCTGTATTATCAACGTAGTGGTAAATATCGCCATTCTTATCAGTATATATTTTAATGTGAAAGTCAGTTCTTCCGCAGTAGATAACAGCGGCATATGATGACATCGTCATTAGAAATAATGCAGTTATAGCAAGTGCTTTCATATCGTTTCCTTCGGTTATATAAACAATATATACTAAAATGCTCTATAAGGGACTAGACCCTGTAAATTTGTACTAGACTATCGAATAGTTTCTTTCACTACTGATAGGTCCTTGAATAGTCTTTTGGGAAGTACTCGGTAGACAGTGGAAGAATGCTTTTAAACTATCTGATGTAAAAGTTTCGCCAATGCAATTGAATATTATATAGAAGATTCTTTTAAGTTAGAAAAATCACGTCCTATTAAAATTCAAGTAAAGGGATACAATAATTCTCCCCAAGTTAAGGATAGCTTTTTTGAAGCTAATGGAAGCTACCATATGTTTAATACTTGTAATATGTGGACGGCCAGAGGCCTCTTTGAGGCAGGGATTAAGACATCCATATTTACTCCGTTTAAATACTCAGTTTCAAGGTTTATTAATAAAGATTAAGATCTTCTTATCCATAATGTGACCTAAGACATATTCGAGTACTATTGTATAAAGAGATAATATCGATATAAGAACATAAGGAGGTTCCATGAATAAGCTAATGATTTGTGTTGATATAACTGATGAATCTATCAATGCCTATAAGAATCAATTAAAAGATTTCGACTGGAATCGTTGGGATGAAGTTCATCTCGTGCATGGCTTTGAAACTCAGGTATACGCGGATACTTTCTACTTCGCTTCTTATCCGCTAGAAGGACAAATGGGTGATATTGAAAAATCAGTTTCAGATCTCTTATTGGGGCTTTCTAATGAAATCGTCGCTGAAGACTATAAGGGAAAGGTACTTGGAAAATGTCTCTTTGCTAGTTCTGCAAAGGTTGCTCTAAAAGAGTATGCCGAAGAAAATAAAATTGATGAAATGATCATAGAAACAAGAGGGAAACACGGAATTGCGGCCCTGTTCTCAAGCTCGTTTGCCGAGTATATGGTGGGCCATGCCCCGTGTCGTCTAATGATCTTACGTGAAGTTAAATAAGAGGTGATTGTGAGGAATTTGATATTACTTTTTACGCTATTTTTAGCTTACTCTTCATGCTCAAGTGTTAACACTGAATCACGTCAGTATTATGAAGACAAGAGCATGAGGCATGGAGTTGTTCCAGTGGCCGAGAGTGAAGATAAGACTCCTGTGACTCGAATTTATAGTGCCGAATCTGTACTTAGAGGAAGGCGCATATATATGAATAAGTGTTCTCAGTGTCACGGTGAAAATGGCAGGGGAGTTGATAAGGTTGATCTTCAAGAGTTGTCTAAAGAAATACCTAATTTTAATTTCTACTTACAGGTTTCTAGTTATAAACAGAAGATGCCTGGATGGAAGAATGTTTTAACTGAAAAAGAAATTAAAGACCTTGAGAATTATATTTATTCGCTTGCTAAGAAATAAGAAAGGCCCCTGTTTATCCAGGGGCCTTTGTCATTTTAAAATTATCTATTTGCGCGACCTTGGTGTCTAGCACGATAACCTAGGGCATTAAATTCTTCTTTTAGTAATTCTTATCTTTATTTCCATTTTCTATTGCGATAACAATCCCTGCAAATATTGGGGCAAGGATAGGAAGACCTGCTCCTAATGAGACTCCAATAATCGCTCCTGGGATATAGGCAGCAAAACCACAATAAATAAGATTCTCTTTTAAGCTCTTTTGTTTTGAAAAACATTCTTTAATCATCTCTCCAGGGATTTTTGATGGAAGATAGCTTGTTGATTTAGTTCTTATTTGAATATCTCTTGCTAATTCATTCTTGCAGTTAAATGCAAAAGTTTGTGTTGCCAGTAGTATTGATAATGTAAGTGCTAGTTTTTTCATTTCTTGTCTCCATTTTTTTGTTATGGAGGCAAAGTAGTGGATATTAGAATTTATCTCATTTACATGAGGTGACGTTTTTGAATATCGTGTATTTATTTCACAAATTTATGGCGCTTTCTCTTTTTGTTTCGATTAGTCATTTCAAAGTCAAGCTGTATCCATTTTGAATATGAATCAAATAACCTAATAGTCTCTTTTACATCCAGATTATTTGGGAAGTGAAAAGGATACTTTTTCTCTAATGAAACTTCATTTTCTAGAGTCATTTTTGAATCATTTAAATATTGCCATGTAAGGTACTCCAGAATCTCAGCATCTCCATCAAAATAGATATGCTCCCATGTCGTCTTTATTTCTTGATTGGCAACTTGAGCAATATCAAGATCAGCTAGTGTGAGTCCTGCCTTATTAAAGTAGAGGTTTAGCTTATTTGTCTCTTGCCAGTAGCGTTTTGACTGTATAATTGAAAAAACAGAGTTTAACTCTTCTTGTGACAGTGCATTTTTTAAGTCTCTGTATAGAGAAATAGCATGGTGTCTGGCAAAGATCTGCCCGAGGCGCATATTCGGCCTGTGATCTGTCTGAGAATGCTCCTTAGTATCGAAGAAGTCTTCTATCGTAATTCTAAAAGGGAAGGGGGCCCCTTCTCGCTTCATTTTTCTTCTTATGGCTTCGCCGCGTGAGCCTGTACCTTTTAAAAAGTTTTTCACATAGCTTCGATCTCTGATATTTAATAGGTCATTTCGTTGTCCTACAAAACCTCGCCATGTTGGATATTCTCCCCAGAGCGGTTTTGGTCTTTGACCATGACATTCTAAGCATTTTGCTTGATTAACAAGCCACTTTTTATTTTTAAGGTCAAGGACAAGAAGTTCGTAACTAAGCTTTTCTTGATTCCAAGAGATCGCTTCGATTGAATCTTCTTCATTTTGAACTGTTTCAAATGTTGAGAAGGTGATAACAAATGAATTTTTCTCATTCCAAATTACTGGCCTTAATTTATCTGGCGATGCTGGTAGTAGCGCTCCTGACTTATAGGCCAATGTCATATTTTGATAGTCTTCCTCTGGGATACTTTCGATAACTTGTGTAAGTGTTTGAAAGTCATTTGATTTGACCCAGTTTAGGAAAGCATCTTTGTCGAGGACAGTGGCCCTCGACATTGATGTGATAAATATCGATAGAATGATATATTTAAGCATTGTGACTACTATCTTCTGTCGTTGTAAGAGTTGTAGTCAAAGTTTTCAAAAAGTACGTCAATTTCTTCTAGTGTCCCGTAGCGAACTTCAGATTCGATGCTACAACGAGCATCATATGAAGTTTCATTATTGTAAACAGATGACATCTTAAGTGTTCCTCTAAGATCATAGCTTTCCCAATCTGGGTTGTAGAGGTGCGCATCTAAGCTTGAAGCAATCAGGCTCATTGTCGAAGAGTTGTCTGCCGACTGATGACTTAGTTCTAGTAGATATCCTGTTTTTGTTTGGTTCGTAAGTGGATCGACAAATTTCTTAGCTTCGAATTTGTAGTCAATTTTTTCAAGTGCTTTGCCATCAATTGAAATTTCGTTGAAAAGAGCTTCTCCAGATACTTCTGAGTAAACTTTTTTTACGACAAGTTTTTTATTGAAACTACCGTAATTACAAGATGTAGTCGTTTCGATAACTGTGTTGATGTCTTCATCATAGTAGTCATCGTATCCATCGTAAGATGCGAATGATGTGTTAGAAGTAAATACAAGTGAAATAAGTAGAAGTAGGGAATTCTTCATTTGGATCTCCAAGAAAAAAGTTTTGCTTGGAGAATTATTTAGTACGGATTTCTAAGCAGTCTGTCAAAGTAAAACTATGTAATACAATTATTTTTTTCCATTTTACTTAATTACGGTAGTTTACATAGGAGCATATTATTTGAACTTAATTAGAAAGAAATTCTTCAGCTTTATAGATCCCCATAAAGCTAATTCCTGTTGTGAAAGATTTAACGACTCCTTTATCTAAGAAGATCGTTGTTGGAGTAACCTGAATACCTAAGTCGTAGCCCAAGTCATTATCTTCTATAAATGTAAAAGGATAGGGATTATTTTTTAGAAACTTCTTTATTTGGGCTGTGCTTTCAAATGGATTGATGGCATAGATTGAGCCTTTGGATATTTTTCCACTTTCAACAGATTTCTTTAATCGTAGCATTTCTATTTTGCATGGAGCACAAGTTGTCATCCAAAAAAATGTAACGACCTTCTTGTCTGGTGGGAATTGTATGTTCTTAGGGTTAGCTTCAATTGTTTTGACAGGTCTTTTTGAAATATTCTTTTCTTTTAGTCTGAAGCTATTTGCGATACTAGGGCCTTGTTTAAAGGCAAATAGAGTTAATGCAATTATAAGTGCTAAATTTTGTAAAGAGATATACTTTTTCATATGCTATTAATTTTAGCATTAGACAGATGAAGCGCAAAATATTCCCGATATCTATTCTTGAGGATTTTCATTAGAATTTATTGAGGAGAGGTTTGTTTTTGTGAGACACATATTTATTCTATTCTATTTTTGTTTATTTAGTATTTCTAATACTAGCGCAAATGAAGCTGCTCTAAAGCGTGTCCAAAATTCATGTATCGAGAGTATCGACTGGTCAAATAAGAAATGTAGCCTCGCTTTTGATCAACAATACAATCTTGATTCCGTTGAGTCTGCTTTTTCGACTTTTTTTAACTTTGTTGAAGGTCCACTTATCGATGCCATCGCTTATGCTGATATTCTTGTTGAAGAGGCGATGACTTGGGAAGATTCTCCTAGAAGAATTGAGCGTGAAAAAGGTAAAAAACTTAAATCTAAAGTTCTAAAATCAATTAAAAGTGCCGACAAAGGTCTGTCCTCTTGTCAGAAAGCTTGTCTTGTTAAATGTGTGACAAGTAATTATCTGGAGTATTCAGCAAACTTTTCTAAATTTATCAATACAGATGATATTTTCAATAATGCTAAAGGTGTCTGTACTGAGTTCTCTGATCTTGCAGAGTACTTAGGTGATGAGTTGGGTATTGAAGTTAGAGTGGCCACTGCAATCACAAAAAAACATGCTTACAATCAAATTAAGATTGATGATCGCTGGTTTTCTTTTGAACCTCAATCAGAACGATGTGAGTTCTATATTGAGAAGGATGATCATGCAATGATTGAAACTAATACGAATAAACACGCTCTGAATGATGACTTTCGTGGTTTTGATACTTCTAAAATAGTGCATTATCGAAAAGCTAAAAACTTTAGTAAGTCGGTAAAAAATCAATAATTAATGCTCATGCATTACTAACAAAAATTACATTCAATTATCAATTTTTGATATTTCTAATTTGTGTGATTTATTTTTAGCACTTAATTCTTAAACTATTATTTATATGATTGTTTTTCTTAGGCCGTCTTAAAGTTCAATGAAATTGAAATTGCATACAATCGCTCCAAAGAATATGACCTATCTCAAGAGGAATTAAAGTCTCTTGATAATCTATTTTCAACGGCCAAGGAATATCGTGATAATTTAGAGATATTGAAAAGCCTTGATGATAGTCAGGCAGACCTTGCGGCCAAAGAAGTTATTAGAATATTAGAGACTAAAGAAGCTCTATGTAAATGTCTCTGATAATGGCGCTACAATTAATCTCTCTGGTATTGCTTAGGCCAGTGATACTTGGAGTATTCATCAATTTAATGAAGATGATGAGCGAAACCTCGGGCGCTCTTACAAGCGAATGTATAATCACATGAAAGTAGTTATAATTTCTATATCGCGGCCGGAATTAGATTCTAGGCTTTTTAAGATTAAAAATTAAGAAAATCATAAATCTCTAGGTTGTACTTACCTAGTAAAATGCCTCCATATTAAATAAGGAGAAATTTATGATTAAATCAAAAGGAATCGCTGCCAAAAGTCCTAAGGCCAAGCTTGAGCCATATAATTTTGAAAGAAGAAGTCCTAATGCCAATGATATTGTCATCGATATTAAGTTTTGTGGAATTTGCCACTCTGATATTCATATGGCCAGGGATGAGTGGGGTTTAGGAACTCCTTTTCCTCTAGTTCCAGGTCATGAGATTGCTGGTGTTGTTCGTGAAGTTGGTGCGAATGTAAAAAAATATAAAGTAGGTGATCGTGTTGGAGTAGGCTGTCTTGTTGATTCTTGTCGAAAATGTTCACCATGTGAAAATCATCTTGAACAATATTGTGAACAGGGTTCGACCCAAACTTATGGATCAGAAATTGAAGATGGCACAGGTTATACACAAGGGGGCTACTCTGATGTAATTGTCGTTGATCAGGATTTCGTCTTAAAAATTCCAGATAATATTGATTTAGAAAAGGCCGGCCCACTAATGTGTGCAGGAATTACTCTATATTCCCCTTTAACCCATTGGAAGGCGGGGCCTGGGAAGAAAGTTGCCATTATGGGCCTTGGTGGCCTTGGCCATATGGGGGTCAAAATCGCGGCCGCTAAGGGAGCTGATGTTACAGTGCTTAGCCATACGAAGAGTAAAGAAGAGGACGCAGTTAAACTTGGTGCTCACAATTTTCTCTATACTGGAGATGAAAAGGTCTTCGAAGAAAATGCTGAAAAATTTGACCTCATTATAAATACTGTTTCTAGTAATAAGCTCGATATGGGGAATTACTTTAACTTACTAAAGCTTGATGGAACACTCGTTTCAGTTGGTGTTCCTGAGGAACCTCTTACCATTCATCCTTTTGCGCTTATAATGAAGAGAAGGAGTTATGCTGGTTCTGTTATTGGTGGACTAAAAGAAACTCAAGAAATGCTAGACTTCTGCGGCAAGCATAATATCACTCCTGAGATAGAGATGATTGAGCCTAAACAGGTAAATGAAGCTTATGAAAGGGTTTTAAATAGTGATGTTCGTTACCGCTTTGTCATTGATATGAGTAAGCTTGGTTAAGATAAGAAAGGGATCCTATGGATCCCTTTCTATATTCTACTTTCTAAGGTCACTTAAATGACATTTATAAAATTTAAAAACTAATCTTGATTTTTCTTCACAAGTTACATTGTAGAAGTGAGTTCCACAAGTTTTTCCATCCGATGAACAAGTTGCTTCATTGATATCATTTAAGGCATCAAAAATATCTTGGGCATCACTTCCTTTTACTGTTTTGAGAAGAATATCACCATTTGAGTATGCACCAACTCTACACTTCGTTCTTTTAGATATGTCCGTACATAGAATTTGATCAAGCTCGATAACACACTTTTTCCCAATACAATCAGGTGTTACAGTTGATTCGAGGGAAAGAAATAAGTTCTTTGCAAGATCTTTTTCAACCTTAAAGTCGCCAGCGTTGGCCATTAGTGCAATGAATGCAATAATTAAATACTTCATCTATTCCTCACTCTCTTCTAGATTGTGATAAACAGTTACAACATCATCATCTTCTTCAAGTAGGTCAATCAATCTTTCAAATTGCTTTAATGTATCTTCATCATCAATTGCTTTGTGATTAAGTGGAACTCTCTCAAGCCTAGCTTCTTCAGGTGTGATTCCAATTTCTTGAAGTTTCTTTTGGATATCTCCAAATGACTCTACTGGTGCAATAATCTCAAATACACCATCTTCAAGTGTAATATCTTCTGCTCCAGCATCGATTACTTCAAGTTCAAATTCATCGTGGTCAGATACATTTTCTTCGTTAACTAAGAAATTTGCTTCTCTTTTGAAAACGAATTCTAGTGATCCAGTTTGCCCAAGTGATCCTTGAACTTTATTGAAATAACTTCTTACACTTGCTACTGTTCTAGTATTATTATCCGTTGATGCTTCTACGAATACAGCAACGCCACCAGGGCCGTAGCCTTCATAATTAATATCTGTATAACCGACACCGTCTCCACCTTGGCCTTTTTTGATTGCACGGTCGATATTGTCTTTTGGAACGTTAAACTTCTTACAACGATCAATTGCAACTTTTAGAAGAAAGTTTGTTTCTGGATCGCCACTTCCGCTTTTTGAAGCTAAGAATACATCTTTTAGTGCTCTCGTGAATACCTGTCCACGGGCCTTGTCCGCTGCGCCTTTTTTTGCCGCAATTTTTGCTGATTTTCTTCCCATAAATCTCTCTTACGTTAAATTATTATTCTATAGTTTTAGTCAAATCATCATAAATCGTCTAGTTTTAGGCCTATTTATTTAAGCTAAGTATCCGAAATATGTATAAGTAATAGTCATTATTGAAGTATATTCAAAATATGACACTCTGTGCTTTTTAGATGTTAATCTGTGCACAAAGGAAGAATATTATGGGTAAATACTTTGCATTAATACTTATCAATTTGAATCTCTTTGCTTCGTTTGGAGGCTTAGGTGGCATGGGGGGATTTGGCCCTGATATCGATCATAATCCTACATATCGTCATCGTTCTCAAAACCAAAAGGTTGAAGTTGCAAAGTGTAGCATCAGTCGTGGAGACCAAAATTTCGACTTAAATAAAACAAATTACCAATTAGATGAACTATTCGCATTAGTATCGTCGACGAACAAGGGAAAGGAAGTTATCAATAAGATCAAAGCTCTTTTAGAAAGAGGCGAACTTAAGATTAGAAACCTTTCGCAATATGAAAGGCAGCGCCGAGGACTATCTCAAAGAACCTCAGCACTATATGATTTCACAATGGAAACTCCAACGATCTTTTTAGGTTTTGAAGATGAGCTAGGCCTTGTTGCGCACTTCTTTGTCCATGAGGCAACACATGCACTAGATGATCTAATTCCTCAAGAGTATGAAGTTGATATGATCTATTATAATACGTTTAAGGACTTTCAGCGATTATTTGGTCTGGATAGAGAACCAATGAAAGAGCTTACTTCATATGAAACTTCTAAGATGTATGAAATCTATGAATTAAAGGAAAGAAACCGCACCCAACACGCATATCGTGCCGAGCGCTTCGCTTTTGACCAACAGGGTATATTCACGAGTCAAGTTTTAGAAGCTAATGATTGCTACGAAGAATATATTTCACAACATCGAGAGAGAAATAAGCTTAAACTCTATCGTCATACTCCAGACGATCATATTTTTAATGCTTATGACATTAACAAAGACTATCTCTAAAACTCATAGCTTGCACTAATACCATAGCTACGTGGAGCTTCTTTTTGTGTGTAGAGCTCGTCTTGCCATGTTGGAGGCATATTGGCGAAGTAGTAGCCACGAAGTGAGTAAGTTTCATCAAAAACATTCTTGCACCAAATTGAGATGTCTAAAGATTTATAACGATAGCCAACTTTCGTATCGACTAATTGATAGGCCGTTGACTTTAAGTCGTGTGAGTTTGAAAAGTAAAAAACATCAGACGCATAGAAATTAATATCCCAATACATACCGTTCTTGTACTTGTAATTTAAGTTGAGGTTCACTTGATAATTTGGCGCATGAGGCATCTGTCTGCCATCGAGATCTCTTGTTCCTATATTATAGTCACCATACCTTGTCCCAAGAAGGCCTATTCCCGAAGTTACGCTTAGGCCATAGGTCTTTGTAAGGCTTGCTTCAATCTCTGTTCCATAGTTAAAACCACTTGCCGCATTATCTGTATAGAATGTAAATGAGCTTGGGTCCATTGGGTCATCTTGAAATGATGTTTTAACTTGTGCATTGTTACGATACATGAAAAATAGAGAACTACTTAGCGAGATCCCTTTTTCCTTTAAATGATATTTTTGACCAAACTCAAATGAGTAAAGATCCTCAGGTTTAAATTCTTTACGTGTATCAGGTACTGCTGATTGTGTATTTATTCCTCCAGGTTTATAACCCTTAGATAGTTTTAGGTAGGCGAGATCTCCAAGTAGACCTTTCTTAGATAGTGTAATATTTAGGCCATACATTAAGTCTTCTGGTGATAGGTTTGTTTCTGTTCCACTTTCTTGCGCTTCAAATTCGACATTACGATATTCAATACGACCACCGTAATTGATATCAATACTTTCACTTATTTCTTTTGTCTGCTCGGCATAGACTGATACTAGCTTAGTGTCGACTTCTCCATCTATACTTTTTCTTACCGCTGAATCTTCATATCCAATTTCTTTGAAATCTTCATTTGAGAACTTTAGATAAACACCGATAGTACTTCTTTTTGATGAGAAACGCTGATCAAGAGTAAAGTCTTCGCGCTTTCTTGGGAATTCAATATTATAGTCGTAGTCTGTATTCCATCCGGGAATAGTATTCCAGTAAGGGTTATTACCCCAGTCTTCATCATAGCTATAATAAGAATTATTTTTAAAGTGTGTTATAATCGTCGTACTTGTTAAGTTGGCATTTAGGTCTTTTTCCAACTTTAGGTATTGTCCAAGGGTTTCACTCTTATCCTTACCTGGTTTGTCTGAACGAGTTGTGAAGCTATTATCTTGTACAAAAGCGTCATATCCATTTGCTTTATCAAAATAGTGAAGTCCAAATGTAAGTGTTGAATCGATAAAGTCTTTAGCTAGACTTGCACGAATATTTAATTCATCTTGGCCATTTGTGTCGTTACGTTTGAGGTATTCATTTTCCATGAAGCCATCACTGTCTCTCTTTGATAGACTTAGTGTCAACCCTGTCGAATGATTAAGCATACCTGAGTAGCTAATACTCTCTTCCCATGTATTAAATGACTCATATGAAAGATACGTTTTAAATTTTGATTCCTGCGTCGGGTCTTGAGACTTTAGATGAATCATTCCTGCCATTGCACTTGGCCCAAAACGTGTAGCCTGAGGTCCTTTATATACTTCTAATTGCTTTATACCCTCTAGATTTGTTGTTCCTGAAACACCAGTGTAGTCAATTTCATCAACCATCAGTCCTACTGAGTAGTTTGATATTCCTTCGTATGCCGATCTTTCGCCAATTCCTCTGATTTGAAAGAAGTTTGAACGTGAGCTTCCACTTGCCATATTAAGGTTAGGAATGGACTTAAATAGTTCACTTAAATCAGTGGATTGTTCTTGTGAAAATTCTTTGGCCGTCTTTATCGATGTACTATTGGCGTCGCTATAATATTCTTTCTTTTCAAAGAGACCATAAATATAAATAGCATCGTGACTATTGGCCGATGTTGTTTGAGCAAATGTTAGTTGGGAAATAAATACTAATATTAGTATTTTCATCAGATTCTCCTTACGCCAGCATTACCTGGATCAAGTTTAAAAGGTTTGACGGCCTAATCCGTTCTTCTCAGCCACATTATGGTGTAGCTCCCTTGCGTGAATTTTCGTATTAATTACATTAATATACTAAAAAGGGCAAATAAAAAGGCCAGCTTAGCTGACCTTCTTATGTATATTTTAGAATTTAACTTTATAGTTTTTAACTTTCACAACACCTTTTTTCATTTTTGCTGCGATCACAAGCTTAACATCTGTAGCACCTTCACATTCATAACGTAGGTAAACATTAAATAAAGTTGCTGATGCTTTTTGTGGAAGAGCGATACATGCTGCTAGATAATCATCTTCAACCGTCTCAACGATTGCCTTAACTTCATCACTTGCCATAAGTTCTTCAACTGTTTCTACAAATACTCGTTGTGATTGTTCGATTGAATCATAGTCAGGCATACTCATTCCCGGAGGTAGTCCAATCGATATACCAGCTTGGGCGCTTACTGTTAGTAGACATACTAGAGATAAAAGTACTTTTTTCATATATTCCTCACTTTTATTTATGTTATTAAATTGGCTTATTAAATCCCATCTTACTTATGAAAATGCAAGAGAAGCTGTTCTTCTTTGAAATTATTTCTTACTTAAACTCTGTAATAATATCGAATATTTCAGTATAGCTAGATGATTCGATATCATCTGATATCGTTAGCTCAAAGAGTGACTCAATTGTGAAATTGATTGCAGAACAATAACTTTTTGCTGTGTTATTCTTTATTTTAAGATAGGCCAAACGAGAATTTAAAGGAGTTGGGTTATTCTCACATTCTATAGTGAATGAATCTCCACCGCTTTCTGTTGGTGCAACGGCAACCACTGAGTCTAGAATAGTATCACATGTTGGGTAGTAAATAGGGTTAATACTACGTGGTGCTAGCTTTACTAGCGCTTCATCGTTTGCACCAAAAACACCCTCAAGCTCGATATTCCAATTCTTTGATTCGGGATTATAGAGATCCTCTTCAGTCATAGAATAGTTGAAATTAGATTGGTTCTTCAATTGTAAATAGCGACTGTTTGCAGGATCTCCTGAACCGTTACTTATGATCCATTCGAAGTCATCGATACTAGTAAAGAATGGGATCTTTATTCTTATTTGTTTTAATGTTGTAGAATTACCTGAAAAGGTATGACGATACGTTTGCCAATACCATCGATTACCATCAACAGCATCATAGACTACTTGGTTTCTAACTCTTTGAACATGTCTTACACCATTTGATGTGATGCCTTTTATACTAAGTTCGCCACTTTGATTAGTTTTAAAGCTAATCTCAAGTGTCACTCCTGCTGGTACACTTGTATCTTCAATATCTAATATATAATTACGTGTGCTCCACGAAACACAAGAGTAGCGGCCTTCATAGACTTGCCAGGGATTGAGGTATAGTCCATCAAGGCCATTATCTGAATAGCTCTCACATTTAAAAGAGCCTCCCATATTACAGCTCCCTTGTATACTAACTGCTATAAGAAGTGTGAATGTGAGAGCTATTGTTTTAATCATTAATTACCATCAATACCTGTAAGAGCAACATTGATTTTTGCTGAGAAATTATCAGAACTTGCTTCATCACCAGCTTCAAGAGAGATAATACCTCTTACTGTCAGTGCCGTATCATCGCGAAGTGCAGAAAGAACTTTTGCATTTTCCACACCAGGGTTCTCTGCTCCTGAGTCATATACGTCTACTGCAACGGCCGTAATACTTTTCTTTGTATCTACCATGATTGAACCATTTGATAGGTTAGAACTTGTGTCTCCAAGTGTTTGTTGACCAAATAGGCTTGAACCTGCTGATACGAAGATCATTTTTTCAAGTGCAACTGTTACATCATTCGAAGTTGTGACTAATGACTTTGAGATCTTTAGTGTGTCGCCTTTGAAAAGTAGCATTTTTGATTTGATTTCAAACTTCACAAAACGAGTGTTTGATTCACCATTGAATGTACCAAGGCTAAGTGAAGCATCTTGAGAGTGTGAGCCAAAGCTTGTTGATGAAAGTGTCGCTTCACAGTCGTTAAGTGTTACATCTGCACCACAGTCAACTAATGCGATTGAAACAGTGCTTACTTTTGGTGAAAAAATACCTGAAAGTGTGATTGATCCATTCGCTGTAGAATCTGCTGCAAAAGTGCTAAAGCTAAGTGCTGAAGCAAGAGTTAAAAATTTAATTAATTTCATGTCTTCTCCTTAAAAAATTAATTTGTGTGTATCATTACGGACTTTAATCCTAATGGAAGGTTTTTGTGGTTTTGCCAATCGTTGTAGTCTATGCCATAAAGAGGAATGGCCGTAAGGTTTAAAACCCTAGGGAAGTCCTGATCTGGAAATTGCTGTTTAAATTGTTCTTTTAAATTTCTTATATGTGAATCTAAACTGATTTGTGAAAGAATTGTCTTACCACCTGGAAGGAGATAATTTCTAATATTTGCTTTGAAGAGGTACAGTTTATCATTATCCAGGACTCCGCGTGATTCAAAACCAGTCATTGGGTCGGTGTAGATCAAATTCATTGTGAAGAAAGTATAGGCATTACCTTTGTTTGCAACTGCATATAGAAGTTTCTTCTTGTTTTTATCAAATTTTAAAAATTTTAATTGCGGTGATACTTGGGTCTGTTTCGTCGAATAATAAATTTCTCCTACGATAAAAGACGTTGAACCGTTCATATAATCAATTTTGTATCCGGCCTGAAAGCTTCCTACACTTTGTTCTTTAGGAATATTGACTTGTAGTCCGTAGTGCCTTGTTTGTCCCGGTCCCAAGCTCTGTTCTATGGCAAAGCTTTCATTTCCTTTTTCATCTAATAATGACATGAAAGGAGACAATGAGTATTTTACTTCTTGTCCCTCTCTAGATGGTAGGTAGCTATAGCTTCCATCTCTGGATTGGATGAGTTCTGTCTTAATTATTGTATAGTGACAATTTTCTTCGGTTACATTTTTAACAACGATCTCACGCTTTTTATCTCCATCTTCAAGATAGTGTTTGATCGCAGGGTGTGATCTCTTACCATTGTCGTCTTTTTGTAAGACTAAACAAGCTGAAGTCGTTAGGTGTGCGCAAAGTAGTATAAGTGTTAAAAAATAGTTCATTATTTTATTCTTCTAGTTGTTGTAGTAGAGGCTTCTTGCCCTTTTAATATGTAATTTGTTACCGATTTCGTTTTCTAATTCAATTTCAATCGTGATCTCATTATTTTTACTTATCAGTGAAATAAGGTTTTTAAGCTCTAGGTTGATATCCCATAGTCCCGAATATAATTCTTCTATTTCAATATCAACTTGATAACCATCAAGTTTTACCGAAATATTAGAAAGTATATTATATTCAGTCTCTGTCGAATCGAGTGTTAGAAGCGCTCTAAAGTTAGGTGCACTAATAATGCTGTTGTCGAACTCTGTAATGATTAGATCCTGGATTGGGAGCGTATTCAAATCAATGATTTCAAAGCCAAATGCAACAGTTTGCATATTGTCTTTTGGAAGATTAACTATAACTTCCTTTTGAGTTTCTTTATAGATTGGTGATTTTGATATTGCTAATAATTTGTATTGGCCATTACTAAGACGTGAATAATTAATTGTATTTAAAGACTTACCACTTATAGGAATGATCTCATTATTTTCACCTATTAATTGATATGTGATATCTCCTATAAGAGTATCGAAATCTTTATCATAACGCCCATTCTTATTAATATCATTGTAAGAAAATGTGTTAATTGTAGATATCTCTTTAAGAGCAAAGTCGACGTAGACTGTTTGATTCTTTATAACCTTTGTTCCTTTGTAGTATTCAGATGACTCAAGTGAGTTGGCCGTAACCTGTCTTTCAATGAGGGAGATATGGTCAATATCTGGCTTAAGCTCATTAATAATATACTTACCGTCTTTGTCTGTCGTTGCGCTTCCTGTAACACTGTATATACTTAAGCCTTGAACTCCTTTCTCAAAGTCTTCGCAAGTACCATTTAGATTACTGTCTATACATATTCTACCGGCAATACTACCAGTTCTTTTTCCTCCGAAAGTGTCTTCAACCTTTCGTGGTGTTTTTGCACCGAAGCGATATTGAAAACGTATTCCAATTTGATAGTCAATATCATCATATTGATGATTATCTTCAGCTCTTGTGTAGACTTCAAAAGTATAGTTACTATCAGTTCCAGCACGGATTCCAGCTTCAATATAATCCAGATCTGTTTGCGTTTGAGTAACATAATCTCTTCTTTGGCCTTCGTTATGACCAATTCTTACATAGGCATTACCATTAAAGTAATTATTGTCGATATTGTAATCGATTCCAATGTCTGTTCGGGTACGATATGAATCATCACCATATGATTCGTATTCAACGTGTGATCTTATCGTAAATTTTGGTGCTTTATAGCTTAAGTCTACTGATATAAATGGTTCATTCGTATAATCTTGTAGATTACTGTCTGTATAATTCTTGCTGGCAACACCGGCCCTCATTGCCGCATATAATTGTTTATTTTGGTAAGCAAAGGTAATGAACTTTCTCTGTTCTTTTACACTTGAGCTAGTGTGATCTTGATAATTAACACTTGTAGAAAGACCGCCACCCATTGGAAAACTAACTCTTACTTGATTTGAGCTACGATGTTCTCTATTTTGTTCATTTGTTGCAAAAGTATCTCGATCTAATTCGTCATTTCGACTAAGCTCAATCAGTACTCCATCAAAGTCGTAAGAAAGAGATGCATTGTTGTAAATAACTTCTTGAAAACGATCCTTGCGATATCCAGATGAAATAGCGATAGGAAGATTCTTTCTCACCATATATCGAACTGCTGTACGATAGTCTTGAATGACTCCACGTTGAGGGTCATCTGAAACTGTTAGGGATGGTGCAAAGGAGAGTTTATCATTTATGTTGAAATTTCCACGATATCCAATTGAACCCGATGTTTCACCTGAATCTGAATTTTGATTAACGACAACAAATGTACGCTGCCCTGGTTTGGGATCATATTGTATCATGGCAGCAGTGTTAAATTCATCATTCTCATCTACACCCACAAGAGTTCCAACTTTTAAATTTGGAAGAATATCTCTTGTATATGCGACACCATCACGGGCCTCGTTACCAACATTTGTATCAACATCAAGATCGACGTTATTACCAGCACTAAAGCGCCAGCTGTCACCATCAAAGTGGAACGTTCCTCGTGCATCCTGTGCTTGTCCGTTAACCATATTGGCCTGTACGTAGCTTGATAAAGAAACGTAGTCTGATAGTGCGCCATTTGAGTTCAAAACAACAGAACTAAGGTTGGAGTCTCTACCTTCGACACTCATATAATCATTTGTGATGGTAAGTGTTGTATCAAGGTAATTCCCTTGACGGTCTTGATTATTTGCAGAGCTAACAAATTTAACCTGAAACTTCTTTTGAAATTTTGTGATTCCACCAACTTTGGCATTAACTTCAAACGCTGCATATGTCGAAGTACTATTTTTAAAATTAACTCTAACTGGAAGAAGCTTTACTTCGTTAGCTGCAATTGTAATAGGTGAGCTATTAACACTTACACTTACTTCTGGCGTTAGGTTTCTAATTGAAAAATTATAAACTTCGCTTGCATTACCTGTATTTTTAACTTTTAAGTTAAGTGTGTGGTTTTTCTTATTTGTTTCAATGTTTTGATCAGCATCAAAGAAGTCAAGGTCACGCTTCTTGGCCACTACAAAGCTTATGCTATTTTCAATCTTCTCCTGAGTTTCAATATTGGTGAAGGTAATCTTTAACTCATGAATTGTTCCAGCATCAACAAAGCTAGGTGTATAGGTATAGAACGTTAGGTAAGTCAGATCACCTGCAATTAGCTCAATACTATCTGGGCCTTCGGCACGCCACTGTTGGTTGCTTTCAATGGAGATCTTATAAGTAGTATCTATTGGAGATTTAACGGGCAGAACCTGAATCGCCACCTCTCCAGGTTGGACACTCTTGTCAGGAAGCATACTAATATCGAGATCACTACCGAAAATTAGTAGGTTAAAGAGGATTAAAAATAGGCAATATACTGGTTTAAAAGTCTTCATAATGCTCACATCTTAACTGAATAAGATGAAAATATTTGTTATTGAGCATTGTTTACTTCTATGTTTATTGTTTGTACATGATATAAATCAGTGTTTTACAGAGCAATCTTCTAAATAACCTTAAACCTCCTTCTTTATGTTAGAGAAAATATTCAGCTACTCCATAGAGCCCATTTTGTTCAAATGGGAAAATGATAGAGTCATTTGTCGGGTTGTAATCGAATTGAACGCCACGACATGAGAGCTGAGGCATTGCCCATGTTAGTGCTCCTAGATCAGTATTTGTATCAATATTGTGGCCATAGAGACGACTTCCATAACAGTAGTAAAGGTACTGAGTTCCACCACGTCTCGCGTAGACAAAGCCATCGTCAATATTTCTTGCCGTATAAGCGATTTGTTCAACGTTGCCGTCTTTGAATGCAATAACTCTTCGTTGGGCACCACGATACATTTTGGCAGTAATATACTTAGCATCGACACTATCGTAGAAGATATTTCTGTAATTATCCCAATACTCATACTCACATGTGCTTCCCGAAGTAGGTGCTGTCCTAAGTGCCGTACAACTTTCGTTTACATCGTTGTACCCTAGAACACCCCAGATATGCTCTTGTCTATAACTGTCAGCAGAATCGTAGGCCTTAAGCATGAAGTCTTCGTATCTAAGGTCTGTTGAGTTATGTTTCATTCTACTTAAGAATAACTTTCCATTAGCAAAACCAAGAGGTAATGCTCTGTTATTACTTCCGGCTACGTCTATATCACTTCCGGTTTTACCATCTGATGTTGGATCGTAGTAGCTGGTACCACTAGTGTTACTGAAGACATCTTCCCACATACCAGTTGCTCGATTAAGCATGGCAAAACGGCCGTAGTGCCATTCTACACGGTCCATATAGATATTCCCCGTTGCGCGGTCAACAACTGTCCAGTATGGGTTTCTTACAGGTTGTGTATTAGCAGCTGCAGATGTCGATGCTGTTGCAACGGTACCATTACCAGCTAAAATATTGATATTTCCTTCAATTGTGAATTCTTTTAGGTAGTACGACGATGTGTCATTAACAACAACTTTTCCGTTATCTAGCCTCGTAACACGGCTAATATTACTAAAACGTGCATTAACAGCGTTGACGTTATCTCCATAAGATTGACTTTGACCAAAAATTGTAACAACTTTACCTTCTTCATCAAGAGTTCTAATTCTACCACGGTCGTTAAAATATACCTTTCCATTCTTATCGACAAAGACCGAGTAGATATCCATATTACAGGCCGTCGCTAATGTCCCATCTGCACATTCACCTAGAGTTCCCGAACCTAGGATTCTCGTATATGTTCCATCAAAATTATTTCGATTCATATAACTTCTAGCAACTGTTACATATGATTTACCATCCATTCCTGTGTAGTTATAGTAGTGATACCAACGGTAACTATTATCAAATGGTGTAATGGCCTGACCTGTCGTCGGATCAAAGTAGACCCTTGCGTATGTATATGTAGATGTCGAGCCATACATATCACAACCGGCAAAGTTTTGGTGATGATAGGCATAACCAGTAATACCTTCAATTTGAGATGTTGTTTGATTAAATTTTATACCAGTATAACCAATACGGCACTTAGAAAGATCTTGAGTAGACTGCCAACCGTCTCCCGTTCCACCTAGGTAGAATGATTCAACCTGTCCTGTTGCTGCTTTGTAGATTCGTACTTTAAATCCACCATCTGTTTCAATGCTCTCAGATCTTTCTGCATTAAACCAAAGGTCACCATTTGGAAGTGGGGTAAAAAGAACTGCATTTGTTCTATAATCCGAGCTAGATAAATTTCTCATTTGAAGATCAAGTGGGTTTGCTACAGTGTCAGCAGTACTTGAACCACCTCCGATAATCGTTTCAATTGTTGGGTTTTCAAGGTTTAAATCTACTCTTCTAATTCTATTGTAATCAAGAATTAAGAGTCGCCCTTGATAGTCAAGAGTGATCTTCATTGGATAACGGAGAGTTGCGCTCTCTGCAGGACCTCCATCACCAGTTGATGTTCCTGTTTTAGCAATAAAGAGTTTCTGCTTACCATCAGCTGGATCAACTGTAATTATCCCTCTTTTATAGTCGGCAAAATAAATATTACCATCTTCTGTAAAAACGAGAGTGTTTATATCTGAAGAATCTCCTACACGCTTATTAAAAAATAGGGCAGACCTTGCATCTCCACCAAGACCAGCTTCCGTATTACCTGCAATAATCTTAATACGATCAGCATTTATTGGTGTCGATGTAAGCTGTGTGCTCACTCCTGATAAATTCGTTACTTTTACTCTAATTTTGTATGCTGTTGCTAGAGGAGAACCACCTGTCCATTTAAAACAACCTTCATTAGCGGCCAGAGTAATTCCTGGACAACCGTGATTTGTATGAGGAGCTATTCCTTGTGCACCCGCAATGGCCGTAAACGTCTGTTCGTCTTGGGTGTAGTAGACATTAATTGCCGTTGCAGGTAATCCTACGCTATCGTCTACTTTCCAACGAATATATAAGTCCGTTCCAGTTGGTACAGCTGAATCAGCTCTTGTTGGAGGAATTGAGGAAGTATCATTATTAGCGGCAGCAACGTCCCAAATAGTAGGAGGGGATGCTTTGTCATAATTTATTTGATCATAGTCAGTGTCTAGAACCTGACTATTCGAAGAAATATTTCCAGCTTCATCTTTTACCCATGCATAGACGTGATAGAGGGCCGGCTCCCAGCCAAGGAGATAAGAGTAATTTGTTACAGTAATATTTTGCGCCGGAGTTATCCCAATTGATGTTGAATTAACAGCAATCCAACATGAATCATCAATGGCCGGCTGAACTGTGTTATTTGATTGAAGGCAAATATGTGTCAAGTATACATTCGCATTTTGAGAACTGGCCGTTAAAGAATATGGGACAAAATTCGTTGGAGATGGGTCTGTATTTCCTGCTGAAATTGAGTTTACAACAGGAAGTCCTGTCTCTCTATACCAGTACCCTGAAACTGTCGACGTATTTGATGCTCCATTTGTTTGTGCGAAATTATAGGTATTGTTAACGTCTGATGCTGTTGTGGCCGTTGTCCAAGACCACACGCCAGAAGAACAAGTCGTTGTTGTCGTTTGTGCGCCAGTTATATTAATAGTTAGGCCGTCTTCACATGTTCCTGTAAACGTTGCAGTTGTACCATTATTCTTGATTGAACTTAGATCGATAGCAAGAGCAGGGAAGTTAGAGTCTCTTGTCCAAGTATAGGTTAAGGCCGAAGTGTTACCCGCCGAGTCTGATTGCGTAAATGTAAAAGCTCTTGTCGCATCTGTTGTATAATTGGCGGATGTCCATGTCCAAGAAGAAGCTGAACAAGTAATCGTGTCTGTTTCAGTTCCAGAGATTGTAATTACATTTGTTCCTTCACATGTACCTGTTATTGTAAAACTATCTCTTAATAATGTTTCAGACTTGTTTTCTCCAATTTCAATCTGAATTGGAGATGTTGCATTGAACGGCGGTGGAGTTGCATCTCGTTGCCAAGAAAGAGATAGAGCAGGAGAAGATGTATTTCCAGCAGCATCTGTTTGTACTAAGTTATAAACAAATGTTCCATCTGTCGTCTTTGGAGAAGGTGTCCAGCTCCATGTTCCTGATGAACAGTTAAATGAAGTTGTCTCATCACCTGTTACATAAATGGTATATGTTCCTTCACAAGTACCTGACCACGCATTTGGTGTGTTGGCATTTGTGAAGTCAGGAGAGATACCTGCTGTCTTTGTTAGGATAGGTGCCACTTCATCTCGAATAAATGTTCTCGTAACTGATGTTGAGTTTCCAGCAGCATCAACTTGATTTATCGTGATATCTTTCGCTCCATCATTGTCTGAGAAATTTACCGTCTGTGAGAATGTTCCACCAGAGCATGCAATAGAGAAGTCGGCCTGAATATCACCTGAGATATTAATATTAATACCACTTTCACAATTACCATTAATTGTTGTACTTGAAAGATGATAAGAGTTATTGGCCGGTGATGTATAGCTTAAGGCCGGCGCAATTGAATCTATTTCAAATACACTTGATTCAACTGATGCAGAGTTACCTGCAAGGTCTGTAAATGAAACTCTAAATTTAGCATTAGTCGTATTAATTGATGGTACAGTCCATGATCTTGAAAAGGCCTGTGAACTAATTGGGCCGTTAATTGCCGTAGTTGTACCTACTGAAGACCAGCTACTTCCATTATAAATGTCTACTTGGAAATTTTGAGATGAAGATGTACTTGCATCAGTTGCAGTCCATGCCAGATTAATATTATTCCCACCTTTTTGAATTGTTGGTGTTGTCAGTGATAGACTTGGATTAATTGTATCGTAATAGACATTGATATCACTTGAAGTTGTCGAGATATTTCCATGTGGGTCTTTTGACCATGCCTTAAGAGTGTGTAGGCCCTGAGTGGTACTTGAAAGTGTATAAGTTGTTGCATTTGCTATTGTCGAACATGCTACCCAAGAATCGCCGGCCGCAGGCTGAGTTCCCTCATTAATAATTACTGAGGTGATATCGCTACAGCTACTAATAGTCATCGTATTTGCTGTAGACGTTGTGTACGTTGCGGATGTAAGTGCAATCATTGGAGGAGCTGAAGGAGTTTTGTCAGTGACTGTGATTGTTACTGTCTCAACAGAAGCTGCATCAACAGTTCCATCATTTGCGATAAAAGTGAACGTTTCTGTTCCATGGAAGTTAACATTACTTGTATAAGTACAAGTTAAATCAGTTCCATAACTACCTGTCGTGATACAATTTGAAAGTGTTCCATTAGTTGGTGCCGTTACAATCTTATAAGTTAGAGTATCACCGTCAACATCACTTGCATTACTAAGAGTAATTGCTAGGGCCGTGTTATCGTCAGTTGAATATACCTGATCTGCTGCCATTACTGGTGCATCATTAATAGAGTTTACAATAATAGTAACAGTTGAGACTGTTGAGTCTGCAGCACCGTCATTTACTCGATATGTGAATGAAGTCGTTCCGTTATAATTTGGAACAGGAGTGTATGTACACGAGCGAGATGTTCCACCTGAACAATTTAGCGTCCCTGTTGCTGGGTCAGTAAGTTTAACATAATAAAGAGTGTCACCATCAATGTCAGCACCAGAATTTAAATCGAAATTTAGAGGTGTATCTTCATCTGTTGAAACAGTTTGAGTCGCTGCAAGAGTTGGAGCGTCATTAACTGCATTAATTGTAATATTAACAGTTGAAATTGACGCTGAATCTAGTAGTCCATCGTTTGCAATGTATGTGAATGAGTCTGTACCATTAAAATTTACACCTGGCGTATAAGTACAAGTGATATCTGTCCCATATGTTCCAGTTGTAATACAATCAGTTAGAGTACCATTGGTTGGTAGACTAATGACCTTGTAACTAATCGTTTGCGCTGGTACATCCACGTCAGTTGCACCATTAAGGGAGAAACTAAGTACAGTGTCTTCATTCGTCACTTCATTTTGATCGGCAACCATAACTGGTGCATCATTGATAGCGTTGACGCTAATACTGACAGTTACTGTATTTGAATCCTGTGTTCCATCATTTGCCTTGTAAGTAAATGAGTCACTTCCTTCAAAGTTAAGATTTGGTGTATAAGTACAGGCCGTAGAAGTTCCACCTGTACATGATAAATTACCATTTGCAGGGTTTGAAACAACGATATAAGAAAGAGTATCATTTTCAATATCGCTCGCTGCTGTTAAATTGAAGTTATGAGCAGTGTCTTCGTTTGTTGAAAATGACCAGTCTCCCGCTAGGGTCGGTGCATCGTTTACACTATTTACTGTTAGAGAAACTGTTGCATTTGTAACGGCAACACCAACACTGTCAGTTGCAGTATATGTAAATGAGTCACTACCATAGTAATTTGCATTAGGAGTATAAGTACATGAGATATCTGTCCCATAGCTTGCTGTTGTAATACAATTAGAGAGCGTACCATTTGATGGCGCTGTGATAACTTTGTAGCTCAACGTTTGTGCCGGTACGTCAACATCTGTCGCACCATTAAGAGTGAAGTTTAGCGCTGTATCTTCATTTGTTGAATGAGCTTGGTCCGCTGCCATAACAGGAACGTCATTAACTGAGTTAACAGTAATTGTTACGGTTGCTGTATTTGAGTCAAGTGCCCCGTCATTTACTTTGTAAGTAAAAGTTGTCGTGCCGTTAAAATTTAAATCTGGTGTAAAGGTACATGCTGTCGATGGGCCTCCTGTACAGCTAAGGTTTCCATTTGCTGGAGTTGAAATGATAATATAAGAGAGAGTATCACCTTCAATATCTGATCCGGCAGTTAAGTTAAAGTTTAAAGCTGTGTCTTCGTTTGTAGATACACTTTGCGTGGCCGCAAGAGTTGGAGCATCGTTAACAGGAGTGATTGTGATTGATACTGTTGAGTCAGTTGCTGAATCAGTTAGCGTATCATTTGCTCTATATGTGAACGAATCACTTCCATTAAAATTCACCCCAGGTGTATAGTCACATGTAATATCTGTTGAATAAGTAGATGTGTTAATACAATTAGATAGAGTACCATTTGTAGGAGATGTAATCAGTTTGTATTGGATAGTTTGCGCCGGAATATCAACATCTGTTGCACCAGAAAGTGTGAAACTTAATGTATTATCTTCAGCAACAGTCTCGGTCTGATTTCCGGCCATTACAGGAGCATCATTTGCTGAAGTAATATTAACTGTAACTGTTGCAATTGCTGAGTCTAATTGGCCATCATTTACTTTGTAGGTAAATGAAGTTGTTCCATTATCATTAAGATCAGGTGTATATGTACAATCTCTTGAAGTGCCACCCGTACAAGTTAAGGTTCCTTTTGCAGGACTTGATACGATTAAATAAGAAAGTGTGTCGCCTTCAATATCTGCACCTGCATTAAGTGTGAAGTTAAGAGCTGTATCCTCATTCGTACTTACAGTTTGAGTCAGGGCAAGAGTTGGAGCATCATTAACTGCAGTAATCGTTAGGGTAACTGTTGCAATTGTAACAGCATCAGTAACTGTATCGTTTGCAATATAAGTAAATGAGTCTGATCCGTTGTAATTAGCATTTGGCGTATACGTACAGTCTCTATCATTGATATAAGTAGAAGTTGTAATACAATTTGTTAGTGTACCATTCGAAGGTCCCGATACTAGTTTGTACGAAATTGTTTGAGCAGGAAGATCCACGTCAGTTGCAGCATTTAACGTAAAATTAAGAGCTGTATCTTCATTAGTTGTCTCTGACTGATTTGCCCCCATAACTGGTGCATCATTAACTGTGTTTACAGTAATTGTCACAGTAGCAGTTGTTGAATCTAGCTCTCCATCATCAACTTTATATGTGAATGTATCTGTTCCAAAAAAGTTTAAGTTTGGTACATAATTACAGGCCGTTGATGTTCCTTGTGTACAAGATAGAACACCATTGGTCGTTGTAGTAAGAATTGTATAATTTAGGGTTGTACCTTCGATATCACTACCAGCATTAAGATTGAAGCTAAGTGATGTGTCTTCATTTGTTGACTCTGCTTGAGTAGCCGCAAGTGTTGGGACATCGTTAACTGGAGTAATTGAAAGAGATACAGTTGCAACGCCTGAAGAATCTAATGATCCATCATTTGCTATATAAGTAAAGCTATCGCTTCCATAAAAATTTGCGTTTGGAGTGTAGTCACAAGTCAGATCATTTCCATATGTAGCTGTTGTAATACAGTTTGAAAGTGATCCGTTACTAGGTGAACTTATAATTTTATATGTAAGTGATGCTTGAGCATTATCAACATCTGTTGCTTGATTAAGAGTGATTGCAAGTGTGTTGTCTTCGGCAGTTGTCAGGTTCTGATCGGCACCAATTACTGGCCTATCATTAACATTTGTAACATTTAAAGTAACTGTAGCTTCTGTTGAATCAAGTTCGCCGTCATTTACTTTGTAATTGAAAGAATCAATACCTACGAAGTCAGCATTTGGTGTATAGGTACAGTCATTTGTTGTGCCTACACAAGTTAATGTACCATTTGTTGGTAGGGAAGTTATTATATAAGAAAGACTTTGAGAGTCTACATCATTACCTGACGTCAAGAAGAAGTTATGTACTGTATCTTCTGTTACATTTACACTTTGTGACGCTGTCAGGGTAGGTGCATCGTTAATTTGTTCAATCTCTAGTGTATATGAAAACTCATGATGTACTAGGTCTGTGTTGACATTTGCATCGCTATCATTCTTTTTACCAACTCTAAGAATAATTTCAACACTAGAAGCTGTATCTGCTGGAGGAGTATAGTTCCATGTGCCAGCATTTGAAACAGTTGTTCCATCAAGAATCCATTGATAAGCAACTGGATAAGATGAATCCCAGTGAACAGCACTTACTTCGAATTCACTTTGATCCCCTTCTTTTAATGAAGTTGGAGTCTCAAGTGTTTTCATCTTTGGAGCAGCGTCTTTTAGAATCGCCGCTGTTTCACCTTGAGTTATTTCACTAAAGTAAACACCTGCATCAGCATTATTTTCTAGTTCAGTATAGATGAGATCATAATCAATTGTTTGATTATCAATATTGGCATGTATTAATGATTCTGTTTGATCAAGATAGTTTGCAAGCTCTCTTGTTGGAGTGTATTCAATATCTGTATTTGTTATCTTTGCAAGAAGAGTTGAAACAGGAGTAATATCTTGTGGTTTAAAGTAACTCGTAACAACCTTCTCTAGTTCGTCGCTACAGCCCGTTACCTTTACCTTGTAACGTGCAGGTGCAGTTAGATCTAGTGCTAGCTTCTTTGCATCAAACTTAAAATATGTCGAAGTGTTAATCCCTTCAAATGTAATTGGGTTATCTTCTAGAACTGTCATCGACACTAGATCAAAGAGTTCAACTTTCGGGTCAGTACATGTCGTCGCTGCGTAGGCATTACTAATTAAAAAACTATTATTTGTTTCAGTTATTAGTCCTGATAGAGGAGGAATACGACCCTCGATGGAAGGTATTTCAATGACAATATTATTAGGGCCATTATTTTGTTGGCCACTTGTTGTATCATCATTTTCCTCTTCTTCATCCTTAGGTGGTTTTGGAAGAGAGTAAACAATTTGTTTTTGATCTTTTTCTTTGGCCTCAACTTTCTTATTGTCTTTTGTTGCAGTAGTTCTTTCAAATGTATTTTTTAAGTCATATGGCCTAGAGTGATTTAGATCATTTAAGAAGACTTGCGTTGAATTCTTCTTTTTATTTGCAGCATATTTTGAGCTTTTGCGTTTAGCTTTCTTATTACTTGGCGCAACAGTTTCTTCACTATGTTCTCGTGCTACCGAAGATGGCGCTCTTTTACTAATCGTTGATGTCGTTGAGTTTAGTTTTGCTTTAACCTTAGGCTTAACAAGTTCATATTCGATACCAACTTCTTTCGCTAAATAACTATAAGTATTAGACTTCGTTGCATTATTACCAACAAAGAAGACATAGCTAAAGCTAAATAATGTTGCCAGGAATAGTCCGACGTATAGTATTGATTTTTTCAAGATCCCTCACAGGTCATATTTTTTCACTTCGGGTAAAGAAAATTTATTCTTAAATATTTTCGACTTACCGCTGTATTTCTTTAGTATTTAAACATTTGACGTATAAATTACTAAATTCAGCTACTTATATCGGCTTTTCAGAGATATTATTGAATTTGCTGGCAATTTTTTGTGGAGTTTTAAAAAAATGAAATGTAATTTCAGTATGTTACAAAGTTAGTTGGCTTAACTAAATATTTTTACATTCATTAATTTAATGGCTTTCTTAAGGATTTCTTGAGGTTTGTACTTAATATTTATTTAGCTAATTGAGAGGCCCAACTAAAAGTTAGGCCTATTATTTTTTTAAAATTGATTGCTACGGTTATTCAGCGGCAAAGTGGCCAATGTAATCAATCGAACATGTATCTGGGTTAACAGCTACTGCAGCATTGAACCAACCTGAGTGCTCTGAACCGATTGCCGAGTAGATAAGCTTGTCTTCATTGAATTGTGCTAGCTTATTTCCTCTATCATTTAGAAGCTCCGTACCTTCTGTTAGGTACATTAGGTATCTTACTTGAAGTGGACGATCCGCTCTAATTTTTCTTTCAAGTTTCTTGCTTACAATATTGTCACAAGCGATCACATTTGAATTAATTGCTAAAAATGAGATAAGTGATAAAAGTGTCATTACTAATTTCATAAGTTGGCCTTTGTGTGGGTTTTAGTTGGCCGCATCCTATCTAAGCAATGTTATATAGACAAGCTTGCGCTGCCTTAAATGTAAAAATTGCTATGAAATTAACAAGATCTTAATAATTCTCAATAGAGTATTTTAGAAGTTTTTGCTCGTCTATAATTTCGATACTTCTGCCACTTTTAGTTATTAAACCTGCTAATTCTAGCTCCTTTAAGATTCTTGTAACACTCTCAAAAGTTGAAACTGCAAAATCTGCAACTTCTTTGCGAGTCCAATGATGTTCCGGGTGCTTAAGTTTTAAATAGACTAGTGCTTCTACAATTCTTGCCTTGGCCGATTTATCTGCCATTCTCGCAAGTCTTCTTTCTGCATTGCCTAGCTCCCTTGCAAGAATTTTCGTCATATTCTTAAGTAGATCTGGGCTTTGAAGACAAATTTTGTCACATTGTTTACGATCAATAAGCATTAATTTTGATTTTGTGAGGCTAATTGAATTGGCGTGATAAGGTTCTTCTAAAAAGTATGAACGATGCCCGAAGATCTCTCCTGGGCCATAGACTCTTAAAAAGCTCTCTTTACCATTTTCGCTATTATAATAAAGTCCAATAATTCCCTCTTCAACAATATAGAGGAACTGAGGGGCTTCTAATTCTCTGTAAATGGCCTGGCCTTTTTGGTACTGACGAAAAATAGGCCGTTCAATATTATTTAAGATTTCCTTTATCATATTTTTCCAAATTTGATGGGCATCAATGTTAGTTTATAATCATTATATATAATTAATTAAATTATGTAAGTCTTTGAACTATTGTAAAGGACTGATTTTCAACAAAAAGGTAAGTGTATGACTAACTCTCTATGGCCACTATTTGGCGGGATTTTAATCGGAACTTCTGCCGCTCTTTTACTCTATTTTAATGGGCGTGTTGCAGGGATTTCTGGAATACTTTTCAATTGTCATAAGAAAAATGACGGTGGTCATTGGCGAATCTTTTTTATTCTTGGGCTTTTACTAGGTGGACTTGTGGTTAAATTGGTGGGGCCAAGTTTTTTAGATTATTCTCTCAATCTTTCATATACTAAGGCCATCATTGCTGGCCTATTTGTCGGTGCAGGAACACATTTGGGTTCAGGTTGTACAAGTGGGCACGGTGTATGTGGACTTTCACGTTTCTCAATGCGATCGCTGGTTGCAACAATCACTTTTATGGCCGTAGCTATCGCTGTTGTCTCTTTAATGGGGTTATTATAATGAAAAAGTTTACAAGTTTAATTTCAGGAATGATATTTGGCATTGGTTTAACTATTTCAGGGATGGTGAATCCAAAAAAAGTCATTGGTTTCCTAGATATCTTCTCTCTACAGGGAGGATGGGATGCATCTCTTGCCTTTGTAATGGGGGGGGCCGTTGTTATTGGTATTTTTGCCACTAAGTATATTACTAAGCGTGAAACTCCTATTTTTGATGTCAAATTTCACTTACCAACTAAGATGAAGATCGATAAGAGACTAGTATCAGGTGCAGTTCTGTTTGGAGTTGGTTGGGGGATTGCAGGGATTTGTCCTGGACCGGCCATTGTAAATCTGATTAATATTTCTGCTCCAATAGTTATATTTGTAATTGCAATGTTTGCGGGCTCTCAAATCTCTAAGAAATTAGCTCCCTAATGGAGTCTTCTAAGATAATTCTTATATGTGTCAACTAGTCTTATTGACTAGGGCACATAAAATTATTACTCTTATCTAATGTATGAATATTTACATCAATTTTCGCTTAATTTTTGGCTGGCATTTGGCTATATTCTGATTGCCCTTGGAGCTGCGACTTATTTAATCTCATTAGGTGTAACAAGTATTCATCTTAATCGACTAAGCCAAAATGCTCAGTCTTCTCCTATTAAAACAGTTGTGATGTGCTTTTCTCAAGCAGCTGTTTGCTTAATTATTGTTACTAATTTCTTTTTTCCTCTATATTCGATTTACAAAGTACCTTTAACATTGGTGATGTTTATTTTCACCTATACTGCTAGATACTATTATTGGCATAACCTTTCAGAAGTATTTAACGAGAATAAAACTTTGAGAGTTATCTATAATGCTATTGTATTGGGGGCCATTGGTTGTTGCCTCATTCATCTATTTTGGTTCTTTATGAAAGGGCCGGGACCTTGTTGTCTTGGGGAACAATTTGTTAAAAACCCTGCTTCAAATTATATCTTAAAGGTACAGATACCTTATCTAATGAATGATAGTTTTACTACTTTTGTGAAGTTTTTTACAATTTCAGTATCGCTTGTCTATATTCGTTTTTTTATAGTCTCATTAAAATCTCGCGACTACCTCATGATACTTGGTCTCTTCCTCAGTGTTTTAAATATTTTCTATACGACGAGCTATCATGCCTTTGGATTTAAATATTGGATACCTCTCTACTTTGTAGTGGACTTATTAGAGTATACAAGGTTACAGCAATTGGAGGTATCTCATTTTGCGAAAAAACTTAAAGAGCAAAAGCAATCATATAATTCTATGATTCATGACTTATCGAATCCATTACAATTTACAAACCTACGTTTACAAAGGCTTAAGCGAGAAGCCCCTTTAAGTGAATCCAAAGAAGTAAAGGCCATTTATGAAGGGACAAAAAGTGCTATCGATATTTTAAATAATTATAAAAATCTAGGCTCGAATGACTCTTTGATTTCGGATGTTGTTGAAGAAGTAATTTCAATTTTTCCCGACGCTAATATTATCTATACAAGGCCATTTAAAGAGGTGAGTGTTAATAAGGGGATCATTAAAAACTCATTGCTGAACTTGATAAAGAATTCACACGAGGCACTACGAGAAGATCTAGAGTGGATTAAAATTATAATTAACAACGTTGAAGATCGTCTTGTTATTAAGATAATCGATAACGGCAAATTTGTTGATTTCAAATCCCCTGAGTTGGCCTTTGAGTTTGGTGCGTCTAGTAAAGGTGACAAGAGGGGAGTAGGCCTTTATTCAATCAAGAAAGAAATTGAAAACTTAAATGGTAAATTGAAATTAGATAATGAAGAATCTTTCACCTGTTTTACAATAGAGATTTAAAATGATGTTTGAAATGAGCTTAAATCACAGTATTGTAAAATTAATTCCTGCTATTTATAGTATATTCACTTTTATTATAGGGCTCAGTTTTCTTTTTCTAAGCTTAAGTACTTTACGTTTAAGACATATATATAAATCGTCTCTAAAGGTAGAGAGAATGCTTTTTTGTCAGGCCATTATTTGCTTTTTAGTTAGCTCTCTTATATTTGTTCCGTACTATTCAGATTATAAAGTTGGCGTCACTTTATTGGTCTTTCTCTTGCTTTTTTTGGCACGCTTTGAGTTATGGAAAATTTTAAGTAAGGTTTTAGAAGAGCATAAACTCCTTAGGATAATGTATAAAATTGTTGTCTACTTGGCGATATTCATTTTTGGTATCCACTATATACTTTACTTAGTGGAGGGAAGTGGCTCGTGTTGTATAAGTGATGATGTCATCTCCAAAACAACTAATGAGTTAACTAAACTAATCCTACCCTTTAATATGAGTAAGCTTTTAACTGCTTCTTATCAAATTGTTGCCTTTCTTAGTTTATTAATTTATATACGTTTTGCTTTTCTAGCATATAAAAAGGTCGACAAATTTCTATTTGCCGGCCTAATGATTAATATCTTTTATTATTCGTATTTCTTCTTAAATTTTTTAGTCGTCCATAATTATTGGATACCAATATTCTATCTTGCAGATTTCGTCATCTATTTGAGGTTGATGAGATTTACTCGAAAAAAGTTTGCTTAGTCACACTTTCCAAGTTCAAAATTAATTGTACCGTAGCCATTAACACACGATGAACAATCCATTTTTGCCTTAACTTGATCTCCTGGAGCTATTCCAAAGTTAGCACCTCCCCCTGGGAAGCCAACAGGAGTACCCATTGGAGTGTCGTTTAAGACTACTTCAAAGGTTGCACCTGAGACGTCCCCTGACTTCATATCAACATATATATTTTCTATGCACCAGTATTGAGATGAATTAAAACCTTCGACATCAGTTGCATTTGTACCAACTTGATTTTGAATTCCGAAATACCAAGATAAAGTTGAATCAGCATTAAAAAATTCAAAAGAGATGACGGCCCTATTGTTATTTTCAAAAAGGTAGGCATTTCCATCTGCGTCAGTTTTAAAGCATGAAGATAATCCTAGTAGTGTTGTAATTAGTAGTAGCGCTCTCATTAAAACTCCATTTCATATAAGACGCTAAAGTCTTTATTTTTAACAATGATATCTTTTGCGATATATTCGCGGTGTAAGAAATTGAATAAGACAGCAGTTGATTTAGATAGGTGTCTTCTTGCACCAAGTTCAAAGCCTTTTCCTGAGTAAATAGCAACATTAGGGTGACTAGAGTCAACAATATATGAGCGGTATCCCGTTAAGAAACTCCAATTGTCACTGTAATCATACTCAGCTCCAAATTTTATATAGGGTGCAAACTGCGTTCTTTGATCCATTACTGGAGTAAGGCTATTTTCAAATCGAGCTGTTAGAAACATTTCATTGTTTAAGAAAAAACCAGTAGTAACTCTAAAGCGGTTATTTAATCGGTAGTATGCTTGAACTCCTAACTCAAAAGTTAAAATGTCGTCATCCATATCTTCTGCTTCAAGGTCTCCGCGGTCCATGAAGTAGGCATGAATACCAAGAATATACTCAAGGAATAATTGTTGATTTAAAACATGACGGTAGTGACCAATAAGATCGGCCCCAAGGCCGCCATAATTATCGGCATCGCTTCCATTGTTATTTTCCATATTGGCGTAGTTCATTTGTTTAATACTTAATCCAGTTTTAAGTCCCCAGGAATTTTTCATCCCTGCTAGCCTAGCTGGTCCAGCGCTTGGCCCATGATCAACAACTTCATGGCCTTGAACTTCTTTGTATTCAATTTTCTCATTAAGTTTTTTTACAACTTCTTTCGTTTCTTCGTCTTGCTTTTTTGCGACAAATCCCTTCTTCTTATCAAGCTCTATTCCTTTAGCAGCAACAAATTGTCCCGTATTCTTATCGACACTACCAATGTTGAGTGTTTCATCTTGAATCGCAGGAATAAAGATAGCTGATTCAAGGTCGACGATAGCACCGTTTTTTGGAACTTCATCAGTATCGATATCATTTCCATAGAGCTTAGAGATTTCTTTCTTACTTAAATCTTTACTACTAGCAAGTTGAATATCGCTCCTTTTAACACTTTCAAGATTTTCGTTCTTATCAAGTGCAATTAACTGATTTGGATTTACTTTCTGTGGTGGGATTTCGTCGTATAGGTGAGCGTACGTTGTCGAGGCCGTACCTTTTTTTACGATTGTTACATCATCACGGTCGACATTATCTTTAACTGTTTTTTCTGGATCTATACTTTCGCTATTGATCTTTTTAACAGCAACCTCACCCTCGAGTGTCACAACTGATGTGGCCTGATTTTCCTGACTTACCACCGTAACAAACTCTGTTCCACGTACACCTAAGGCCATGGTCTTTGTCTTTACATAAGCTTTGTTAAAGGCACTATGTCCTTTTGATTTTTTTGCTGGGACAATCTTTGAACGCATTTTCCCATTTAAAACCTGAATAATACTTCCAGCTTTCTTTTCGATTTTCGTAAGTTCAATTTTTGAATTTGGCCCAACGACGATATAACTACCATCTTCTAGAATTTCGATCTTCACAAAAGAGCGCAACCTCGTGACAATTGAAGTATTTTCTTTAAGAAGTTGACCTTTCTTTATCCAGCTTGCCTGCATGGCACCTGGAGGAAGCTGAGAAACTTTTCCTCGAATGTTGACGACCTTAGCGAAGGCCGCAATTGCGTTTGCTTGAAAAAGGCTAAGTGGTATTAAAATGAGTGATAATTTAAGTAGATTCATAAAAGTAAACATCCGTGTTTAATTAATTTACTTAATTATAAATAAAAAACAGGTGAATGTTTACTTTTTTTTACTTTCTTTAAACAGATTCAGATGCAGTCTGTAGATAATTTTGTAAACCAATTTTATCAATTAGTGAAAGTTGAGTTTCTAGCCAATCAATATGATCATTTTCAGTATCTGAAAGAAGCTCTAAAAGTATATCTCTTGAGACATAGTCATTAACTGATTCACATATAGCAATTGCCTCTCGGAGTAATTTACTATTTTCAACTTCATATTGAAGTTCGTCTGATATTAACTGCTTCACATCGCGACTTGGCTTATACGGAAGGCGAGTCCCTAGTTCTGGTAGCCCTTCTAGAAAAATAATTCTTTCAATTAGCTTTGTTGCATGGATTGTTTCATCATCTTTTTCATGATCAATACGCTCAAAAAGCTTAGTTAGGCCCATATCTTGGAAAAGGCGTGAGTGAAGGAAGTAGAGATCGATGGCCGATAGCTCTTGCGTTAGTAACTTATTAAAAATATTGATAACATCTTGATTTCCCTTCATTTTTTCTCCTTTCATAAAGCATACATGAAAGGTGACTTTTTTTAAATACAATAATAGTTGATTAAGATGCTAAAGTTATTCTTAATAATATCCGATAAAAACACTACGTAATTTGGACGTAGGAGGAATTATGAAAAAGTTAATGGCCATGGCCGTATTAGGGCTAACGCTCGTTTCTTGTGGGTCATCCCCCCAGCGAGATATTGCCTCAGTTGATGGTGCTTGTTCACTGCAAAAGCATCCAGCAAAGAATCATTATCGTATCTTGATTAATGAGAAACCTCATAGCCAGTATTGGTATACAAAAGGTGATGCATTGAAAATTCAAGATTCATTCTCAAAAAAAGGAATGTGCGCTAACTAGAATAAATTATAATGGGAGAGAAATAAAAAAGGCCCGCGAATGCGGGCCTTCTTTTTATATAAACTAGTTATACTATTTGATAGCTTCTCTAATTTTAGAAGATAGCCAGTCCATTATCCATACAATCGCAGCAATTACGATTACTAGAAGACCAACTTCATTCCACTTTGCCAGACCTTGGTACTGCATTAGCATAGTACCAATACCACCTCCACCAACTAGACCAATAACTGTGGCCATACGAACGTTGATGTCCCAACGATAGATTGAGAAAGATAGGTATGGAAGAACGATTTGAGGAACAACACCAAACCAAATTACTTGGATAGGGTGAGCACCTGTTGCCATCATTGCTTCGATTGGTCCGTTTGAAACGTTTTCAATTTGCTCAGAGTATAGCTTTGATAGTGAAGATACTGAGTGAAGGCAAAGTGCCATCATACCTGCGAAAGGCCCGATTCCAACCCATACTGAGAAGATAATCGCCCATACTAGTGGCTCAATTGAACGCGAAACGTTTAAGAAGAATCTTACGACAGAGTAAACTGTCATTGTAAGTCGAGACCCATTCATAAGGTTTCTTGCTGCAAAGAATGCTAGAACAAATGCAATTGGAAGTGCAACTGCTGTCGCAATAAATGCCATGTAGATCGTTTCAATTGCTGCAAAAAGAGCTTCTTCAAAAATTGCAAAGTTTGGTGTTAGAAGCGCTGAAAAAATTCTCTTTGCACCAGTCATTCCTGATTCAGAAAGGAACTCATAAATTGAAATTTGTGAAACATAAATACTAGCAATAAATGTTAGTACTACAGTTGCAATAAGAACGAATGAGAACGGCTCTTTCATAAATAGAGTATTCTCATCTCTTTTCATTATTCCTGTAAGGCCACGTCCAAGAGACATTTTAGTTGTGTAAAGAGCTGCTGCTACTACAAAACCTGCTCCAAGAGCAATAAGTGGCTGGTTCCAAGTAAAATCAGGGTAGCGTAGACCAAGAATTAGTCTCTCCCATACGATCTTCCATGAAACAAGAATCATGTATGACCAAAGAAGAAAATCAATTAAGAAAGAAAAGAAATTCATCTTAACTTTATATGATGTGTACTCTTCTCTTGGTTTTGGTAAGTTATTAACTTGCGTATCTGCCGTTTGAGTCGTCGTTGTCATTATTTAATCCTATATCCAAAAAACTTAGTTAATTGTTACTTCTACAGCGTCTTCACCGTAGATTGTCTGGAACCATTCTTCGTTAATATCAAGTGGTTGACCTTCATAAATTAGCTTTCCACCTTTTAGAGCAACTACGCGTGAAGCGTATTCTCTAACAAGTGATAAGAAGTGAAGGTTACAGATAACAGTAACACCAAGTTCTTCGTTAACTTTCTTAAGGTATTGCATTACTGAGTGAGAAGTTGCAGGGTCAAGTGACGCTACAGGCTCATCGGCAAGAAGTACCTTAGGGTTTTGCATAAGAGCGCGAGCAATAGCAACACGTTGCTGTTGACCACCTGAAAGGTTGTCCGCACGTACGTTTTCTTTACCTTCAAGACCAACGATTTTGATGTATTCCATTGCTTTTTTCTTATCTTCTTCAGAGTAGATACCAAGTACTGACTTGATAACACCTGTTCTTGCAAGTGTTCCAGAAAGAACGTTTGTCATAACAGTTCTTCTTGGGATTAAGTTAAAGTGTTGGAAGATCATACCGATGTGTGAGCGAGCACTTCTCATTGCTGCACCCTTTAGTTTCGTGATGTCTTTTCCTTCGAAGATGATCTCACCACTTGTTACATCGTGAAGGCGGTTCATACATCTAAGCATTGTCGACTTACCTGAACCAGACAGACCGATAATAACAAGGAACTCACCCTTGTTAACGTTAAAGCTAACGTTGTTTAGAGCGTGGCATCCGTTAGGATAAACTTTGTTAACATTTTTAACTTCTAGAATCATTTCATTCTCTCTTTATTTTAAATAAAACCTATTTCTTGTTTAGTTGTTCTTCAAGATTGATATTTAATGTTTTAATTACGTTTCTTAGTCCATCGTAATCTGCATCAGTTGTATCAACTAGGCCACCGACACTGTAAATATTTTCGAATACATCTTTACCTTCTGGAGTAGAGATATATTTCTTAACGGCCGCAATAAATTTTTCAGTTACTTCTGCAGGAAGCTCTTTTCTAAATACGAATGGGTCGTTTGGAATTTTTTCTGTGATTTGAACGATTTTTACTTTTTCTTCGACATCTGGGAATTGAGTTTTTACACGAGAGCGTGCATCACGGATCGTTCCGTCTGAAGATGGAGCAGAGTAGTAAGTTGCACCAGCATCTACTTGTCTTTGGTATACCATCGTTACAACGTTATCATGCTTAATAGCAAAAGTTGTATTACCTGGTTTAACTTCATTTTCCATCATGATTTTAAGTGGAAACATATAACCTGATGTTGATGAAGGATCTGTGTAAGCGAACTTCTTTCCTTCTAGGTCTTTGATTGAGTTAATTCCGCTATCTACGTGAGCGATGATTTGCCCTTGGTAGTAGTCATGTCCATAACGAAGAACTTTTAGTTTAGCACTTGCTCCATACTTCTCATTTGCCATTAGGTAACCAAAAGAGTTCATAACTGCAATGTCAGCTCTTTTTGAACCAAATGATTCAACTACTGAAATGTAGTTTGTCGGGATACCTGTTTTGAAAAATAGGCCAGTCTCTTTTTCTAAGAATTTGATAAAGTGAACTGAGTTAGATGCAATTGTGTCTGCATCGACTGAAGGTGTGAAGTATAGTTTTACAGGATTGTCTTTACTTCCTAATTTCATATCTCTCTTACAAGAGATTCCTGTTGTTATTGCTAGTACTAAGCTCATTACCGCAACAATAGTGTGTTTCATTGGTTGTTCTCCTCGTATATTGAACCCTAATATATATAGAAACCTAAAAAAATCTAACATTTTGAAATTACGCTCTTTTAGCATGAATAAGACAGTTTTTTAATGTCAACCTAATCACAATTATAATTATCTTTAAAAACTGAATAATTTCAGTAATTTAGTAAAGGTAGTTTTTATAATATTTAATCTTTGTTTAATTTGATCAAGGTTATAATTGAAGCATGGCGTTAAATATCAAAAAACTCGAAATTCCTGTGCGTCCAACTGATCGATTAAGCTCAGATCAGACTCGCGTCAAAAGGTTACACAAGGGATGTGATGGCTCAAGAAATTTTGATGAGAGCGATAATGATAGCAAGCGTATGTCATTAATAAAAAGCTTCCTTGAAGAGCTGTATGAACGCAAATACTCTGTGAAAAAGAAACTCAAGGACAAGAAAGAAAAGGTAAATGAGGCCATTAGAAGATTAGATATTCTCTAGTTATTTCTGTGGCCCTATAATCCGGAGGTTGGACAAAAATCAAGATGGTTTGGCCTTAGTAAAGTTGTTTTCTTTAGGGCCTGGTGGGCCAATTTTCCAAGTTTTGATTCTGTAAAAATCACTCTTTTAAGTTCTCTGGGAGATTCTAATAAAATTATTTCTTCATTCATGAGAATCTGTAATCGTTGCATAAGTATTAATGCTAGATCCTTATGGTAAGGATCAAGGCTTGGATAGAGCTTAATAAGATTTTGATGAATATACTGTTGAGTTTCCCTGTGCGACTCAAAGATATACTGACAGGCCATAAATACTAGTTCAAGCTTGGCAATCAAAAATTTCTGGTTTCCCGATAATTTCTTAGCAAAGACAATGGCAAGTTGAAGCTGGTGATAACATTCTTCAGAATTATTGCTATTAAAGGCCACTTGAGCATGATTTAGATAATTCTTTATTGTAAAAATCTCTTTTATGGACTTTGATATCCTTGGCCTTTTTGTCGTAACTGACTGTCTCGATTGAAAAAGCTCACTGTAGTGAATTTGCTTAACTTCAAAGTTTTTTGAATCGATAAGAGAAAGGTAGATATCATTTGAATCAATCGTTAGTGCTGAAACAGTAGTTGGCCAATGCTTCTTTTTATAAGTTTCGAGATGATATTTAAAGGCGTCTTTTATTTTTCGTGATTTAGCGTCGCGAATATCTACTTCTTGGCCATCGATTGCGATGATTTTATAATTACCTAGAGAGTCTTTTATGTGAAACTCCCAATGAAAGACTAATTGCTGTCCTTTTAAAAATTTCTCAACTTCATTAATATCATTGAAGCCAAGTAAGATAACAAGTGCAAGGAAGCTAGCACTCATTCCAAGATAGTTAATTTTAAGAGCATCTCTTTGAACTAATTGAACACTTAGGCCGGCCTCATTTACACCACCATAAGTTGCAAATGGAGACATGAGATTTTGAATCACGATTGCTTCAAGATTTTCTTGCGTTTTGAAATGTACAAATCTTAGCTTGTCGTTAAAAGTTTCTTGAATAGGTGTATTGATTAACTGAATAGGAGAGTTATCTTCAAGGTGATGATCCTTAATTCCATCAAAGATTGCACTTGGATTATTTAAGTACTCATGCATAAAACTTAAGTAAAGAGCGTCCTTAGGACTAATACCAAGGCCTCTGGCATAGCTGTTAATTAGCTTATTGTATGAACTTTTATAGAGCTCTTGCGAATCTTCTTTTTCCTTTAAAAACGAACTTTGGTAGGCAAATACTTGACTGAAGAGCTTGTGGATGGCCCCTTTTAAGATATTTGGCCCAAAGTATGAACTTTCCTTCAGGTTGCTCCAGGCAAGATTTACGTCTTCCTTATCTAATGCGGCCAATTGATAAATTGATTCCTCTAAGTTGTCGAAGAGTTCTATGTATAACGGAGAATTTTCTTTAAATGGAGCGCTCATGACTAATATTTTAAGTTCACTTGTTAATCCTAGCAATCAAACTTTTATTGCCGTATGTGTTGCCTTATCAGGCTTAAGAGTGGCCATTGAGTTAACTCGATATTCACCAGCTAATTGGCCTATTTCAAAACAGTTTTCTAAAAATTTTGGTGAAGATTTCACACAAAGGTTTCACAAAGTTGGACTCTATATTTGTATTGGACAAATTATTCTGTGGGCGCCTGAGCTTCTATTTGCTTCTTAGAATCTTCATTAAGAAGGTTTCCGTCATATAACTCAATCTTTCCATGATAAGAATTAAATGGAGCACGAATATTAAGTTGTGACTCATTACCTTTCTTTCTTATGTAGATTTTTACTTCTTTATCAAGTCCGTGGTGTTTGACGTTATCTTTGATTTGGAAAATTTTATTTAAGAAGAGTCCGTTTTGACGGGCCGTAACCTTAAAGTCTTCTACGCGTTTTAGCTCATTCCATAGTTGTCTTGGTTCCACTCGTCCGGACATTAGTTCCGAAAATGTTAAATAGATTAGTGGATCAGACTCAAAATTATCACCCATTAAAACAACTGAAGATGGAATATCTGTCATATTTACAATATCAAGGAGGTGGCCAAGTTTATAGATTCCTTGTGTCTTGATATCTTTTGGAGTTAAATCATTTTCTAAGATCGAAAGAATACGACGATAGTCTTTTAAAAAGATACCTGCCGTAAAAATCTCATTAGCGTAAAGCCAATCGCGAATTGCATCTTCATAAAAGTGTGGAGATGCAGATAGAATAAATGGGTGGTAGCCCATTTCAATATATGATTTTAAAAGCTTTACAGAATTGTCTAGTGTTGGATAGTTCTTAAGAGGACTCGTAAGAGAATCGTAGATTTCACTAGGCTTAGAGTACTTTGTTTCAACTAATGTTTTATCAAAGTCACAAATAATGATCTTGCGATTATCCGTAATTTTTAATGGGATAAATGTCCCAAGGTGTAATTCAAGACCTGGGTATTTTGAAATCTCGTAGGCCTCAATCTTTGCTAAGCAATCTTTACAGTTTTTAGGAAGAGGAATTTTGGCAAGTAGGCCACCATATGAATCTGTTTCTAGGTTCTTTGTGAATAATTCCTTATTATTGTGATCAAGGGCCACTACTTTGATTTCGAATTCATAGGCCCTAAGTAACTTATATGCTTGAATAGGAAAACGTGCTTCAAATTTTTCAAAATCCTTATTCTTCGAATACAGGTTTTCACTCATTGTGAAGTCTGCCTTGATATTAAGGTAGTTATTCGTTTGAATTGCTAAAAAATTTACGGCCTTGGCCCTTTTCAACTTATAATTCCTTGTTAAAATAGACTTTAGTTTATTTTATTCCACAAGAGGTTATATGTATATTGAATTCATTGGAGAGCAACCAGTTTATATTTCGATGGGCATCAAAGTTGTTAGCTCAATCTTTCTAGGTGGCTTTATTGGATATGACCGTGAGCAGAAGATGAAGTCTGCTGGAATAAAGACAAATATGCTCATCTGCCTTGGGGCAGCGACATATACTTCTCTTAGTGTTTTGACCATGAGTGAGCATATGGGGACTGTGGCCGACCCCAATAGAATGGCCGCACAAATTGTAAGTGGGATAGGTTTCTTAGGTGCGGGTGCTATCATTCAAGGCCGTGGTAATGTTGTTGGAATGACGACTGCTGCAACTGTTTGGGTCGTTGCTGCTATTGGGATGACTGTTGGTTTTGGCTACCCTGTCATTGCTGCTTTGATTACAGTTTCTCTCTTTGCCGTACTGCGCTTGATTAACCCTGTTTATCGTATGCTTGAGTCGGATAAGGCAAAGCAAAATTACTATATTGAAGTACTTTCAAATGGCCGAAACCGTGGCCATGTTAAAGAAATTCTTTACTCTAGAGTAGAGGATATTGAGATAGTAAGTGAAGAAGTTCTCGATGCAGTTTCGGATGAAAGACTCCTAACTCTTAATGTTCAGCTACACCCACGTTGGGTTGCACCAATTAAGCGTGAAATTAAGACACTAATTCGTGTAAATAAGGTTGAATTTCATCAAAGAGATCGCGATATTTTATAAAAATTATCTTTTTGCAATACGATAGGTAAGAGTCGAAGTTTGTTCATCATAATTTCGACTTACCTTTCTTCCATCAAGAATTTCAGGGATATCAAATTGTTTCACAAGGCTTTCTGAACGTTTTGACTTAAATGTACTACCGTTTTCTTCAACTCTTTGATCAAACTTTCTGTTTTGTGTAACTGTAATACCACGTTCTTGAGCATTGATATGGATAGTTTCTTGTTCGTGCTTAGGCACTTCAATTGAAAAATAATAATAGTTTTGATCACTCTTGATAGTAGGCTCTAACTTTGTAATATTATAGAAGCTATCTTGTCCTCTATCTTGAATCGTTTCCTTGGCCTTTGTATAGTAGTTCTTAAGAGTATTAAGCTCTTGATCTATTTTTGTTTTAAGTCTTCCCATAAGCCCTTGATGTTCTTTTTGAAGGGCCGCATACTTTTGCTCAAAAGCATCCTTTCTACTTTTAACTGTATCTTCATGGAATGCCTTTTGTGATTTAAGCTCATTTTGTTGGAAGGCATCTGTTTGTGTTAGCTTTTGATAATGATCACTCTTTAGCTTAGACACCTCTTTGCGTTGCTCTTTTTCAAGATCTTTCACAGTTGTTGAATTTTCTTTAGAGAGCTTTTGAACACGTTGATCAAATTGCTTATTTATACGTTGAATAAAACCATCATTTCGAACTGAGATCTCATTTGCAAGGTTCTTAGCCTTTGCCGTCTCATCAATAATGAATTCTTCATTGTCATATTTTATCTTATTGGCCAGATCATTAACGGTATTAGTTGTGTCTTCAAGTTCATCGCGTCCTCTTTGATGAACATACTCTAATTGCTGTTGATAATTGTCTCTTATGGAGTCAATATTTGCATCAGCTTGAAGTTTGGCAAAATCCTCTTGCTTGGCAAATTGCTGGCCTGTTTTTTCAAGACTCTCTTTGATATCATTGAGTCTTGCCTCTTTATTATTGAGTGACTCGATTATAGCAACTTGATTCTGATCGCGTACTGAATCGAGTTTTTCTTCACCGATAACTCTTTGGTCATTTGCCATTTGATTATAATTTTTGCGGATTGACTCAATCTCTTGTTTCTTATCTTTAATAAGACGCTCGCGCTCATTTTTAAGCTTTAGATTCTGTTTCGCAAATTGGTTGCTATCTTCAATTCTCATAGAGCTGTATCAACTCCTTGCTCTAGCACTTGTGCTTCTTGTGGATTTGTCGTGTCCATGAGCTTTGCTAGGGGAGCATCACAAACTGGATCTCCTCCGGTGTGTCCCTTACACATCCAAGTGTTTAGGAGATTTACGCGAATAGAACGGTTTCCACCGTGGTATTTCACATAAGAATTTGGGTCTAATGTGGAGGTAATTACTACACTTGCTGGCCCTCTTGGATTTAGGCGTGAAGAAACCATGTATTGATAAACACGGTACTCAGCACTAGCGCTTACAGTGATTGCAATTGTTGCAACGGTGAAGAGTATTTTACTGAAGCTGTGGATTAGCATCTAAAATCTTTCCTTCGACCATTTCAACTAGGGCACGTGCCACGATGTATTGATCAATTTCTTCAAATGTTGAAAATAGTACACGTTGTTTTTCAAGATTGTTATGCGATGAGATTTTCTTGAGTAGAGACTTGGCCTTTAGGCGTTGTGCTTTAGTCATACGAACTTCTTCAAAATTACTTCCCATAGCAATGTCTTCAAATAATGGGAAATATCCATTTGCACCAAAGTCGATTAACCTTTTTATTGAATCATAACGTTTTAAAAATCCTAACTCGATCAACTCATTCCTCCTGAAATTCTCTAGAGATATTTTATAAATTTTAGGGCCCTTTTGGCAGACGGAATACATTTCCATTGATGCTATACGTATTTTCGGCCTAAATTATGAACGCGTATCAGCAAGTCATTGTTATTTTAAGCCAAGTTGAGTGATTTGGTAGGATATGCTCACATTGAAATTAAGAAAATATAAAGATACAATTAAGAGAGCGCTAAGAAGGCGTTACTTTTTATGAACAAGGAATGTTTTTGATGAATATCTTAACAGCTGCAACTCTTAGTATTTTATTTAATTTTTCAGCACTTGCCTTGGTGGATTATTCCCCGAAGTCTTCTGGTACAAATTCATATAATCCTGTTACGACGAAACCGAGTGCTCCTGTTAGAAGTGAGAGGGCCGTCTCTCGTGCGCAGGCACCAAGCTCTAGCTCTGATTTTTGGGCATTTCTTCCTGATTATTATGACTTCTCCCTAGGCTACGCTGCTAATAAATCTTTCTTTACTGATGAAAATATTAATTTTGTTAACTTCAATTTAAAGATGGGCTTTGCCCATGGGATCTTTCTGGATCTAGCTACGAGTGGTGCTCAGTCACTAGAAACTGCTGAGTTTGAACAGGCCAATTCTGGAGTAAAACTAGGTTTTAATTGGCTCGAGGTTGGAAATGATTACAATAAACTTATTATTGATTCTTACTTAGGAATGAGATTTAAAGGAAAGAGTGAATTTGCAACACAAAGAAATGATCGCATGCTAGGGATTACTACGGAAAAACGTTTTGGTGCGGCGGCTCTTGGTGTTGATTACGAAAGAATATTCGCTGACACTCTAGATACCGAAGAAGAGATGGCCATTGGCGATATTTCTCATATCAAAGCAAATCTAGGGATTATGGTTTCTCACGAGATTCAATTTCTTCTAACGTATGGTGAAGTAAAGGTTGCTGCTAGTGATTTCTTTACTGCTAATTCTTTGCTTTCTGATTTAAAATATTCATACTTAATGCCACAAATGTTTCTTCGTATGTCACGTTCTATTCGTTTAAATATGGGAGCAGGCTTTCAGGTAACTCGTCCTGACTCTTCTGTGTTAAATGAAACAGCAAAACTTTGGGACCTGCCAGTCTTATATGGTAATACGTTATTTGCAGGCCTTAATTTATCAATTTAAAAAATAGGATACGTCATTGTTAATTTCAGATAATATTTATTATTGTAAAAATTGTAAAAAAGTTGTTCCTTCAATTGAAGACTTACTCTTTGTTGAAGATGGATCAAACTTAAGCTTTTGTAGTGAAGCCTGTATTGAAAAGTTTTACTCACCACTTATAGACTACTTTGCTGGAAAGATTGAGAAGAAGAGAAAGGATCTCAATATTGTGGATGAGGCAGCTTTAGAGGCTTTAGAAAACCCAACTTTTGTTGATCGCGTTCTGCATAAGCCTGATGAGATCTGGCGTTTAGAAAATGACTTAAAAGAAGAAATCTTTACATTCATTTCTAAAGTTAATCACAACGGTGAAGATATCCATTTAATGGCCTTGTGCTTTGTCTTCAATCACACTCCTTCTTTTGTCTTGGCCCTTACGGCAACTTCTAATGATTACTTTGTACAAGACTTTCAAGTCGGAGAGGAAGTTGAATCCCTAGAAGATTACCACCGTGAAATTGAAGATAATTCGATTTTAGACCCTGAAGACTTTGAGCTTATTGAACTTAAAAAATCTAAGCTTCTTGCTGAAATGATGACTCATAGAAAAGAGTTTGATATTCCTTTCGAAGACTTTTCTCTTTATATGGATTACCTACGTCCGACGATAGAAACGTATGATGAGTTATATGAGTTTAAGGATGAAGATGGTGATGAGGCCTTTGCTTATTTTAAGGCCTTTGAGAAAAGTGGTGTAAGCTTTTTCTATATCGCTCTTTGTACTCGAATTGAAAAAGGTGAACAGAGCTTAATTGTTCCAATTATTTCTTTCCCTACAATTGATGGTGATCTGTCTAATTCATATAAGGCAGGCAAGCTCATTGATGGAAATAAGCTTGCCCATTAATTAAATTATTTTTTAATTTTTAGAATGATTTGTAGAAATACTGACCTAGAGACTTAAAGGCATCACAGTAAGTACGGTCGTTATAAAGATCAACATTAATTGAACACATAAAGTAAGCATCATAAGAGATTAGTTCACGGTTAAAAGGAGAAGGGAAATCATAAGTCTTTTCCTTCATGACCATTACACCATTTATTCTAAAGCCCTGATAGCGCCCATAATCACGATTCTTACTTAAGTTAAACAAAGAGATCGTACCTGAGCTATCGATATACTTACATTGAGCAGAACCTAGATAAATAGAATTTCCAGATGCTTGAGAAGTAGGGATGACACAAATTCTAGAATTTGAATCAGGGTTTTTAATTTGTACATAAACTTGAGTTTCGTTGGTACGAGACTGACAAATCGTATTTGGCCCTAAGTGCGAGTTTGAAGTATTTGAAAAACCTGTTTGGCCGTCTAGAGACCAGCTACAGTGAGCAATCGCACTAGGAATATTTGCATTTGAGCCATTAGAAGTTGAACTTCCTGAGTCATCAATATCGATAACTGAACCACCCGAACCAGTTCCTACGTTAGAACTTTGGCCGGAGCCGTTTGTATCATAGATTGAGCGCGTCTCTCTTGGAGCGACACACGATGTAAGGGCCATAATTGCTGTGATAAAAATTAGTCTTTTCATTCAATTCTCCGAATTTATCACTTAATTTATCGGTAATTTTGAAAAAATATTAACTTTTTCATGTAGTTTAATGGTCAGTTAACCGATAAATATCATAATGAAGAAGTTAATCTTCCTAGTGACCATTTTTGTTCTCGTAATATCAAGTGTTTATCTTGTTATTACGATGCCATATCGATTTTATTATACCTTCCAAGATGAAGGGATTCAATCGGACTACTTTATTGCCACTAATCGATATGGTTCGCTTTACAATGGGCTTTCTCCATATGAACAGTCTCGTGGTGTGACACCATTTTGGAAAAGTATCCATTTTCAAAATTTTCAATTTGATATTCCATTTGAGGATGTAAGGTTTAAAATTTTTCCAAGACCTAATATTTCTAAGATTCAGGCCCAACCTTATTTTGATATTGTCGACTATAAGAATAGGCGAGTGTTAAGTGTAAATGACTTTGAGATTGAAAAGTTTAATGTCGCAATACCAATGGATCCTATCTTTAACTTGCCTGTTATTACTCAGTTTATTAAGGCCTCAACGAATCAAGAAGTTTGGTTAGATATTTTAAATCTTAATATAAAGGTTAAAAAGCTCAGTCTGTTTAGCTACAAAGATATTAAGTATCTTCTAACAAATTATTCACCATCAAAATTAGGCTACTTTCTTTATATCTATAAGATGCGTGAGCAACTATTTGCTAAGGATGCAACTAGAATTGTACAAAATGGGCCCTTCCATATTATGCAGTTCTTTGATGATGCCAATAATATTGGAGTTCTAAAAAATTACTTCTATGAGAAAGGACGTATTTATCGTGTAACTATTCGTTATAGTAAGAATAACCCTGATCATAATGTTGTTCTTAATAAGCTCGTGAAAAACTTAAAACTCAATCTTTCTCGCGATGAAGAGAGTTCCCTTGCTATGTATAATGAGTTTAGAAAGCTCAAATATGAAAAGAGGTTTGAGTATAAGGGGATGGCCTTACTTTATAGTGCCTGGTCTCATGAGCTTGAAAATGAAGCTTTCTATCGTGAAATGATTTACTACCTTGAAAAAGGTGATTATAAGACGGCGCAATTATTTAGCCTTTATGATTTTGCCAAAAGAAAGTTTGGTAAAACTTTTTCAAGTCGTGATGAAGTTTTAAAAGATGACCTTAAGGCAAAAATCGAAATAGAGACGAAGAAAGAAAGAAAGAAGCAGGAGAGAGATCTTGCTGACTATCAAATATCTGGAGAAGTTGACTTTAAAGATGACGATGCCAAGCTTGATTACATTCTAAAAAATATCGAAGTTAAAGAAGAAAAAGACGACTTAAGCGAATACTAAGGGATTAGATCTTCAAAACTATCTGGGTGATGAAAGTTTGGTGAAGTGTCTGGGTGCTTATTTGAATAGTAATATGTTTTATCATCTTCACAAGATAAGACACATGTAGGGGATACGCGAAGATTTGAAAGGTCTTCAAAGTTATGGCCAAGTTTATTTAGTTCAAAACGACAATGAAGAGTGAAGAGTTCATCTTCTGATTTAATGACAATATTATCAATATTAATATCTGAGTATTCTGTTAGCTCTGATCGATATGAATTAAAGATGAAACAATTCCAGCTAGAGTCACTTCCAAAGTTAAATTCAAAATACTCACCATCAGTCTTATTAAGGATAAAAAATTCAAAACAAGTTTGTGTCCAAAGTCCAATAACTCGATTCATTTTGCCATTGTCACGTTGTATATAAATAGGAGAGAGATCCCCTTTTAAACAAAAGTGAAAATTAACATGGCCGTCAATGACCTTGATCTCGGCCGAAGCCTTTAGATCAAGATCATTTTCAGCAAATGGTATTAAGTTAAAGTATTTTGAAATCATAGTGATACTCTTAATTCCCCTTACCCATGATATTTGTTAAGAAATCTACTGGTAGAGGGAAGAATGTTGTTGATTTACCTTCGCCACTTGAGATCTCTTTCATTGTATCAAGGTAACGTAGAGTAATAGCATTAGGTGACTCGTTAAGTACCTTTGCTGCTTCTGCAAGTTTAAGGGCCGCATCAAATTCACCTTGTGCTGAAATAACTTTTGCACGCTTGTCTCTTTCAGCTTCAGCTTGTTTTGCCATCGCTCTTTGCATCTCAATTGGAAGGTCAATTGCTTTGACCTCTACTGTTGAAACCTTAATTCCCCACGGCTCAGTGTGTTCATCAAGAATTGTCTGCAGACGTGCATTAATTTGCTCACGCATTGATAGAATTTCATCAAGCTCGAATTGACCAATTACAGATCGTAGAGTTGTTTGGGCAATTTGACCTGTTGCTAGTAGATAGTTCTCTACCGCAATAACAGACTTCTCAGGGTCTTCTACTCTAAAGTAGACAACACCATTAACTTTAAGAGTCACGTTATCTTTTGAGATAATATCTTGCGAAGGAATATCCATCGTTACTGTTCTAAGATCAGCTTTTTGCATTTTTTCTAGGCCTGGGATAAGTAGAATTAGGCCAGGGCCTCTAACTGAAGTGAAGCGACCCAGAAAGAAGATAACACCACGTTCGTATTCTTTAAGAACTTTGACAGTGTTGAACAATAAAATTAGTAGTAGAATTATAAATGGTAAGTAAGGCGCGAAATTTATCATATATCCTCCGTTGAATTGACAAAAACTTTACATTTAACTGACTCTTAAAAAAGCTGAGAGTTTAATATTAATTTAAGAAAACTAAGGGGAGATTTTTAATAAACTCTCTCTCTTCCTTGTCAAAAATCAATCGTCCCTCAACGTCCCCTTAGTTTTTTCTTCTTATTTTCAATTATTTAAAGCCAAAAAAACTTTTTAATTTCTCTTCTTGCCCAGTCGATATCGCTCTTTGTTGGAAGATCGTTTTGACACATAGAAAAAATTAAACTCATTAATTGACGAAAAGATTTTCTTTGACTCATTTTATACCTCTATAGTTTTACTTGTAGTTTTAAGTTGTCTTTTTTGATGACCTGTACTTTATCACCAACTTTTAGCTTTGACATATCGCCAGTGGCCGTAAGTTGCCACAATTCTCCATTGTAGCGAGAAAAGACTTTGTCGCCATCAATATCTGTAATTGTGATCTCTACACCAGTGTATGGATCCTCAGGTCCTGAAAATATTCTCTTTCTAGACTTGTAAAAAACATAAGCAATCAGACCAATAAAGGCGAGTATTGCACCAATACTAGAAAAGAGAACAGTTGAAGAAATTTGTAGGTATGACTCCTCTGTTTGAAAAAGAAACATGGAGCCAAAAATTAAGCTGGCTATACCTGCGATAGTCAGTAGACCGAAGCTTGTAATATATATTTCTAGAATAAAGAGAATAAATGCCGCAATAATAAGTAGGAAGGCCCCTGTATTAAGGGAGAGTACATTAAAAGATATGCCTGCAATTAAGATGGCCACGGCCCCAATGCTTCCAGCGATAAATCCTCCTGGCGCTTGAAACTCGACATAGATCAGGGCCGCTCCTATGAGGAAAAGAATATAGGCCATATCAGGAGAGGCAAAGAAGCTTAAAAGTTTTTGCCCCAGAGTTTTTTCAAATGTTGTGAGAACGTAGTTATCAGCGATCTTAACTTTAAAAGGCCTATGATGAGAAATGTATGTCTTATTATTAATTGTACTAATAAGACCGCCCTTGCCCTGAATTTTATCAACAATTCCGTTGTGGACATTTTCCTTTAAGGCCTCTGTCTCTGTATAACTCTTTGCTTCAGTTATCATTTTTGTGAAGACCTTTTCATTCTTTCCAGTCGCTGAAGCTTGAGACTTTACGAGGGCAACAAGATCATTAACAATCTTATTTTTCATATCGCCTTCTTTGATATCTGAGGTTCCAGAAATTGGCGTGGCGGCACCGATACGCGTACCATCTGCCATATAAAGAATAGGGATACTACTTGCAATGATGGCCCCTGCACTCGTGGCCGATGCTGAGCTCGGGCCAATCCAGCCAATGACTAAATTTTTGCTATTAGCAATTAGGTGCATAATCTCTTTTGTGACACTAACCAGGCCTCCTGGTGTGTTTATCTTAATTAAGATGGCACTCTGACTTTGGCCTTCAATACTTTTAAATGCCATTTGAAGATAATTTAAAGTGGCCGGTGTGATGGCCTCTTCAATATTAACTGCAACGATAGAGTTGATATTAATCTCTTTAGTTTCTTTTGAGCTATCAGCTGCAACTGCGCTGAATGATGCTAAAAATAGGGTAAAGAGTGCTACAAAACTTGTAATGATACGCTTCTTCATATATGTTGACCTGCTTATTAAAGGAGATTTCATGTCATCAAATAATATTACTTATAAAGTAATTATCGCTCATTTTTTCAATCCTATAAATGATAAAAAATGTGAATTTTTAGAAGATTATGCAATTGTTGCAAAGCGCACAACAAGAGGTGATTACAAAATCATCGAACGTATGCCTAAAGCACAACTTTCAGCTTACTTATCACGTAAGAAGAATGTTGAGATAATTGATAAAAGTGGCCAATATGTAATTCCTGGCCTTTATGATACGCACTTTCACTGGGTGCAAGACGCTGTTTGTGAAATGCCAAAGGCAAATCTGCTACATTGGTTAGAAAATTACACTTGGCCATATGAAGCTAATTTCAAAAAACTTGCTTTTGCACGTAAGAAGGCTAAAGAGTTTACGAATAAAATTGCAAATAACGGAACAATTGGTGGAGCTTGTTATGGCTCAATTCACACTCATTCTGTTTCTGAAGCACTTAAGAATTTTAAAGGTGATTATATTCTTGGTAACGTGCAAATGACGATGAATTCCCCTGAGTATCTTACAATGGGTGTAGAGGAGACAATTGCACAAACAGAAGCATTAGCAAAAGAGTATAAAGATCAGTATGCAGTAACTCCTCGTTTTGCCATTACAACGGACCCTGTGACAATGGCCGCAGGAGCAAAGACTGCAAAGAAGCATCGTTCTTTCATTCAAACCCACCTAAGTGAAACACAAAATGAAATCGATTTCGTTCTTAGTATTTATAAGGATATTAAAGGATTTGAAAAAGTTAAAACATACACAGAGATTTATGACAAAGTAGGGCTTTTAACTCCAAAAACAATTATGGGGCATGGGATTTATCTTTCACCAAAAGAATTAAAACTCTTAAGTGAAAAGCAAACGATGATTGCTCATTGCCCAACAAGTAATGCTCCAATTAAAGAACTGGGACTAGGTTCGGGGCTTTTTGACTATAAGAGAGCTAACCGTTTCAAAGTTCACTGGGCACTAGCAAGTGATATCGGTGGAGGGCCTTTCCTTTCAATGCTCGATGTAATTAATTCATTTGTTATACAAAATCATAAAAGAGGACATCGCGATACTTCTTATACTCAAGGACTTTACCGAGCTTCACTTGCGGGTGCTACTTCGATGAAACTTGAGCAGGAGAGTGGTAATTTTGAGCTTGGTAAAAAGCTTCATTTTGTCAGTCTTGGAAGCAAAAAGATGAGCGCTAGCCTTACGACGGAAGAAAAACTTAAGAAGTTAATTAAGAGGCCTAACAAAGAGAGGGCCTTGTACACAGATTTAATTGAAGCGACGTATTATAACGGTAATGTAATTTCAAATAGATAGTGAGGCTAAATCGATCATATTGAACAATATCTGGTATCGACAATAAATTTACGGAAATATTGTAAAAACTTTTCTTACAAATCTGTTAATATGTTTACAAAAATATTTTATTGCTTTAGAATATATTAAGATACGAATCGTAAGTGCTTGAATATAATACTTAGGAGAAATACATGAGAAGTTTTAGTCACATCGCGAAGCTAATTAAAGAAAAGAGAACAGCACATCCAAAAGGATACTCTCAATCAGAATTATCACACCTTCTTGGTTATAAGAATGGTCAGTTCATCTCTAACGTTGAACGTGCTCTTTGCAATATCCCATTAAAGATGTTACGTAGAGTTTGTGAAATCTTAGACATTAATGAAGCAGAATTAAAAGACGCTATCATTAAAGATCACGAAGAAACTTTAGATAATTATTTAAAGGATGGATCAGGTGTTGTTGGTGCAACAACTGGTGCAGAAGCTACGGCGACAACTTCGAATTTTGTTTACTAATCTGATTACCTTTTCAAAGGTTGTTAGTTAGAAAATATTGATAAAAAGAAAGGGAGCGAAAGCTCCCTTTTTTTATTTTCAGGATGAACAGTATGTCGGCGAAAAGCAGGAGCCGAAGCCGACAGAGTTCTTCTTCAAATAGTAGTAAATTTAATTATAAACCTTTATAGGCCTTATAGTCTTCTAAGGAACCAACTGACTCTTCAGTATCTTGTGCATAATCGGCTTCAATTTGTGTTTGAAGGTAGTGAGGGTCCTCGATTTGCTCTTCGCTTACTTCTGGTTCAACTTCTCCAACTGGCAGTTCATGATTAGATGAATAAGTTAGGTCCATCTTTAATGATTCAAATTTTTCTTCAAAAAGTTTTAAGTCTTCTTCTTTTAGTCGACTCTTAAAAGCTAGAAATGTTTTCTGAGTTTCAATAAAGTTTCGCTCTAGCTTATCTCTTTGTTTTTCACCAACGCGGTCAAAGTTATCAAAGTACTTGCGTCTGGCCATAATATGCTGCTCAAGTAAATTGAAGTATTTTACAATGATAAAGTCCTCTCCACTTAAATGTTGCGGGTTTGGACGGCGATTTTTATTTGGTCCACGGCGTCTACGATTGCGATTAGATGACTTACCTTGGGCCTTTTTATTTGGTTTAGATTGATTTGATTGAGGGCCCTTTGCACCAGGCCTGTTACTACCTTGTCCAGCTTGTTGACCTTGGCCCTTAGGGTTACCACTTGCATTTGCTGGGCGTTTGCGACGTCTACGATTGTTTGAACGACTTTTGTTACCACGGCCTTGTGGTTTGTCAGAAGACGACGATGTTGATGAATTAGAGGCGTTCTTGTTGCCTTGCTCCATTTGTAATCCCTTATTGATTATTCTTAATTACGTTTAAATTTAATTATAGCCCCTAATATTGCTAAGTAAAGCTACAACTTGTCTAACACCTATGATAAAATTGGCCAATTTCAATAGAAGAACTCTCTAATTTTTTCAAAAGGGGAAATTACATGACTAAAAGAGTTAAAGTTGCAGTTACGGGTGCAGCAGGACAAATTGGTTACGCGATTCTTTTCAGAATTGCTTCAGGTCAAATGTTTGGACCAGATACAGAAGTTGAATTACAGCTTCTTGAACTACCTCAGGCACTAGGTGCACTTGAAGGTGTAAAAATGGAATTAGATGACTGTGCTTTTCCATTATTAAAAAATATTGTTTGTACAGATAAGATGGAAGTAGCATTTAAAGATGCTAACTGGATTCTTGCAATTGGTGCTGTTCCAAGAAAAGACGGAATGGAAAGAGCTGACCTTCTAAAAGTTAACGGTGGAATTTTTGGTCCACTTGGTAAGGCAATGGCCGCTCACTCTGCGCCAGATTCAAAATTATTCGTAGTTGGTAACCCATGTAATACTAACTGTTATATCGCAATGGAAGCCTCTGGACTTGATAAGTCGCGTTTCTTTGCAATGACAACTCTTGATGAGAAGAGAGCAAAAACTCAACTTGCTCAAAAAGCAGGTGTTGATGTAACTGAAGTAACTAATATGACAATCTGGGGGAATCACTCAGCTACTCAATATCCTGATTTCTACAATGCAAAGATCTCTGGTAAGTCTGCTGCAGAAGTTATCTCTGATGAAGAATACCTCCAAGGTGAATTCATCTCAACAGTTCAAAAAAGAGGTGCTGCAATTATTAAGGCACGTGGTGCTTCTTCTGCTGCTTCAGCTGCAAACGCTTGTGTTGCAGGTGTATACGCTCTTACTCATGATACTCCAGCAGGTGAGACATTCTCTATGTGTCTTGCTTCAAAAGGTGAGTATGGAGTGGATGAAGGTCTTATCTTCTCATTCCCTTGTCGTGTTGAAAACGGTGAGCTAAAGGTTGTTGAGGGGCAAGAGCACAATGCTTTTGGACAAGAGAAGTTTAATACAACTCTTGAAGAGCTTCGTACTGAAAGAAACACTGTAAAAGAACTAGGTCTGGTATAGGTACCACTCTAGATTCAAGTTACTAGCGCAATTTTTTTATTATGATAAACCTCGAAGGGTGTTTTCTAATTAAACACCTTTCGAGTAATTTCTAGATTATCTAAGTCACTTTTTGTGACGATGTACCTACTAAAGTTTATTTTATGAGTTCAAGAATTTCTCTTTGCTCTTCAATACTTAAAGGTTTAACAGTGTCGGCCTTCTTTCTTTTTATACCACTTTTTGCGATAACTTTATCGAGGTGGTGAATACGATCAACTACATTCTTTGTCATTTTAAAGAGCCAATCAGGTAGTTTTTCTTTTATCGTCTCACTATCTATTTCCATTAGTGTGACTTTGGTTTTGGCCATGACGTAGGCTGCTCGGTGAGTGCCTGTGAAGAATGCCATTTCGCCAATCATCTCTCCTGGACCAACTGTTGCAACTGGGCTCACTTTATTACCATCGACAACAAATACGAGAAGTTCTCCCTCTTCAACAAGGTAGATCATTTCAGACTGGTCTCCTTGTTTAATGATGATTGCATTTTCGTTATGAATAATTCTCATATGGCCTCTTATTTTAGTTGGGTGATTTGCTTAAGCTTAATAACGAGCTCACTGACAAGCTTAGGGTAATAGATAGATTGTGGGACTTTGTTAGATATAAATAAAGGGTTTCTTGTATAATTTTGTTTAAGAATTTCGTTAAAATTTACTATGTCGACATTCTGATGATTGGAGATTTTTTCAAGTTGTTTAACAAATAGTGGATGTGAGGACTTTACCTCACATGCAAAGGCCACTTTTTGTAAGGCCTGATCATAGGCCTTTGTTATTTCACCTTGTTTTTCAAAAAACTCTTGTTTTAATTGGTGGAATTTCGTGTTGGCCAATATATTTTTCTCTAGTGACTGAACAAGTACATGGGCCTCTTTAGTTTTAGACTCAGAAAGAAGTGTGTCGAGTTTTGTTAAGGCCTCTTCAAATTCTGGCCCATTTGTATCCTCGCAAATTCTAAGGTCATTTATCTCTATATTGATTGGTGGAATGACTGTTAGAATATTAACTCCTTGGGCCTTTAGAGTTCGAAGGAATTTTTCAAGACGAATTTCGTAAAGCAGAAGTTCTTTTTCCAAAATACTTCTGAAGCGTCTAGGTGTTAATTTATCAAACTCCATTGTCACAATTTCCGAGGTTAACTGTTTAAGATCTTCGTTTAAGAAGATCAAGCGTGACAGGTTTGGATGAAGTTTAATCAAACTTTGGATATATAGATTTTTAAAGAATTTAAAATTCTGGTTATTGAGCTTTATGGCATTTTTGTTCTTTGGATATATATCCTCTTGTAGCTCTGAATATCCGGTAGCAAGAATAAGAATCTTTGGAACCTTAGTGAGCGCCGCCACTCTTTCAATAGTGCGATAAAGGGACTCGCCCTTAGAAGAAATATTGTAAATAGAAAGTGGTCGGGCCAACTTCTTTGAGAGCTGAGTTGTGATGTCATTGATATATGGGCCTATTGAGACACCCATTTCATCACCAACGATTAGTACATCTGCATTAGAGGCAACTTCATCTGGGCCAAAGGTTTCTGGTGCCATGACATATGGTGCCGGAGTTTCTCTTAGAGGGGCCTTGTGATAATGGTAACTTAGAAGTCCCAGAACGATGATAATGAACGAGCAGACCAAATAAAATATAGTGTTAAATATTTTTTTCATAAAAACTAATCAAGATTTCCCTATGACTTTATTATATACGTAATTTCTGGTACATAGAAGACCTTATGAAAGATGCAAAAAACACCAGATGGGTACCTGAGCTTTTAGCTCCGGCAGGTAGCCTAGAAAAATTGAAAGTGGCCATTAGTTACGGTGCCAATGCCGTATATCTTGGTGGCCAAAAATATGGACTTCGCCAAGCGGCCGATAATTTCACTATTGATGAAATACGTGAAGGAGTTGAGTTTGCTCATGAACGTGGTGCTCTCGTCTATGTCGTCTTAAATTCATTCTTTCACGATAAAGATTTTGATGGCCTATTGGATTTTATTAAAGAGCTTGATGATGTTGGAATTGATGCAGTTATTGTCTCAGATCCTGGAGTCATTAATTATATCGCCGAAAATACAAATCTAGAAATTCACCTTTCAACGCAGGCAAGTTGTCTCAATGTTGAAAGTGCAAAACTTTGGAAGAAGTTAGGTGTAACTCGTATCGTCCTAGGACGTGAGGTTGCAATTTCAGATGCTAAGAAAATCAAAGAAGAAGCAGGTGTCGAAATTGAGATGTTTGTTCATGGATCAATGTGTATGGCCTACTCTGGAAATTGCGTGATTTCCAACTATACTCAGGGACGTGACTCTAATCGCGGTGGATGTGCTCATAGCTGTCGCTTTGAATATAAAATTGATGATGGAAAGAAGGAGCTAAATAGCTATTTCATGAGTTCTAAGGACCTTGAAGGGATTAGACTACTTCAAGATTTTATTGATGCCGGAATTGATTCTTTAAAAGTTGAGGGACGTATGAAGTCTCCAATGTATGCAGGAACAATCTCAATGGTCTACTCTCAGGCACTGGCCTATTATAAAGAACATGGAAACTTCTTAAGCGATGATCTACTTAAGTGGGAAGAAGAACTTACAAAAGTTACTCACCGTGCATACACTCAGGCATCTCTTGTAGAGGAGGCCAATGAGTCTTCGATCTATAATGATCGAGAACATGAGGATAAGACATATCGTGCTATTGGAAAGGTTGCACAAGTTGTTGATAATGAGTTTATTGTTGTTGATGTAAGAAGTGCATTTGAATTAGGGGAGTCCCTTGAAATTATGCCTTTTTCAAATGCTCACGTGGATGTAAAAATTGATCATATCTCTAATCTTGCTGGAGAGAGCTTTGAGCGAACACGTCCTGGAGCACTTTTTAAAATACCATACGTTGCAGGAGTTGAGGTGAATAACCTTGTTCGTGCAAAGGTTGTAAATTAATGAAGACGACAACTTATTTAAACAACCTTAATGACCTTCCTAATATTATTGCTAATAAATCATTAGTAAGTGAAGTCATTTTAGCAACTCGCTTATTTTCTCAAGTTGGAAAACTCTCTATTGAAGAGATGGTACATGCCGTTGAGCTATTGAAATCAGAAGCAATTTCCTACTCTTTAGAGTGGGATATTCTTATGACAGAAACTCGATTTGCAATGTATAAACAACAATTTCAAAAATATGCAGACCTTGGTTTTAAGAGTATTCGTTTAAGAGATCCAGGGGCCATTAATTTTTGCTTAAATGAATATCCAGATCTAATGATCGATCTTCTTTTAGATACTGGTGGACACCATAACCTTAACTCTATTAAAGTTTGGAAGAAGCTTATTGGTGATCGCCTAAGAAAGATTGTTCTCTCAATTGAACTTTCTAGTAGTGTGATTAAAGAGTTTTGCCAAGAGATTCACTCATGGGGAATTGAAACAGAATTGCTTGTCTTTGGAAGAATTTTACTTTTCTATACACCAAGAAATCTTGTGTCTCCTTTGTATTCTGATGAAAGCTTAGAAAATGATTATCTTGAAGTTAGTGGTTCAAGTGAAGAGTCTCCTCATAAAGGATTTCCGATTGTTGAAAATCAACACGGAACATTTATGTTTAATACAAAAGATCAATTTCTTTTAGAGTATATTGATGAATTAAAAGATTGTGGTGTAAATGATCTAAGAGTTGATACACGCCATCTTGAAAATAATGAACTCTTAAATGATGTGGTTTCACTTATTAATTCTTTTGATAAGTTAAAGGCAAAAGAGATAAAAGATCAATTTGGTAACTCAACAACACGTGGTTTTTTTCATGTGAATAAATCAGATGTTCTATTTAAGAAGCTTAAGAATAAACGTACTCAGCGCCAAGATGAAGGCTTTCTAGGTGAAGTCGTCGATGTTGTGAAGAAGTCTCATATGGCCATTCTTATTAAGGGAATGCGTGGTAAGGAGTTTGCTCTTAAAGTTGGAGATGAGCTTCGCTTAAATACACCGGATGGAAAGATTAAGACAACGAAAGTTCATAAGATTACACATACGAATGGTCGCGAGTCGGACTATGCAAAGACAGGGGAGTTAGTGCTAATTCCACATGTTAGTGGTGTCAGTGTTAAGACTATGGCCTATAAGAATTAGCTGTATTCAACTTTTACGAATTGTACCCATATTCCACCGTTATTGATTCGCTGTGATTTCTTTGCCTTAAATTTATTGTCGATTATAAAGGTCTCAGGCATTACAGCATAGGCACTCTTTGCTCCGATCTTTTGTGCTTTTGTATAGAAATCATTTACGAATTCATGAATATTTTTTTGCGTCTTTATTCTTTTTCCATATGGTAGGTTGCAGGCAATAACGACATTCTTCTCTGATACTTTTTCCATTTTAAAAAAGTCTTCATGAGTCACCTTAAGATCAAATTCCATAAGATTTTCTTTAATGGCCTTAATATTGGCTTGGTCTATATCATTGGCCATGGCCTTTCGCTGGATTTCATCATTTAAAATATTTACCTTTTGTGCTGGCCGTTTTCTAAAAAGGGGAAAGTTCTCAAAATTATAATTTCGCTTAGAGTTTACTTGATCTTGGTACAGATATTCGCTGATAATTGTTCCTGAACCGGCCATTGGATCAAACAGGGTAAAATCTTCTTCTTCATTGTTGTTTATAAATCGGATAAGAGCTGCCCCTAGAGATTCTCGCATTGGTGCCTTGGCCGTGAAGAGCTTATGGCCTCTTTTATCAAGCCTTTCTCCTGAGCAGTCGACAGAGACTTGGCACATATCTTCGTCAAAGCGAATAAAGATTATTGGTGCGTGACTCCATGTAAGTTCGCTATATTTTGACTTAAAGGGTTGTGCCTTCTGGTAATCAACAATGGCATCTCTTGCGGCCTTGATGATTTTCCGATCATCAAATAAGCGCGAGTTATGAGAGCTCACTTTAAATTCAAATTCTGTCGTTGGTATATAATCATTCCAATTTATCTTTGATAGTTTTTTGTAAAGCTTAGGAAGATCTCTTGCTTTAAACTCTTCTATTCTTAAAAGTGCCCTTGTTGGGATCTTTAAATATTTTATCAGTGTTAGAAGGGAAAAGAGATCTTGAGACTTAAGAAGTAGTCCACCATTCGTGTCACACTCTATTGATTTAAAGAATTCGTAACGAGTTAGCTCTCTTAGCTCTTCTTTGGCGAACTCCTCAAGACCTGGAGTTACTGAAAGAAATAATTCGAAAGTTTTTGAAGTTTTTTGCATATTATTTATATACACGATCTTGAGTTTATAACCAATTGATCATATATAAATGATATGGCTAAACAAAGTAAATACGGAACTCTCTATTTAATTGCAACTCCAATTGATGAGCAAAATCCTCTTGATACGACAGCTTTAAATTTATTAAAGTCTGGCATTGCTAGTCGAGAGCAAAGTCTCTTTTTGATCGAAGATTTGAAGCCTTGTCGAAGGCGTTGGATTCGTTTTGGACTTGATCGCGATATTATTGAAGACTTTATTCTCTTTAATGAACACACTCAAGTTGAGATTGAAAATGAAATCATTTCAAAGATACAAAGTGGTAAGAACGCTTATCTCATGAGTGATGGAGGGCTTCCAGCATTTTGTGATCCTGGCCAAAAACTTGTTAAGAGATGTCATGAGCTAGGTGTTCGTGTGACTTGTACTCCTCATAGTAATTCGATCTCACTTGCAGTTGCCCTCTCAGGTATTGATTGTGCAAATTTCACATTTGCTGGCTTTCCGCCTCGTAGGCCTGAGGAGCGTAAGGAGTTTTTGAAGAACTTGGCCAAGGTAAATATGCCTAAGGTTCTAATGGATACCCCTTACCGCTTAACGAGACTTCTTGAAGAATCTGTTGAAGTCTTCGGAGATCGAATCGCATTTATCGGCATGGAACTTAATGGAGAAGATGAAGAGCTTAAATATGGTAAGTTGTCGAAATTACTAAAAGAAGTTTCGGGGCTAAAGAAAGAGTTCATTCTTATTATTAAGTAATTGTATAAGGGCCTAGCAAATCAGATAGATTTTTCCAAAGCATAAATGGAATGTTGTTGCTTCGAATAAAATCTGCTAAATTGCCTAAATCATTAGGTATGTACATGAAAAGAGACAATTTAGAGGCCCAGGCCACGAGTGATCGTAAGCTTGAGCATATCAAATTAACGGATGCTGCTCAGACAGCACAAATCTTAGCTGATAAGCGCTTTTACTATGAGCCACTTTTTAGTGGTAATAGAGAAGTGCACGATCTCAGTCTTAACTTTGCTGGACATCAACTAGAATTACCTATTTGGGTATCATCAATGACTGGTGGAACAGGGGTTGCTGCAAAGATTAATGAAAATCTTGCACGGGCCTGCGCTGACTTTGGCATTGGAATGGGACTAGGCTCATGTCGAAAACTTCTTTCTAAGGAAGGTCGTAGTCAATACTTCAGCGACTTTGATATTTCTAAGTATACAGGTAAATCTCCATTTTATGCCAATCTTGGTGTGGCCCAATTAGAAGAGCTGATTGAAGATGGTGAACTTTATCGCGCCAAAGAGGTTGTTGAGCTACTTGGTGCTAATGGCCTAATTATTCACATAAATCCGGCCCAAGAATGGTTTCAACCTGAAGGTGACATAATTAAACGCTCTCCGCTAGAGATTATTACGATCTGTTTAGAAGAGTTTGATTTTCCAATTATCGTCAAAGAAGTAGGACAGGGGATGGGGCCAAAATCATTGGCCGCACTTATGCAATTGGAGCTGGCCGCAATAGAATTTGCTGCCTTTGGTGGAACTAATTTTTCTAAACTCGAATTTATTAGAAATTCCAATGATTTATCTATTCATGAACCTCTGTGTCATGTTGGCCATACTGCCCTCGAAATGGTAAATATGAGCAATCAGATTATCGATCAATTAGGAGAGCAGGTAAGGTGTAAGAACTTTATTATCTCGGGTGGTATTAAATCATATATTGATGGTTTCTACCTATGTAGTCTCTCAAAAGGAAATGCCATCTTTGGTATGGCCAGTGAGTTCTTAAAAACAGCAATGGTTGATTATGAAAGTGTAAGTCGACAGATTACACAAATAAAAGCAGGTCTAGCATTTGCTAATTCATACCTTAGTGTAAGGAGTGAAAATTGAAATTGATTCAAGGTTTTTCAAAACTAACAAAAGAGCAGAAAGTAGACTTTATCTCAAAGAATCTTGAGAATGGTTCAAAAGAACAGATCCTCTCTTTCTGGCATCAAGATCAAAAATTACAAAATACATTTGATGAATTCTCTGAGAATACCATCTCAAACTTCTTCTTACCTTATGGTGTGGTACCTAATTTTGTTATAAATCAAAAAGTCTATAACGTACCAATGGTTATTGAGGAAAGCTCTGTTGTTGCGGCACTATCAAAGGCCGCAAAGTTTTGGAGCTCGCGTGGTGGTTTTAAGGCCGAGATTATTGGTAGTGAGAAAATTGGTCAAGTGCACTTTGTTTACGAAGGTGACAAGGCCCAGCTTAAAGAGTTCTTTAATAATGGAAGAATCGACATTCTAAACTCTCTTACTCCATTAACAATTAATATGGATAAAAGAGGTGGTGGGATTCGTTCGATCGAGTTAGTAGATCTAACAGATAAGGAAGAAAACTACTATCAAATCAAGATGGCATTTGAAACTTGTGATGCAATGGGGGCCAACTTCATTAATTCAGTTTTAGAAGCTGTTGGGAAGTATTTAGAAAAAAGTCTAGGGGAGCATGTACAAGTTATTATGTGTATCCTTTCTAATTATACGCCTAATTGTAAGGCCCGTGCATGGGTTGAGTGTTCAATTGAAGACTTAAATGAAAAAAGTCTTGGAATGGATGCAAAAACTTTTGCACAAAAATTTGCTCGTGCAGTTCGCATTGCTCACATTGATCCACACCGTGCAACTACTCACAACAAAGGTATCTTTAATGGTATCGATGGTGTTGTTATCGCGACAGGAAATGATTTTAGGGCCGTAGAGGCCTGTGGCCATACTTATGCTGCAAGAGACGGACAATATCGCTCTTTAACTAATTGTAAAATTGAAGGTGATAAGTTCTTATTTGAAATTGAAATTCCGCTAGCACTGGGAACTGTTGGTGGTTTAACAAAGCTGCATCCATTAGCGAAGATGTCACTTGATATTTTAGAGCGGCCAAGTGCTAACGAGTTAATGATGATTACAGCAAGTGTAGGTCTTGCTCAAAATTTTGCGGCCTTAAAGAGTTTAGTGACAAGCGGTATTCAAAAAGGTCATATGAAGATGCACCTGATGAATATTTTGGGACAGCTTGAAGCAAGTGATGAAGAGAAAGAAAAAATTGCAGACTACTTTACGGACAAGGTTGTTTCGTTCAGTGCAGTTAGAGAACAACTAGAGAGTTTAAGAAACTAAATTATGAACACAACACACACAAGCAACACAATTTTAAAATATTTGGAAGGTGAACAATTTCTTGAACTTCCAAAGAACGGCCAACTATACTTTGGTCATGGAAAGCTACTTTTATCTGGAGAGTATTTTGTTTTAGACGGTGCTCAGGCACTTGGTCTACCAACGACTGTTGGACAGTCTCTTCGCGTTCAATACTCAGCTTCTTTTGACCCAAAATTATATTGGAAATCATATGATCCTGCAGGGAACCTATGGTTTGAAGTGATCTTTGAATTCTGGCACTTCAATATCTTAAATGACAACCCAACCAAGGAGATGATGGTTCTGCAACAGATGCTTAGACAAGCTCGAAAGCAGAATAAGCACTTCTTAAGAGATGGAGTTGATGTACATGTTGTTACTCAACTTGGATTTCCTCTTGAGTGGGGCCTAGGTTCATCTTCAACTTTAATTCATAATATTGCTGACTGGGCGATGGTGTCACCATTTGAGCTTGCATTTAACACTCTTGGCGGCTCTGGTTATGATATTGCTTGTGCGCAAAGTGATGATCCACTTATCTATCAAAAAAGTGGTGATGGGCCAAAGTGGTCACCGGTTGAATTCAATCCATCTTTTAAAAATAATCTATACTTTATTTACTTAGGTCATAAGAAAAACTCGCGTGATGCTATTGAGTACTATAATCAATTGCGTCCGCATTCGCCGGAGATCATCAATACGATCAGTGAGTTATCTAATCAGATTGCTTCTGCTAAGACGCAGGAAGAATTTAACTTTTTAATCCGTGCCCATGAAGAAATTATCGGTAAACAACTTAAGCTTAAACCTATTAAACAAGAGGCCTTTAGCGACTTTGATGGAGAAATTAAGTCTCTTGGTGCGTGGGGCGGTGACTTCATTCTTGCTTCAACTATGAATAATAGAAGGTACGTTTCTAATTACTTCGAGGAAAAAGGCCTAAAGGTCATCATTCCTTACCGTGATTTAATTGTCGATAATGAACCAAAAGTTGAAGCTAATAATGTCCACTAATTTTAAGTTAATGAATTATAAAATAAATAAATTAAACGACGGTCACTCTTTTAAAGTAAAGAGTCCTTCTAATATTGCGTTGATTAAGTACTGGGGAAAGTATGGAGAGCAGCTACCTTCAAATCCTTCTCTTAGTATTACTCTTGATAATGCCCATACTTTGACTACTTATAAGATTTCAAAATCGGATAAGTTTGAATTAAATTTTAAGTTTGAATCAATGAGTAATGAGAAGTTCCAGGCACGAGTTGAAAAGTTTTTTAACCGAGCAGTTGAGTTCTTCCCATTTATCAATGAATGTCGAATTGAAATGGATTCAATGAATTCATTTCCTCATTCTTCTGGAATTGCTTCCTCTGCAGCGTCGATGTCAAACTTTGCTAGTGCACTTTGTGAGATTGAAAAGGTTGTTACTGAAGAAGACCACGATGAAGAATACTACCAAAAGAAGGCCTCTTTTATGGCCCGTCTAGGTTCAGGTAGTGCATCTCGTTCTCTTTTTCCAAAAATGTCGATCTGGGGTAAGTCCGTTCAGGGAAGCTCTCAAGAATATGCTATAGGTTTAGATAGTTATGATAAGTCATTTGAAGGAATTTGTGACTCTATTGCTATTGTAAGCGCTAGTGAGAAGGCGGTAAGCTCTAGTGCTGGCCATGCTCTGATGAATACACATCCATTCGCAAAAACTCGTTTTTTAAATGCTTGTAATAATTTTAACTCACTTTGCTTTGCCTTGAGTCGTGGTGACTTTAAGTCCTTTGCTGAAATTGTTGAGGCCGAGGCCTTGGAATTACACGGCCTAATGATGAACTCGAAACCGTCATTTATTCTGATGGAACCAAATACATTAGCAATTATCGCTAAGATTAGAGATTTTAGAGGACAAACTGGTGCAAAGATTTGTTTCACTCTTGATGCTGGGCCAAATGTACATATACTTTACTTAAAAGAAGATGAGGCCAAAGTTCGCCAATTTATTGAAGAGGAAGTAAGAGGCCTTTGTCATAATAATGTTGTTATCCATGATCACATGGGCAATGGCATTGAAGTGGAATACTTAAGTCGAGATTCATAATGGAAAGTGTTGGCAGTTTTAGCGCAAAAATTCTTCTCTTTGGTGAGTACTCAATCATTCGCTCGTCAAAAGCGTTAGCGATGCCTTATTCGCTTTTTGATGGGAAACTAAACTTTCCTGAAAAGCAAAACACAGGAGTTGATTCTGAGTTATCTGCATTTTCACAGTACCTAAAGAAACAAAATGAGAAGGGAAATCTAAGTTTTAACTTTGATCATCAATCATTTTCTTTTGATATCTCAAGTGGCATTAGATTTAAGTCAACAATTCCACAAGGCTATGGGGTAGGGAGTTCCGGCGCATTATGCGCTGCTGTTTTTGACCGCTATGCTCGTATTAGCGATGAACAAAAAAATGATATAGCATTTTTAAAAGATTGCTTTAAAGAAATGGAATCCCACTTTCATGGATCTTCATCGGGCGTTGATCCACTAATTAGTTATTTAAATGTACCACTTCTAATTGATAGCAAGAAGCAACTGACTGAAGTTGTTTTAAAAAATGACTCTAAAGGTCCTGGGCTATTTCTTTTAAATACTGGCCGTGCCCGAAGAACAGAACCACTTGTAAACTTATTTATGGAAAAGTGTTCCTCTAAAGACTTCGCATATCTTTGTGATCGTGTTTTAACGCCAATATCTGATGAGTGTATAAAACATTATATTAATGATGATCGTGAAAAGCTTTGGAAGGAGTTTAAAGAGTTATCTTCTTTTCAATTTGAACATTTTAATCCGATGATTCCTGCACTTTACCGAGACCTTTGGACAGAAGGCCTTGAGTCGAATGATTTCTATTTAAAATTATGTGGTGCCGGTGGTGGTGGGTTTCTTCTCGGACTCGCACGCGATATCTCAAAGTTACCACCACAGCTTTCTAGTTTCGAAATTAGACCTGTTTAGATCGCCTCTGCAACAGTAGGCGTTTGTTTTAAAACACGTGCAAAGTCGCGTGGATTAATGAAGTCCTTTTCATTTGCATAGTTTTTAAAGTCACCTGTGGCCAATGTTGAGTTAGCAAAAGTTATTTCCTCTAAAAGTTCATCTTCCATTGCTTTTATAAGGGCGTTATTAAATGATCTCTTCGTTTGAATTCTTGCTGTAGGAGACTGCTTTGAGATACGAGTCACAATATCTTCTAGTTCATTTTCGCTATAAAGTATTTTACCAATTAGGCCTGCACCTATAAGAGCATCGGCACCTACACTTTGAGAAGATAATAGGTATTGCATAAGCTTTGCACTATTTGCTTTTTCATTAGTAAGAGTATTCATTCCGGCCATTGGTGTGATCCCCTTATCGAGTTGATTAAAAGTCACACTAAAAGAAGGAGCACAGTAGCGAATATCTCCACCCATTGCTAATTCAAGACTAAATGGACAAGCAGATTTCTGAAATGACCAAAGGATCGTCTGTGGTAACAACAGTTGTCCCCAACTAAGCCTTGCTAGTTGCTGTAGGGTATTACCAAGGTTTACTTCATCGAAAAACCTAAGTTCTTCTTTTTTGAATAATTCAATATCATCACTAGCAAATTTAAAAACTACAGAATGAATTTCAATTTTATTAGTTAACCAGTCAAAGAAGTGTTCAAGTTCATTTAAGTACGTTGAAGTATTGAAAAACTGTTCATCGTTGGCGATAACAACGTTACATGTACGAGTTTGTCTAGATAGTGAAATATTGAGTGTATTGTACTTAAAGAAATTACTCATTGATACCTTCCCTGGTCTTTAAAAAACTGCTATCCGATACAGTTTCTAGTTACTAAATGTAAACTCTCAGATCGATCCGTGATCTGTTAATAAAATTATTTCAATTTTGCTTTGGGTCTGTCAAATCTAAGAAGCTTTTTTTCTCATTAAATTTTCCACAAAAATACTTTCAGTGTTCTTATAAGAAATGGACTTATCACATGAATTTAATGTGTTAAGGATATATTCCTGTAGTTGAGTGCTTTGGTTGCTATTTACAATTCTTTTTGTATCCCTCGTTCTGAGGTTAAGTTGGAGTACCTGTTCATTTACCTCAGACTTTAAAAGGGCCTTAATAATTATTGCATGTAGGGTACTATTATTGAAGTCCCAGTTAGCTGCTTCTAAATCATTTATTGATTCTTGTGAGAGTTTCTTTATGCTCATATCGCGTTTCGTGCACTCATACTTAATATAGTGTTTTGCGATTTCAACAATTTCCGCTCGACGAAGTCGAAGAGGTGGAATATTAAGTTTTACCGTTGTAATGAGATTGTAGAGGTCTGTTAAAATGATGTCATTCTTTTCAAGTGCTTTTAGATCGTTAGTAGCAATAGTTACAATTCTTATTTTTAGCGACCTAATAATATTGTAAAAAGTTGTTTGTTCATCGTAACTTAGCATCTCAAGGTTTCTAACGATGAAATCTTTTATTCCCTTATTTGTCAGCTCGCTTATTTGTTCAAGCTTTTTATGATTGGCAACTTCATTATCATTAAAATCAATAACATTTTCATTATTATCGCCACAAATGTAGTGTGCATACGCAGTTTTTCCAAGGCCTACTTCTCCGTGGATATAGAGATTCTCCCTAGTGTTCTTAATAGTATTTAGTGTGTTAATTATCGATTGGCCGGTTTGCGACTTATCACTGAAAATGAAGTGGTCTGGAAGTTTATTTTCTACCTTTTCACTACTTATAGTATGCTTTTTACCCGCATAAAAATAAGAGATTAGACTAGCAATAATCTTTATGTTTTCAATCATCGTAAAATTAAATTTACCACCTGAAACACTATTGGACATACAGATAATACCAATACTTTCTCCATTATGATTAACGATAGGAGACATTAAAATATTTTTAATATCGACATCCACACCTGTTGCTTTTTTTTCATAAAAACTTTTGTTAATGATAACTTTATTGAAATAGGCTTCTTTTAGAATACTGTGAAAGCTATGATCCCTCGGTGTAATGTCACTATTTGTTCTTTCAATTTCAAACTCACCTGTTTTGGCATCAAAGAGAAAGATATGGTAGTTTTCACATCGAAAAATACTAGGAAGCTCATTTAAAATATCGATAATCTTACCACTATATGTCTTTTGAATTAAGCTTTGAAAAAGTGAAAATAATTCAACCCCATCATCACGATTGATCTTTATTTTATTTTGGCAGATTTGAAAGAGCTTATCTTTAAGCTTGGTAGTTCGGTAATGTGATAAAAAATCTTTCAAAAAGTATTTTAAAACTGTTGTTTGAGAATTTGGCTCAATTGAAATTCCATAAATAGTCTTTGTCACATCCTCACAGTAGATGAATGATCGGATGATTATTCCTGTTAGCTCAAAATCCCAGTTATTAAATAGCCTTTTGGTTGCTATCTTGATTTTTACTTTCTCGCCAATTGAATACTTTTGAGAACAAATGAAGTTTAGTCCCGATAGATTTATTGAGTCAATACGAACATTATTATGCTTGATATTTTCTCGCTCTACTGTGATAACTTCAGCATTTACTTTATCTTCCTCTTGAATTGGGAAGCGATATGATTTGAAAAATTTATAATTTTGAATATTAAATTTCAATGATTCCTCAATTATAGGTTCAATTTCAGATATCTCCTTATCGACGATTTCTTTAGAATTTTTATATCTCTCTAAGTTAAAGTTAGTAATTTTACTAGACGATAAATATTCATATGAAGAAACTTAGAAATTATCGTATTAAACTAAAAGAGTCAGATAATATAGAGTGTATTCTCTATGAAATGATTGGAGACTCAACTTCAAACTCATTTAATGTGGCCGTGGACAATATATCAACAACGGGTATCGGTGTCCTTATTGGAGAATATGTAGATAGTCAGATTTTTAAGATTGAAATCAAGTTTAAAAAAATACGACTGTTTCAAACAGTTAAGTTAAGACGATATCGCCCTAATTTTAACAATGTAGGTGATCATTACCTAGGCCTTGAGTTTATTGACTACGAGGTCGAAAGTATTATGAATTTGATGACAGAACTTGTTTCTTCAATGGGCAAAAGACGACTTCGAAACCTTATGTATGATATGGTTTTAAATGAGGCCGTGGCAGGCAATTATGATTCTGATAATACATTTGATAAAGATATCGATGATAATGTTTCTGTCTCAATGATTCTCGATTTATTTCACATCTTTAAAAATTATCGCAATAAAGTTGAACTGATAAAGTTATTCATTATAGAGGTCCAAAGAATTGTAAAGGCAAGAGACGCTAGGGCCTTTATTGTAGGGCATGATGAGCACACTTTCAGTGAGTTTGATTTTCAAACTAACCAGCTTAAAGAAATTGAGTACCCGATTGTTGGAATACTTGAGGAGCTGTACAACAATCCTCGTGGGATAAAGTCTAAATTCTCCCAATCTTTATCAAGTGATGAATTCTTTAATATGTACGAAGTTGTTAATAATACGACAATCTCTACATATATGATGTGTCCAATTTTTGATCATAATGAAAATATCTTTGGGATATTAAACTTTTCAAATAAAGAAAAGAATGAACTCTTTAGTGATAATGATCTAAAACAGGCGATGTTTTTAGCACGAGTTATTGGCCTTCTCTATTTTTATAAGAGTGATGAGATCGAAGAGTATGAAGAATATAATATTGACTACGATAATGAGTACGAAGATGATGTCGCTTTAGATACTTCTATGGGAATAAGTGTTTTTGCTAAAGGAGCACAATCGTTCTTAGAACAATATAGCGCGCCTAATGAAAAAGGGCCTGTTTATATTTATGGTGGTGAGGGAAGTGGTAAGTACTATCTTTGTGAGAAAATTGCTCGTCAGTCTAATACTGCCAACACTCATCTCGAGGTAGTTAATTGCTATGCTAAAATGTCAAAGAAGGATATTGACGATATCGTTGATAAGATTAGAGACCGTGTCATTAATGGCCATGTCATTTTTAAGGGCCTTGACAAGCTTTCAACAAGTGTCGCTAGTCATATTATTGATACAGTTGATAAGAGAGAGTCATTTAGAATCCTATTTACTGGTACCGTTTATTTGAGTGATTTAACGATACCAAGTTTTAAAACCATCTCACTTGTCGAGAGAAAAGAAGATATTCTATTCTTTGCGAATTACTTTATCTCACAATATAGTCTAAAGAATCATACCACTAAAAAACGTCTTTCTCACCGTGTTCAAAAAATGCTCCTTGAATATGACTGGCCTGGTAATATTTCAGAGCTCAAGGCCTGTATTGCAAGGCTAATGATATTTAACAAAGGCAGTGGAAACTTAACGATTAGAACAAGTGAAATTACTCCTTTATTTGAAAAGGATATACAGCCACAAATATCGATTGAGGCCAATGATTTAAAAATCAATGCCTTCGATGAACACGACTTGAATGAACAGGAATGTGCAGACCTTTATCTTTACTTCTTTGTGGCCAAGCAGTTAAAGGAAGGAGCTGTTGGGCTTAAGTCTGTGGCAAAGAGTACTTTAATTGATTATGAGGATATGGTAGTTCGGCTTAAAAGTGGAAGTAAGGTTGTAAAGCGCTTATTTAATGAAACTGTTGAAAGAGTGGAGCTGTATATTTCCGATAATGTGGCCTAGGTTTTCGCTAGGCCACCGTATGATATTCACTATTATTCGTTTTCTTCTAAAAATCTTTCAGCTCTGATTGCTGCTTGACAGCCTGAACCTGCCGCAGAAATTGCCTGACGGTAGTATGAGTCTTGAACGTCACCACAAGCAAATATACCAGCAACACTTGTGTCTGGATGTCTTCCTTCAGTAATAATAAAACCATGATCATCAAGGTCTACTTTACCTTTTAGGAAGTCCGTATTTGGCTTATGTCCGATCCCCATAAATAGGCCATCAGTTTTTCTCTCAGATACTTCACCAGTTTTTAAATTTTCAACTTTAATTGAAGTTACACCAGTTTCATCTGCGATGATTTCTGTTACAGCGCTATCCCATACAAATTCGATTTTTTCGTTATTGAAAGCACGCTCTTGCATTGGCTTAGAAGCACGAAGCTCATCTCTTCTGTGGACAACATAGACTTTAGAAGCAAATTTAGTTAGGAAAGTTGCTTCTTCCATCGCAGTATCTCCACCACCAACTACGTGAACAACACGGTCGCGGTAAAAGAATCCATCACAAGTTGCACAAGCACTAACACCTTTTCCAATTAGTTCCTTCTCATTTGGTAGGCCAAGATATTTGGCCGAAGCACCAGTTGCAAGGATAACGGCATCAGCAGTGTAAGTTTTATCTTCATCTACTGTAAGGGTAAATGGTCTCTTTGAGGTATCTAAGTCAGTGACGAAACCACTCAGGTATTGTGTTCCAAATCTCTGAGTTTGTTTTTTCATATTGGCCATAAGCTCTGGCCCCATGATTCCCTCTGGGAATCCTGGAAAGTTATCAACATCAGTTGTTGTCGTTAGTTGCCCACCTGGCTCATGCCCTTCAATGACAAGAGGTTCAAGGTTTGCACGTGATGCATATAGGGCCGCTGTGTAACCAGCAGGACCTGATCCAATAATAATGACTTTGTGGTGTGCCATTCAAAAACTCCGTTTTTCTAAATGTTATTCAATCCCTAATTCTTTCTTAATTTCCTCAGGACGATCATCTTCCTCAGGGTTCATGTCGTAGTATGCGTTTACGCTTACTAGGTCATCAGGATTAGTCGCTTTCTTAGTTGTTTTGTAAACTTCGCCAGTCATTTGGCATTCGTATCGAAAAATTTGAATATTCTTCTTTCTTTTGGCCATATTTTCCTCCGTTCACTCGTGGTGCACCGTGGCATAATTTTGTAAAAATATACATACCTTACCATATTGTTTCAAATACTTCCATTCGTTATAATTAAATATATGGATAAATATAAACAATTCGTAATGATACTTTTGCTAAATTTATTGATGGCAAATACCTATGCAATGATGCAGGCAAAAGTTGTGGCCCTTTCCCAGTCTGGACGCACAATTAAGCTGTCTGTCGGAAAGCTTACAGGACTTAAAACTGGTGATGTGGCAGACGTATCGATGCGTATTGGCGACTATCAAAAACCGAAATATCTCTATCTTGGAAGCATCGAGCTTCTAAAGGTATCAGATCGAGAATCTTACTGGTACTTCAAGGATATTTCTGGAGATAAGCTAAACCGTTCTAATTTTACTCCTGATACAACAATTGCGTTACAAATTCGATCTCAAACCGCAAGTGGCCGATATAAGAAAAAAACTGTCTATGAAATTAAGGCCTATGAGTCAAAGAAAACAAAGTTTAATAATCAACACGCTATAGATGGTGAAGTTCCAACAGATCTTGTACAGGATAAAGAGACTCCAAGTGATAAGAATTATGATTCAAGTATTGAAGAGTCAACAATTTATAAGGTCACAAAGAAAACTCAGTTAAAAGATGGTGACGAGATTATAGTTAAAGATGGTAGGCTACGTTATAAGTATGTCGATTCTCAACTAGGGCCTGTTGATACAACAAAGCTTACGGCCGAAGAGTTTGATGCTCAAATGGCACGCCAAAATCAAGATCAATTAAGTAAGATCTCTGCGGCACAAGATGGTTACAAGGAAATGCTCTATAGTGGACGACCTGACCTAACCGGCGCTAATTCAAATCTTTCAATTCCAAATGCAATGGAAGAGAGCCTAGCAAGAGAAAGGGCCAAGAATCGTGTGACAAAATCAGCAAAAGCAGTTCTCGATAAAGAAGGGCCACTATGGTCTGCTGATATGGATAGTGAACAACTTAGTCGCTACTTAAAGTCATCTGGTATTGCTCGTGAAAAATTTAGAAGAGAAAATGTTCTTTCAATTGAAAGTGGTAATGAAATTCAATTAAGCTTTATTTCAAACCTTATGCCTAATTACACTGAAAATGATAGTAATCACCAAAACCTCGGTTATGGCCTGGCCGCTTCTTATGAATTCCATCTTATTAGAGCACATGACTCTCTTAGGAAGTGGAGTGTAGACTTTGGTCTCGACGTTTCAAACCTAAATGTAGATCTTGGTGGTATCAATGGCCGTATGACTTATATGAACTTTGGCGCACATGTTAATTACTATTTCTATAATGCTCCATATGTTCGAAATAAACTTCTTGCCTTTGTAGGTCTTGGTATGAAGCGCGGTACTGGGGAGACGACTTCTGCTGCTTTTTCTAATTATAGTTATGACTATGAATCAGTTGCCTTACCTTCGATTACTCTTGGAATTAAAACGAGAATCTCTACATTTCGAGACTATGAAAAAGGTAATATGTTTGGCTACGGTATAGGAGCGAAGTTAAACTACGAGCTACTAAGTTTGTCTCCTATAAGTGAAGTTAATGCAACGGACGCAAATAATTTTACACTTAATCAAACAGTTAATAATTTAAAATTTATCGCTAGTTTAAGTATATTTTTTTAAGGATATGATATGACAGGACGTTTACTAAAAATTCTAACTTTCTCATTAATTACTCTATTGAGCACTAGTACATTGGCACTGGATATTGATGAGAAGTTAACTTTCAGAATTCTTCAGACTTCCACTTCGAAGAAAACGATTCTTATGAATCGAGGCCTAGAAGATGGGCTTGTTATTGGGGATCACGCAAAGTTCTTTATTACGACAGGTGTTTTTGCAAGAGCAGTGTGTATAAAGGCCACTCCTTCACGTTCCGTATGGAGTATTTATCGAATTGTAAAACCTAGTGAGATACAACGTGATAAAGTTGCAAACTTAAAGATCTCCTCTCCGGTGAAACTAACTAATGATCGATCGAAGTCTCTACAAGCAACATACCCTAGTGGAAAACAGATGGGGGAGCCTGTTGATATCAATCGATCATCTCCACAGCAAAGAAGTGCATACGCTCAATCTCAAGGTTCAAGTCGCTACGATAAAAACTATGAAGAGCAGAGCGAGCTGGAGGCCATAAAAACCACTTCATTTTCAAGTAACCAGACAATGTCTAGGCCAACACCAAGTAAAATTCTGGATAAGAATATGGCCTTTAATGTTTCGGCAGGTCTTAATATGCTTAGCGGAACATATGACAATGTTGGTGTAAGTACTGATGCTGAGCTAAGTTCACTTGGTTTTGCAGGTGAATTCGAATTATTCTTTCCAAAGTCTCAAAGTTTTCTACAAAAATTTTCACTTAAAGCAAGTGTTGGTTACTACTCTGGTAGCAACGGTATCTCTGAATCAACTTCATCTTCTATTGATTTTGGTGGGGCCGTCAATTTTCATATTTTCAATCCTCTTGCAACAAATCGCTTTATTCCTTATGTTGAGTTTGGATTTGGATTATCGATGACTTCATTAAATGAAATCCCTGAGACTGCTGGCTCTTCAACAACTGAAAGCCTTTCTGGTTCAGGAACTTATATGAATTTTGGTGGTGGAATCAAATATACACTTGATTCAGGGTTTGGTTTCTATGCAAAGGGTGACTACTTCAGTAGTTCATCAACTTTTAGTATTGAGACCGGTGGCTCGACAGTTGAAAACACGATCTCTCTAAGTGGGTTTAGAGCGATTGGTGGAGCCTATTTACGCTTTTAATTGTTCATAACAGACGCTATGTAATCTAGTAGCGTCTGTTAAAATCTTCTTCACATCGTACAAATTCATACTTTCTAACTTCAGCTTCTTGTTTCGCTGTAAATCCTTTTTGCTTAAAAGGATTGTAGCGCATTTTAAAGCGAAATTCTGCCAGAGTCTTATCTTGGATATATGGTTTCTTATGCTTATGCACAATTACTTTAGCTACATCCTGGGCCATCGTTCTAAAGGTTGTGTATTTTCCTCCAATTAGAACGTGGCAATTTTTCAAAGGCTGAAAGTATTTGTGAACTCGAGCAGTCTTGCCTAGTGCGGCCGTGGAGTCGTCTTTTACTAGGGGACGAATTCCTGCAAAACTTGAGATTATATCACTTTCTTCAATTTTGGCCTTTGGGAAGTATTGATTTAAGTTGGCGAGTAAATACTCGATCTCTTCTTGTGTTGGTTTTAAATCAAAATAGTCTTCTTCTACTTTTGCTTCTGTTGTACCAACTAGAATTTTATCGGCCTGTGGAATGACAAAGATAACGCGGCCATCGTTTGGTGTTAGAAGAATTGCACTCTTAATTTTTAAGCGCTCTTTTGAGATCCAAATATGACTACCACGTGATGGTAATAGTTGTGGATGCCAGCGGATTTGTTTGGCTTTTGCGAGTACTTTATCTGTAAAAGGACCTGTCGCAAAAATGATGTCATTACAGTAGACTTCTTTTTTTATCCCTTCTATTTCATCATTTAGAACAACCCTAATTCTTCCATCTGTTTGGAATTCATAATCCTCTAGGGCCACATGATTTAGTGCATGACATTTAGGATTAAAGGCAGCGTCTCTTAGGACTTCAATGGTTAATCGTCCATCGTGCACAACTGCATCATGATAAACACCGCTTCCTTTTAAATCATCTTCTTTTAAATCTGCATTTGTTTCAATTGTTTCGATTTTACTCTTCATTTCATAAGGAGAGTTTTGAAAACTTGAAAGTAGGTCATACAAGAAAAGGCCAATTCTAATCATCCATTTTGGGCGAATTGAATCAGAGTAGATCGGTAGATAGAACTTCTCTTCAAAGCATAGATGAGGAGCAAGTCTTAACCATAGGTTCTTCTCATGCAAGGCCTCCCATACTAAGGGAAAATCAAAGTTTTCAAGGTAGCGGATTCCTCCGTGAAGCATCTTTGAACTTTTAGAGCTTGTTTGAGAGGCGAAATCCTTCTTGTCTACAAGAAGGGTATCAATATCATGTAGACTTAGGTCTCGGAAAACTCCGGCCCCTACAATGCCACCTCCAATAATAATGGTGCTATAAAAATCTTTTGTATCGCTTAAATTGCTAATCATAATTGTCTATTTTCTATGCCTTGTTTTCTTCTAAAACGACATAGTCCCCATGGGCCATGATAATAATATCATTAGACGCTGAGTCTCTATTGTGATGATTTACTGTAAAATGGATTGAAATAATAGCATTGGCACCTTTTTTAAAAGCACTCTCTTTAATTAGATCAGAGAAGTATTCAATTAGGTTAATTGATTTAATATCATTAAATTCGTTACCATCAATGACTTCATTTATTTGCATCGGTCCCAAGCTGTGAGTGATCAGGTAGCCTGGGATAAAGTGTGAAGAGCTAAGTAGAATATCTTCTTGATTAAAGTCTTTATCATTTCTAATAAAGTGTTTTGTTTTATTTTGATTAATTGAACGAGGCCCTGTTAACCCTCTTTGATCATTGTGGTCATAATTAGGGCTAGCATGTATTTCATGCGCTAGTCCCAGCTTGATCACGCGACAATAGCGACGTAATTTACCTGCTAAGTAAATCGCACTGAATTCACCTATTTGAGCAATTAGTAGCTGTCCATTTTCAAGGCTTGTGCGATATAGATCTTCATTATCACCTAAGATTCCATGTTCATTTAAAATGGCGAGAATGCTTTCATCGTATTCACCTGGGACAATTCCTTGCATAAGGATAGAAAAAGGAGGGTTCCCACCAATTGCAACTTTTCCGTATGTTGAGTTGGCCGCAAAGTCTCTGACTTCTGCAAAGTCTTGGGCAGCTTTCTCTACTGGTATTACGGTTTCAGGTGTGGCCGTAAGGGGAGTTTCTACTTGCTCATATGCTTGTATTTCTGGTGCAGAGAACTCTTCTTGCTGAGGAAGTTCTTCATCAAAGGTGTTTTTGTCTTCTTCTGTTTCAGTTTCTTCTTCGAAAGGAGATAGTGCGATTTCAGCTTCTTCGTTTTCTTGGTCCTCTATTTGGTCCTCTATTTGGTCATCTTTTGCATATTCGACATTTTCGTCTTGATTGTTGTCGAAGTCGTCTTCAAAGTTATTTTCGAAGTTGCTTTCAAAGTCTTCGTTGAAGTCTGTTTGATCTTCTTCTTGATCGTGTTCGTCGTCGGGACCTGACTCATCAAAGGCGTATTCGGCTTCGTCATATGAGTCGTCTTCATTATTGTCATTATAAAATTCTTCTTCTGACTCATAAGTGTCGTCATCCGAATTTTCTTCTGAGTTATTTGAATATTCAAATGGCGCTAACTCGATTTCAGCTTCGTCTTCTTCATTAGAGTCCTCACTGGACTCATCGAGATCAGCAAGCAGCTTGTCGAGCTCATCATCACCTTGATGAAGAAACTCGGACAAGTCCTCAATACGTGTTAAATCGTTCTTGTTATCGCCATCTGACATATTAGTTATGATCCATGACAGTGTTTAAACTTCTTTCCTGAACCACATGGACAGGCGTCATTACGCCCTACCTTTACTTGTCCGCGCGAGCGAGGTGATTGTGCTGGCTCATCACGTCCTTCTTCTTCTGCAATTCTTTTAGCTTTTAGAAGTTCAAGTTGTCTTTGTAGTTCTTCTTCCTGTTGGCGTCTTAGTTCTTCAATCTCTTCTTGAGTATAAAGGCGAACTGTAAACATATTACGAACAACACTTGCTTTTACATCAATACGCATCTGTTCGAATAGGTTGAAAGCTTCTCGCTTATACTCTGTAAGAGGGTCTTTTTGTGCATAGGCCTTTAGATTGATCCCTTCTTTTAGGTGATCCATATTTCTTAAGTGATCTTTCCAGTGCTGGTCAAAAGTAGAAAGTAAAATTTCTCTTAGAGCAAGAGTAACTTGTCTTTCATCGTAACCAGCAAGCTTTGTTTCAAGGATTTCTTTTGCTCTTTCTTCAAAGTACTTACTTACATTTCCTTCGAATTTCTCAGAACATTCAACTGCATTTACTTCATAATCTGTGTTGAAAGTTGCACAGAATCCTGATTTCATATCTTCCCAAGGAAGGTCCTCAAGAGGAACTTTCTTTTGTGGACGATATGTTTCATGAAGGCTATCTGCAACATCCTCTGTCATCTCTTTAACAAATCCCAGGTTGTCTTCATCCGAAAGAATATCGCGACGGATGCGGTAGATAACGCGACGTTGTTCGTTCATAACATTATCAAAGTCAAGAAGGTGCTTTCTGATTTCAAAGTTATGTGTTTCAACTTTCTTTTGAGCTTTAGCGATGGCATTAGTAATCATCTTGTGCTCAATTGGCTCATCTTCTTCCATTCCAAGAGTGTTCATCACTTTAGCGATACGATCACTCCCAAAAATTCTCATTAAATCATCTTCTAGAGAAAGGAAGAATTTTGAACGTCCAGGATCTCCTTGACGTCCTGAACGACCACGTAACTGGTTGTCAATACGACGAGACTCATGTCTTTCAGTACAAAGAATATATAAACCACCAAGGGCCTTTACTTCATCGTTAATTTTAATGTCGGTACCACGACCGGCCATATTTGTTGCAATTGTGACAGATCCTTTTCGGCCTGCATTTTCAATAATACCGGCCTCTTTTCCGTGCTGCTTGGCATTTAGAACATTATGTTCAATTCCTGCCTTTTCAAGCTCTTGTGAAAGTAAGTTAGAAGAGTCAACTGTAATTGTCCCAACTAGAACCGGCTGGCCTTTCTCATTTAGCTCTCTCAGTAGATTGATAATGGCCTTGTACTTGGCCTTCTTATTTTTGTAAATAACATCAGCTTCATCAATACGTGCAATCGGAAGGTTTGTTGGAATGACAATTACATCAAGCTCATAGATCTTCTTAAATTCTTCCGCTTCTGTATCTGCTGTACCTGTCATACCTGCAAGGTTTGAATACATTTTAAAGTAGTTTTGGAATGTAATTGAAGCAAGGGTTTGGTTTTCCTGCTTTATCTCAACACCTTCTTTTGCTTCGATGGCCTGGTGTAGTCCATCTGACCAACGAGAACCTGTTTTAAGACGTCCTGTAAATTCATCAACGATAATTACTTCACCGTCTTTAATTATATAGTTGGCGTCTCTTTTAAATAAGTGATGAGCACGAAGTGCTTGGTTTAGGTGGTGAAGTAGAGCAGAGTTTTCGATATCATAAAGATTATCAACCTTCATAAGCTCTTGTACTTTTAAAATCCCTTCTTCCGTAAATACGGCCGACATTGATTTTTCATCAATTGTGAAGTGCTTTTCAACTGTTAGTTGAGGGATAACTTTATTTGCAACTCCGTATAGAGTTGAGTCACCCTCACTCGGGCCTGAGATTAGTAGGGGAGTTCTGGCCTCATCAATTAGAATTGAGTCAACCTCATCCACGATACAGTAGTGAAAATCTCTTTGAACATATTCCTCTAAAGAGAATTTCATATTATCTCTTAGGTAGTCGAAAGCAAATTCGTTATTTGTTCCGTATGTGATATCTGAAGCATATGCCTTTTGGCGATCTTCATCTTCCATATCTGCAATAATACAACCTGTAGTTAGGCCTAACCAATTATAAAGAACACCCATTTCTTTAGCATCACGACTTGCTAGATAGTCGTTAACTGTTACTAGGTGGGCACCTTTTCCTTCAAGTGCTTTTAGGTATAGAGGCAGAGTTGCTGTAAGAGTCTTACCTTCCCCTGTTTTCATCTCCGCAATAATTCCTTTGTAAAGAACAATACCACCAATGATTTGTACATCATATGGACGCATACCAAGGACACGCTTAGCGGCTTCTCTTACAGTTGCAAATGCTTCAGGTAAAAGTTGGTCTAGAGTCGATCCTTCACTTAGGCGTAGTTTAAACTTAGATGTCTGGGCCTTAAGCTCGTCATCACTAAGTTTTTCCATTTGTGCTTCAAGTGAATTAATTTCATTAACGATTGGCATGAGCTTCTTGATATCGCGATCGTGTTTCGTGCCAAAAAAAGACTTAAGCGGATTAAACATTTAAATTTCTCCTAATTAATCCAGTACATAATAAAGTGGATCCACCGGTGTTCCATTAATGCGAATTTCGTAGTGCAAATGGGGGCCTGTGGATAAACCGGAGTTACCAACTTTTGCAATTGGCTGCCCCCGTTTGACCTTTTGGCCTTTTACAACGATGTTTTCTGAATTATGTCCGTAAACTGTAGTTATACCGTATCCATGATCTATTTCAACGTGGTTTCCAAAACCGTAATTTTTCTTTGATGTTTTAACGATACCGTCTGCAGGTGCAAGAATAACGGTACCAATAGGTGCTCCAACATCTAGGCCTTCATGCATTTTTACTCGTTTTGAATAGTGACTCATACGAGGCCCGTAGTAAGAAGTAATCCAACCACGTGCTGGCAAAAGCGTCGGTGTTGATCTTAAAAAAGATTCGCGATCAAGTAGGAATTGATCGAGCTCATTTACACGAATCTCTAAATCACCTGAAATCTTGCGTAGTATTGAATACCGATAATCAAAAAACGCAAAGTTTTCAGCTAACTTAAAACTTTGTTTAATTAAGCTACTCCATTCTTTTGTAAAGCTATAACCAGAAGTTAAACCAAAGTTTGTTGCGATCTTTCGCTCGTAAAGATCATTAATGTCACTAAATTCCTCAACATTTTTAAGATCAATTAGCTCAGATTTAACTTTATTCATTAACTCCTGGTCTCGTTGGGGGATGAGAACAGACTGAGGATTACGAGAAGGGTCTGAAGGGGCCGAGTGACTATGGCCGTGATCGCCTTCTTGGGCCTCGTTATCACCAGAGTTTTGCATCACAGGTTTTGTTAGATCAAAATCTTTAAAACCAGAGATTACTCTCAACTTACTTTCAATTTTTTGAATACGTTCAATATCATCTGTTAATGTATTGAGTTTCATATTAAAGAGTTGAATTTGCTCTTTAAGTTGACGGTTCTCAATGCTTAGGTGACGGTTTTCGTAAACTTGTTTAAGAATTTTAATATAGTCAAAAGTAAGAATACCTATAACTGCTACAATGATAACGATGAAAAATAGAACTGAGTTAAAGATCACTCGTGGAATGCGAAATGACTTAACTCCCTTCTCCTTTTCAGGAATTACCATAATTGTGTAAAAACGACTCAAAATTACTTCCTTGAATTTTCAATAATTTCTGATGTTTATTGTAGGTTTCTTGATAACAGTTTGCAAGACATTAATCGATGACACGATGAGACGTATTATCGGTCTGATTAGGAAGAGTTTAAGATTAATTAACTACAGCTAAAATTACAGATATATTGTCTTGTCCACCGTGCTCATTGGCCTGCCTAACAAGAGTTTGCGCACAGTCGTGAATGAGTTGATGACTTAGTTCGTCGTTCTTTTTTATCATATCATTAATGATAAACAGGATATCTTCGTCGCTTAGCTTTCCATGAAGTCCATCTGAGCAAAGAAGAAAGATATCTCCCTTAGTTGGTTTGTAATCATAAATATCGACTTCGATTCCTGACTCAAACCCGACTGTTCGAGACAGGTAATTCTTATTTGGATCATTAGCGGCTTGTTGGCGAGTATAGATTCCAAAATTAATTTTCTCTTGGATGACAGAATGGTCTTTTGTTAATTGAAAAATTTGTCCTTGAGTGATGACGTAAGCACGTGAGTCTCCAACATTTGCAATACTTGCTTTATCTTGGCCAAATAGAATTCCAACAACTGTTGTTCCCATTCCTTTTAGGGATGGTTCTTCATCAGCATATTTTTTAATTTTTTCGTTAGCATAATGAACAGAATCTTTAAGGACCGAAGATTTATCAGTGTCAGATGATTTGAGTTCTTTCACTTTTTCTGCAACGTATTTGATGGCCATCGTTGAGGCCAGTTCGCCGCCTGAGTGTCCTCCCATGCCATCTGCCACGACATAGAGTTTACTTGAATTTCCAACATAAATTGAATCTTGGTTGGTCTCTCTTTTGCGTCCAATATCTGATACGCCGGCACAAATAATTTCCATATTCACCCTTGTAATCCCTCAACAATGCTAAATCTGTAATTCCTATATTTTCAATTGGATACAGATTTTAGTCAAATGCTTTTGTTGGACTTTAATTTTGCCAATTATTTGCCTAGTCATCTTGCTCATTACTTGATCGTTTTACGGTGTCAAAAAGTCACTACATATTTTTTTTATAGTTACCTTTGCTTCTACTTAGTTTTTCACGTTATAATATATTTAGGAATTTAGCTTGCATCGAATGCAACTCATGGATGGAGAAGATATGACTAAAATGAATATGAAAGACTTTATGAGTGAGAACTACAAAGTTGAAGACTTTGCTCACTTACACTGGACGGGGAGCTTTCAAGATTATGTAGATCTTGTAGCTGAAGACCCTAGAATCGGACGCAATTCATTCCAAAGAATTTTCGATATGATTATGACTTTTGGAACGAGTACTTATCTAGAATATAAAAAAGAAATCACTCGCTATCACTTTTTTGATGATCCAATTGGCAATGGTAAAGATGCTGTTTTCGGAATTGATGTACACCTAATGAAACTAGTTAACTTCTTTAAGGCGGCGGCCCTTGGCTACGGAACTGAGAAAAGGGTCCTATTACTTCACGGGCCTGTAGGTTCTGCAAAATCGTCAATTGCAAGAAATCTCAAAAAAGGTTTAGAATATTATTCACGTACAGATGAAGGTGCTCTTTACACTTTTGAATGGTACGACGAAGAAGAGTCTGACATTCTTGGTGGACAAAAAGTTTTTCCATCTCCAATGCACGAAGATCCATTAAAGCTAATTCCTCACGAAGTAAGAAAAGAATTCTTAGAAAATATGAATAAAGGTAACAAGGACCACAAGATTAAAATTCGTGGTGAAGTTTGTCCTGCTGACCGTTATATTCTTAATGAATATATGATTAAGTATGATGGTGACTTCATGAAGGTTATGGAAAACCATATCCGAGTTAAAAGACTAGTTCTTTCAGAAAAAGATCGTCTAGGTATTGGTACTTTCCAACCTAAAGATGAAAAGAACCAAGACTCAACTGAGTTAACTGGTGATATCAACTACAGAAAGATCGCTCAGTATGGTTCAGACTCAGATCCTCGTGCATTTAACTTTGACGGTGAGTTTAATATCGCTAACCGTGGTATTATCGAATTTATTGAAATGTTAAAGCTTGATGTTGCTTTCTTATATGATTTACTTGGTGCTTCTCAAGAGCAATCAATTAAGCCAAAGAAATTTGCTCAAACTGATATTGATCTTGTTATTCTTGGTCACACAAATGAGCCAGAATTTAGAAAGCTACAAAATAACGAATTTATGGAAGCACTTCGTGACCGTACAGTAAAAATTGATGTTCCTTATATTACTCGTCTTGATAATGAAGTAAGAATCTATCAGCGTGACTTTAACGCTGAAAAGATTCCTCATGTTCACATCGCTCCACACACTCTTGATATGGCAGCTATGTGGGCAGTATTAACAAGAATGGAAGAGCCAAAGAAAGCAGACCTTACTCTTGTTCAAAAGCTTAAGCTATATAACGGTAAAACACTTACTGGTTATAATGAAGATAACGTAAAAGAACTTCGTAAAGAAGCTGTTAGGGAAGGTCTTGAAGGGATCTCTCCTCGTTATATTCAAGACAAAATTTCAAATGCACTTGTTAAGTATGGGCATACTGGTTCACTTAATCCATTTATGGTTTTCAATGAGCTAGAGTCTGGACTTAAACACTCAATGGCAAATAACCCGGAAGCAGTAGATAAGTATCGTGAGATGCTAGCAATTGTTCGCCAAGAGTATACTGATATCGTTAAAAATGATGTTCAAAAGGCGATTTCTCTTGATGAGACTGCAATTGAAACTCTATGTGCAAATTACATTGATAACGTTAAGGCCTACACTCAAAAAGAAAAGGTTCGTAACAAGTACACAGGTAAGCTTGAAGAAGCAGATGAGCGTTTCATGAGAAGCATTGAAGAGAAGATCGACATTGCAGAATCACGCAAGGATGACTTTAGACGTGAGATTATGAACTATATTGGCGCTCTTGCAATCGAAGGTAAACAATTTGATTACAAGATGAATGAAAGACTACACCGTGCGCTTGAACTTAAGCTTTTTGAAGATCAAAAAGATGCGATTAAGCTTACAACAATCATCTCAAATGTTGTTGATAAAGAAACACAAGAGAAGATTGATGTTATTAAGTCTCGTCTAATTAAGAATTATGGTTACTGTGAAATTTCAGCAACTGATGCCCTTAATTATGTCGCTAGTATTTTTGCAAAAGGAGACAGTGCTAAGTCTTAGGACTTAGCACCTCCACAACTGGAGAGTTAATGGATCACCCGATTAAAAGAGACCACGCACGTTTTCGTAAAATTATTAAAGGAAAGGTGCGTGATAATCTAAGAAAGTATATTGCTGGCGGTGAGATGCCTATTCCAAAAGGCAATGGGCAATTTAAAGTTCCAATGCCTTCTATTAATACTCCTCAGTTTCGTTTTGGCGATAAAAGTCAAGGTGGTACAGGGCAAGGTGATGGCCAACCAGGTGACCCAGTCGATGGACAAGGGGAACCAGGGGAAGGTCAAGGGGAGCCCGGGGAGGCAGGAGAGCAGGAAGGTGATAAGGCCCTTGATGTTGAAATGAGTCTTGACGAGCTTGCTTCGATTCTTGGCAATGAACTTGCTTTACCTAAGATTGAACCTAAGGGTAAGAAGAATATGCAATCAACTGTGGATCGCTACACTAGTATCGGTACTGTTGGTCCAGATTCTCTAAAGCATTATAAGAGATCTTTTAAAGAGGCGCTAAAGCGCCAAATCGCGATGGGAACTTATGATCCAAAGAATCCTGTGGTTGTTCCAATTAAAAGTGATATGCGATACCGTTCGAGTGATTCAAAGATTGAATTTGAAAATTCTGCGGTTGTTATCTATATGATGGACGTATCAGGCTCAATGGGTGATGAGCAAAAAGAAATTGTTCGTACAGAATCTTTTTGGATTAATCTATGGCTTAAGTCTCAGTATAAAGACATTGAAATTCGTTATATTATCCACGATGCTACAGCAAAAGAAGTTGATGAAGAGACATTCTTTAGAACTCGTGAAAGTGGCGGAACTCTCATTTCATCGGCACTCAAGCTTTGCAAGGATATGATTGCAAGTGACTATAACTCTGACGAATGGAATATTTACCCTTTCCATTTTTCTGATGGAGATAATTGGTCGGCCGAAGACACAAAGGTTTGTCTTGATATTTTAAAGAATTCAATTATTCCAAATTCAAATGCATTCTTCTATGGGCAAGTTGAGTCTCGCTATGGATCGGGGCAATTTTATAAAGATCTTGCCAAAGAGTTCGGTGAAAAGCATGAGGATGTAATTTTAAGTAAAATTAAAAATAAAGAAGCAATCTTAGATTCAATAAAAGATTTTCTAGGAAAAGGTAAGTAAGGCGTGACTCCAGTAATAAGTAGTATGGAAAGGACAAAACCACTAAGTGGTGAACTTGCAAGATTAAGAGATGAAGTGCACAGCTATGCTGTTGAATACGGTCTCGATTTCTATCCTGTTGTTTTCGAAGTTTGTGACTATGATACAGTTTGTATTCTTGCTGCAAATGGAGGATTTCCTTCTCGCTATCCTCATTGGAGATTCGGGCTAGAATATGATCGTCTTGCTAAAGGTAATAAATACGGTTTTCAAAAAATATACGAACTTGTGATTAACACTGATCCTTGTTATGCCTACCTTCTAAGCTCTAATCGTTATGTCGATCAGAAGCTAGTTATGGCACATGTTTATGGCCACGCTGATTTCTTTAAAAATAATGCATGGTTTAGAGGAACAGATCGTCGCATGATGGATGTTATGGCCAATCATGGGACAAAAGTACGTCGCTATATGGATAAATACGGTCAAGACCGTGTGGAAGAGTTTATTGATACAGTTCTTTCTTTTGAAAACTTACTAGATGTAAATGTACTTTTCCAAAGTGAAGAAAAACAGAAGACATCGGCCGACGAGGATTTTGAATTTAAAGATGATCGTTCACAAGTTCTACGCTCTTTTATGAACTCAAAGATGGGACGTGCTGGACTTGAAGAAGGTAAGAGCGAAGTTAAAAAGACGCCTCTTGAACTACTTGATGAAGAGATTCGTGGCACACGTGATATTATGAAATTTCTTATTGATCACGCTCCAATTGAAGACTGGCAAGCAGATATCATAGGCATACTAAGAGAAGAAGCGTATTACTTTCTACCTCAAAGAATGACTAAGATTATGAATGAGGGCTGGGCCTCTTATTGGCACTCTAAAATTCTTACAAAAAAGGCCTTGAATAGTTCAGAGATTATTGATTTTGCAGATATTCATTCTGGTGTTATGGCCATGAGTAAGCAAAATATTAACCCATATAAAATCGGTATTGAGCTGATGCGCGATATCGAGTACCGTTGGGATACTGGAAAATTTGGTAAAGAATACCAAGACTGTACCGATCTTTACAAGAAAGAAAATTGGCATATCGAAACGAATAAAGGACGCGAAAAGATTTTTGAAGTAAGGCGTACTCATAATGATATTACTTTTATCGATGAGTTCTTTACTGAAGAATTTTGTAATCGCATGCAGCTTTTTACTTATAAGTATAACTCGCGCACTGGCCGAAATGAGATCGAGACACGTGACTTTAAAGAAATTAAAGCAAAGCTTTTAAATCAACTAACGAATTTTGGTTCTCCAATAATTGAAGTCGAATCAGCTAATCATAAAAACCGTGGAGAGCTACTACTTCGCCATGTTCACCAAGGTGTCGACTTAGATTTAACACAGGCCCAAGATACGATGGCAAATATCTATAAAATCTGGAAAAGACCTGTTTCAATTACTACTGTTGTAGAAGATAACTCTATTGTTTATCAATTTGATGGTGTTGAATTTAAAGAAGATAAGTAGTCGCTTTATTAATTAGTTGTCTGTATTGCTTGTTGACCTAAAAATAGTTTCAAGTAAAATTGAAGTAACTTTCAATATTAGAAATTTAGAATTTATGTCAATATAGGAATATTCATGCTTTTAAAAAGTACTTTCATTGTTTTATCACTTTTTGTCTCAATTCAAACATTAGCTGTAATAAAGCTCAATTCTGGCCGTGGTGATATTTCATTGATTAGTAAAAATCAATCACGTCAAATTGATGCGACTAAAATATCTAGTGATATAAGTCTTTCACAAGATACTCTTATCATTACTGAAGATAATTCTTATGCTCGACTTTCAAATGAACGTGGAGATTTATTCGTCATTGGCCCAAATTCGAAGGTAACTATTGAGCTTATAAATGCATCTGAAGGTGACTTTATCTCACTTCATGCAGGGATTATAAGAATTAAAGCTAAGAAACAAAGAAAGGTTAGGGGACAGCGTTTTGATCGTATTTTTGTAAGAACAAATAGTGCTCTTGTTGGCCTTGAAGACACTGACTCTCTTGTTCTCTACAATATCTATAATAACGTAACTGGAACACTGACTTTTACTGGTAGAGCAAATATGAAGCGAATCAATCGCTCTCATAAATTTAGTGCGGGGGAAAGACTTGTTTTTAGAAGAAGCCTTAAAGAGCAAAAAATAAAGTTTAAGTTTCGTGCTAATAATGAAATTAAAAATTTTAGTAAAGAAATTAATGAAGTTCTATTTGGTCAAAATTTAAAAGACGTGGCAACCGTTGAACGTGGCCAGTATAGTGCTACATTTCACGACTCAAGGCCTGTTTCTATGCCTGTTAAGTTAAACCCACTACAGTTAACAAAGCTCTATCCAAATAATCGCTTAGATATGACTGTCTACTCTGAAGATACTGATGGTGAGGAAATAAATTTATCTCCATATCCACTCTCTGGTAATCTTTTTATACCTGCTCAACAGCAAAGCTCATATCGTGGTCAGTACTCAAACTCACAAAAAAGGTATGCGCCAAAGGCCGGTGGTTTGGTTGATCTTGCGTCTGGTATTTATATTCCACCTGAAAAGAATGCGACATTTAATGAAAAATATCGTGTCTATGAAGCACGCGACATAGGGCGTATTAACAGCTCTAATGGAACTTTTATTGCTCCAAAAAATCTTACACTCGATCCAAACCGTGGATTCCTTGTTGTTAATAATACTCATGAGTCTATCCAAAAACAAATTGAATTAAATGATCTTTTAAAATCTAACTTACTACTTGCAAGTTATAAAAATGTTAGTGGAAAGAAAATGACTACGGCCGAAAGATTTTCTTCAAATATTGTGGGACTTTCTCTAGTTAATCAGGGCCATACATTTGGATATGATAGTGGTGACTATGAATTAGGAAAGAGAGGGATTGAAGTTAGCTTGGCCCTTATGGGAAACGGAAGCTTTCGCCCATTTGTTAAATTTAGATTACTAAATGAAAACTTTGCTAGTTCAAGTCTATCAAATAATATTGAACGCTTCTATCAAATGAATCTTGGTCTTGATTATCAATTTGGAGAGATATTCTATGTTAGTGGACAACTTTCTATTGATGAAGAACCTATTGTTTTAAATGCTACTTCAAGTATTGTTAGTGCAACACTTACTAACTTTATTGGAGAGTTCGGGGTAAAGCTTTTCAACCTTAAGAAAATTGACTTCTTTGCTCGAGCTGGTGCTAAGTATAGTTTGGCTAATGCTGATGATGGCTTTGATATTGAAAGCGGTATGGGCTTATATTTTGGTGGAAAGCTTGATTATTGGCTTAATCGTTATAGTTTCATCTTTGCAGAATTAGACTATTTGTCACACTCTTTCTCAATTTCTGGGGCAGGTAATGACAGCGATGTTGATATGAGTGGTACGATGATAAACTTTGGCTATCGCTATTCTTTCTAATGAGTTCAGTGCCCAAGGTTTGGGTACTGTGCTAAATCTAGCTCATAAATATCTTTTTGATAAATAAGCACTGGTTCATCATATTTCTTTTGTTCAGGTGCTGAAATCATAGATTCAAGTCGGTCTTGTATGATTTTAGATTCCATTTTTTGATCTTTTCGAATTACATCAGTTGTAAAATTATTCCATAGTTTTGATTGCATATGTAGCCAGCAACTAATGATATTCTTATTGAGGCATGACTTATCACTAAGCTGAATCCATTTTTGATCATTATTTAATAATTTTAAGTAGGTGCTAAGAATCGCGGCCTCATATGGAAGACGCTTATTATAGCGTATATCAAGATTGTTCATTAGGTAAACGGCTTCTTTAAACTTGCCTTCTTTGATAAGAATATTAATTCTTAATAGTTCTTTTTCACGAGAAAGTGATTCTGATAGTGGAATTTTTGAAAGCGCAATTCGTGCATTCTTAAAATTTCCACTAAGCCATGCTGTTGCCAGTATGAGCTTATTATTAACTATTGACTCAGGCTTTTGAATTAAATTTGATATATAGTGTGAATAGGCCGTTTTGATATCATCTTTATGTATCTCCATATGCCCTTTAATTTTATTAGTATTTGTATTATCAATCGATTGGGCAAGCTTTAAAGCTTGATCGTATTTACCATCATTATAAAGATTAACAGCAACCAGTGTTCTAAGCATTGGATCTGCATAGAAATCAACTGGTATTGTTCCATAGTATTTTAAAACTCTTTTGTGTTCTTTAAAAAAGATACCGTATCGAAGGACTGTTTTTATAATATCTAGATTATTGCTTGCCATTAGGTCTCTGATTTTTGTTGATTTAACATGGCCTTTAAGGCGTTTTTCTAAGACTAGATCTAACCAAGTATTGTCCTGATAAGGATTCTTATTGTGGATTCTTGTAATACAATTTCTAAAGATTTCTTCAATCTTCTCATTCATTTCTTTTGGCATGGAAAGAGCACTTACCATTCTCGTTGTACAGTTTTGATAAAACCAAGAAGCGTTATCCTGCAAGGATGCCAGTGTCTCACGTGTCTCTTTTGCCCGTGCATCGGAAAAGTATGCAAGTACCAGAAAGCGGTTAATTAGAAGTTGTTTCTTATAACTATTTGTTTTGGCCGAAAGTTTTTCAAGAACAAGTATGGCATCATTTGAATGGCCATCGATTAAAAGTGATTTAGCAACTCTTAATTGGTCAAGAAAGTCCTTGCGATCATCTAGTTGAAGGCCTTCATTAAAGTATGCCGCCTCTATTTCGTGATAGATATTATAGGGTGGGTCAAGTTCACGCTTTGCCTGTCTTGAAATAATATGTGCATTGGATTGCGCACGAATGACTTCACTTAATAGCGATAAGCTTATAAGAATGAGAATGGCCTTAAGTGAAATTAGTTTCATATATAAATTCTTTTAAATTTCCCATTAAACCTTTCGGGAATAATTCCGATAACTTAAGGGAAAGTTTAAATGGATTTTACATGGATGTTTTTGCAAAATTCTTAAAGTATGTACGTTTGTTATTCTGCCCGATGTTGGCGGTTATATCGCTACAGGTACTATCTGCGGATTCTCTTGTTCTTAATAAGCAAGGGGATATGATATTTGATAATCTAGGTAAATCAATTGAGCAATCACGTGTTAAAAACTCTAAAGAAAATTTTGATCTTTTAAATAATTACCGAAAATTCTATCTTGAAGATGAGAAACTTGATTATTTCTGTCGAGAAAATAGTGCAAAACTGTACTTTAATAATGGACTAGAAAGAGACGAGTTTTATCGTACAATTATGGCCACTCTTCAATATAAAATGATGAATTATTCGATGCACGCCATCGCAACCTACGCCAAGAAGCTACAGTTTGATGGTGAGCAATATGACAATCTTGTTAACTCTCTGGTTTCAAAATGTTCACAAAATATTACATTGATGGGACATCGCCTAATTAGGTACCATTTTCAAAATTATTTCAAAGAGCAAGGAGAGATCTTTCTCCCAATTGACCAAAGAAAGAACCTTTACACAGATAAGTTAAATAAACTACAAAGTGAAAATGAAATTCTAGTTAATGAGTTATATTACACAACAGGTATCTTCGCGTATGCCTGCTCTTGGGGTGGCCAAGTTAAATACCCAAGACAGCTTGCAAATTTCTTATCTTCATCTGCTGTCATGAGCTACATCATTCGCGAACTAAGTGGCCTTGATACTTATGCATTTAAAGACAAACTCTCTGATAAGAAAGGCGCCCTCTGCCGTAACCAAATTTGTCGGCCAAAAAGTATCTCTAAGATTGAGCAAGATATTATTCGTCCAGTTGGTTCAGCTAATTTAAATTTCGATTATAAGCTGGCCTATTGTGAAAAATTTCGTTATTCGGCTCCTAAGTACTCCAGTGAGGTTGATAGCGAGTTTGTTAAAGCGCTTGATGAGTTTAAAGATGAGAAACCTCGCCTTATTGGCCAATTCTTGGCCCTTGTTACACGAGTACCAGACTTTAATGTTTGGACACATGATTCAAAAACGATCAAAGATTATATCTCACTATCAAATGATGGCCTATGGGATTTTTGGGCACTTGATTATCTTAAAACAAATTCTAAAAAACTTTCATACGAAGAAGCTCTTGTTATGCAAATTGATAAAGAGGTAAATAATTACTTTGTTTACCGCAAAAGCTTTCCAGAAATAAATTTCAATGTTTTACATGGTGAATTTGATAAGGCAAGTGATGTAACAAATATGATTAATCTTCATTTCGATATCAATATTCCACGTACAGATATTAAGTGGATTTATGAGCAATACAAAATCGCTCATGTTGGAAATGATGACAAGAAAGTCGAACAATTAAAAAAACGTCTAAGTCTCTACATTGAAAATGATTATCAAGAGATAAAAAGTACCCTCATGCAATTTTCTGTGAATGCAGATCTAACTCAAGTTATGACTGATGAACTAATTAGACAATTCGACATGATTGATCATATTGAGCTTCCAAAAGAAGCTAAAGCAAAACTATTAAAGATTGGTGTTAATATTCGTATTGCTCCATTTGCACTTGTTGCAATACGAAATAAAAGGATTGTTACAGACTTTTCAACAAGGGACTTAAATGAAATTAAGTCTTTAGAAACCCTAAATAATATCGATTCTATGGCCGTCGAAGCCAAAAAATGATAAATAGGCTTAATGGCAAAAGTTAATAACAATAATAAAAGTAAAGATAGAGTAAAGTACGATGTCGAGGTTCTTCCATCGGTTGAAGAATCTGCTCTTATTGAAACTCCTCATTCAATAAATGATGATGAAGATGAGTATGTTGATATCGTCACTAAAAAGCTAACAATTGAGGAAGAAGTTCAGTTGATTCAAGAGACCTTACCGGCCCTCGCCTCAAACCTGCCAGTTCCTTCTAAGCTCGACAATAAGCTCAATCAATACCTAAAAGATATCTCTCGCTACGAACTTCTTTCACCTGAGCAGGAAAAGTTACTCGTTAAGCAATTTCGTGAATCTGGGGATATCGAATTAGCAAAGAAGCTTGTTGTCTCAAATCTGCGTCTGGTTGTTAAGATTGCCATGGAGTATCGCAGTGCTCATTCCAATGTGATGGACCTTATCCAAGAGGGGAATATTGGATTAATGAAGGCCGTCTCGCTCTTTGAGCCAGATAAAGGGGCCAAACTTTCATATTACGCTTCTTGGTGGATTAAGTCTTATATTTTGAAGTTCATTCTCGATAATTTTAAGTTAGTAAAGCTAGGCTCAACTAATGAACAGAAGAAGCTTTTTTATAACCTCATGCGTGAAAAAGAGCGGCTTGAGGCCCAAGGTATCAAGCCAGACCACAAGACAATTGCTCAAAACCTCGATGTGAGTGAAAAGGCCGTGGCATTGATGGATATGCGCTTAGGTGAAGGGGGATCGGAAGTCAGTATCGATACTCCAGTTGGTGAGTCATCATCAACAATGGGGGACCTTTTGCCTGACTCTGGTGACTTTGCTGAGGATATTGAGTTTCAGCAGTCCTTGAAATTATTACAAGACAATCTGGACCAATTCATTCAAGGCCTAAAGCCCAGAGATCAAGAAATCTTTCGCGAAAGACTTCTAAATGACGCTCCACGCTCTCTTCAGTCCATAGCCGATGATTATGGGGTCTCTAGAGAGCGAATTCGCCAAATTGAGGCCCGATTGCTTGAGAATTTAAAGGTTTACATGAGTGAAATTATAAGATAATATGCTCAAAATTATAGCGCCCCTCACTTGGCCTGGAAAATAACTTCCTTGCTCGGTTTTGGGTAAGTATGGAGAAAATTATGATTACAAAAGCAGAAACTGCAAACATCGTTGCTGAATTTGGTAAAGAATTTGGTGCAGGTGAAAAAGACAGCGGAAGTGCAGCGGTTCAAGTTGCTATTCTTACAACAAGAATTAACAACCTAAAAGCTCACTTTGGTTCACACATCCACGATTACTCATCTAACCGTGGTCTTCTTAAGATGATTGGACGTCGTCGTCGTCTTCTTAAGTATGTAGCTACTAACAGCGAAGAAAGCTACAAAGCACTTATTAAGAAACTTGGTCTAAGAAAGTAAGCCAAATAAAAAGAAAGGAAGCTTTATGCTTCCTTTTTTTTATTTATAAAGTTAAAATTAAGTAACGAATTTTTTGGATAAGTAGACAAGGACAGTCTAGGGATTTAAGGGATATTAAAATTTAAGAACTCACAAGCCGAATAAAGTTTTTAAGTTTTCATATTCTTTGGATTTCTCAAGATCATCCTCAATTCTTAAAGAAAAAATTCTAAATACATTTAAAAATATAAAATGGAGTTTTTATGTTAAACAACAAACGTGAGTTTACTTACAACTTCGGTGGTAAAGATATTACTATCGAAACTGGCCGTATGGCCAAGCAAGCAGATGCATCAGTTATCGTAACTTGTGGTGGTACACAAGTTCTTGTTACTGCAACTTCTGCAACTCAAGTAAAAGATGGGCAAGACTTTTTCCCACTTCTAGTAGAGTACACTGAGAAATTTTATTCAGCAGGGAAGTTCCTTGGTGGATTCCTTAAAAGAGAAGGTCGTCCTTCAGTAGGTGAGACCCTTAACGCTCGTCTAATTGATAGACCATTAAGGCCACTATTTCCAGAAGGATATATGTTTGACACTGTAATTTCTTGTACAGTTATCTCTTACTCACCTGAAGGTGACCCGGAGGTTCTTGCAGCAATCGGTGCTTCTGCGGCCCTTACTATTTCTGATATTCCATTTGCAGGGCCAATCGGTACTTGTAAAGTTGGCCGTATTGACGGTGAATTTGTTATCAACCCAGATCAAGATAAGTGGGAAGAATCAGATATGGAAATCGTTGTTGCTGCAAGTGACAATGCAATTCTTATGGTTGAAGGGGAAGCGAAGGTTGCTCCTGAACAAGATGTACTTGATGCAATCTTCTACGGTCAAAAAGAGATCGAAGGATTTGTTTCATTCCTTAAAGATGTTCAAAAAGAAGTTGGTAGAGAAAAACGTGAATTCGTATCTGCTGCTGCTAATAAAACAATGCTTGAGAAAATCAGAGCTGACTTCACTGCAACAGCACGTGAAGCTCTTAAGATTACTGACAAGCTTCTTAGACAAAAAGCTGTTAAAGCTATCGAAACTCAAGTTAAAGAAGCAATGGCAGCTGATCCGGCGGCCTTTGGTCTTACTGAAGACGATGCATTTGGAAAAGAAGCATACAAAGGTGTTGATGAGCTAATGTATGAAATGCTACGTGGTGATATTCTTGATGAAGACAAGCGTATTGCTGGACGTGGACTTGCTGAAGTTCGTACTATTGAAACTGAAACAGATATTCTAAAAGTACCACACGGATCATCACTATTTACTCGTGGTGAAACACAAGTTATGGCCGCTGTTACTCTTGGTGGTAGCAAAGGTGCTCAAATGAGTGACCGTATTATCGGTACAAAAGAAGACCAATTCTATCTACACTATAACTTCCCTCCATTCTCTGTAGGTGAGGCACGTGGTGTACGTGGTGTTGGACGTCGTGAACAAGGTCACGGTAACCTAGCTGAGCGTGCTCTTAAAGCAGTTATGCCAACAGACTTCCCATATACAACTCGTCTTGTATGTGAGGTTCTAGAGTCTAACGGTTCTTCTTCAATGGGTTCTGTATGTTCAGGTTCAATGGCCCTTATGGATGCTGGTGTTCCTCTAACTGCACCAGTTGCAGGGATTGCGATGGGTCTAGTAACTGATGGTGAAAGATTCAAAATCCTTACAGATATCCTTGGTGATGAAGATCACCTAGGTGATATGGACTTTAAAGTTGCTGGTACAACTGAAGGTATCACAGCAATTCAAATGGATATTAAGATTACTGGTCTTACTAAAGAAATCGTTGAAAGTGCAATGGCACAAGCAAGAGAAGGGCGTCTGCACATCCTTGAAGAGATGGCAAAGACAATTTCTGTTGAAAGAAAAACTCTTAAAGACGGTGTTCCTGTAATGAAAACTATGCAGATCAAGCAAGATCAAATCGGTGGTCTTATTGGTCCTGGTGGAAAGAATATTAAGAAGCTTCAAGAGGATTTCGATCTTACTATCGAAATTGAGGAAGATGGAACAACTAAATTCATCTCAACTAACCAAGAGATGATTGATGAGTGTATGTCACTAGTTGCTCTACAAATGAATGGACCTGAAGTTGGAAAAGTATATGAAGCTAAAGTTGCTTCTCTTAAAGACTATGGTGCATTTGTTGATATCGCTGCAGGTGTTGGTGGACTTGTTCACATTTCTGAAATTGCTGAAGATAGAATCACTGATGCTGCTGACTACTTAGACGAAGGTCAAGAAGTAAAGATTAAGGTTCTTGAAATCGATAAAATGGGACGTGCTAAGCTTTCAATCAAAGCAGTTGAAGCTCTTAAGAGAAAAGACGGAAAGACTGAAGCTGAAGCACAAAAAGATGCTCCAAAGCGTGAGCCACGTGAGTCAAGAGATGGTGACAGAGGTGATCGTAGGCCAAGAGGTGATAGAAAGCCTCGCGCAGACAGAAAGCCACGTGGTGACAAAAAAGATTAATAGGCAGAATAAGACTTATGATCGATAGAGTAGTTGATTTAAAAGTTAAGAAGCTAGAGCATTACGACTCTAGCTTCGATCTTCCACAATATGAAACAACTGGAGCTGCGGGAGCAGATCTTCGTGCTCATCTTGAGAACAAAGATGGCCTTGTCATCGCTCCAGGTGCTCGTGTTCTTGTTCCAACTGGTTTAAGCTTTGAGATCCCTCATGGGTATGAAGTTCAAATCAGACCTCGTTCGGGACTTTCGTTTAAAACAGACCTTCTTGTTGTTAACTCGCCTGGGACAATCGATTGCGATTATCGCGGCGAAGTTAAAATCATCCTTGGAAATTTTGGTAAAGAAGACTTCATTATTAAGCATGGTGAGCGTGTTGCTCAGATGGTTATGGCACCAGTTTGGCAGGCCAGAATCTCGGCCGTGGATGAATTGACTGATACTGAAAGAGGGGCCGGAGGTTTCGGTTCAACAGGAACAAAGTAACAAAATAATAAAATAAGGATTATTACGATGAGTTTAAAGGTGAACTATAATCAGGCTTCAAATCAAGAAGAGGCCTATAATCTTGGTAAGCAGGCCGTTACACCTGAGTATGTGGCAAAATTCAATGTAAAAGCTGATGTTATAACAGATGATGGTAATTTTTCCATGCAAGCTAAAGGAAAAGGCTTTGAATTGAAGCTAAAGTTTGAAGATTCTTACTGTCTAGTTGATCTTGACCTATCTTTTATGCTAAAGCCTCTTAAAGGAAAAATTTTAGAAACCATTGAGAATAAGATCAAGAAGACCGTTTAATCGAGTTATTCGTTCTCAATAAAATTAATGAAGGCTTAAAATGTTCAAAGTTAATCTTACTCCATCAAATGAGACCATTTACGTTGATGATGAGATGTCTCTACTAGAGCATCTAAAGAAGAATGGAGTTTATGTTAACTCTAGTTGTGGAGGACACGGTACATGTACAGATTGTATTGTGAGAATCACTGCTGGAGGAGATAACCTAAATGAGCCGACGGAAGTTGAGCAAAAACTTTTAGGAAATGTATTTCACATCACTAAAGAGCGTATGTCTTGCCAGACAATCGTTAATGGTGAAGTTACTGTGGATATGTCTGGGCACACAAAAGCAGGTGTTGAGGCCAAGCGTGAAGCTAAGAATAAGAAAGTTGTTAATGAAAAGCTTTCAAAGCTTAAGCAGTCTGGAAACTTCAAAGTAAGAAAGAAAGACGAAGTTGAAAAGGTTATGACTGAGCGCCAAGCAAAGTGGGAAGAAAAGAACTCTAAGAAAGAGGAATGGAAGAACCACTGGGAGCGTGAAGGACGTGACAGTTCAAAAGAAAAGCGCCTAGGTGGTGGACGCCGCCCTAAAACAATTCGTCAAAACTATAAAGAAGACGACAAAGAATAAAAACCAATCAAAAATTGTTAAATTAAAACTCAGATAGCAAGGCCTGAATCTTTTTCAGGTCCGCTTTTCTATTTGAACGATCCACAAAAATATACTTTCCACTATCAAGCTTAGCAAAAAGTTGAAAGTAGCCCTTGTTTTCAAATCCACGCATTGTCGGATCTTGCTTCATCTTTGCCACATTTGGAGAGTCCATGAAGTGGTCGATTGAGAAAGCATCCTTTGCTTCAAGCTTATAAGTCTTTTTATAAACTGGTATGAAGAAAATTCTGTGCTTTAGAATAAGCTTATCACCTTGCTTTGTTATGAATTTCTCATACATATAGAAACTAAGTGTAATAAATGGAATTAGAAATAGTGTGGCCGCAACAGCAATAACGAGTGCCTGGTTGATACTATCTCCAGTGTTATATAGCTTAATCATCGGTCCCTTAACGCCAATAAACATAGCAATGACGACTGTTGCAGCTGCTAGAAGGTAGCCCCAAAAAACCATCGGCAGTCCGTAGGTCTTAAGAGTTAATCCCTCTTCGTTGATAGTGATACGATCTTTTTCTTCTTTTGATACTGGAAATATAAACATTAGGCCCATGTGGCGTATTTTAGTCACAGCTCTACGATTAGTCTACCAGATAATTAGCAGATATTACGCAATATCTTCACAACTTCTGCAAGAGCTGAAGAGTCGCTAAAAAGACGATTGCACCAATGGTGGAGATAACGATACTTCCTATAAGGCCGTAACTTGCAAAGCCTACCAGGTGGAATGTGAAGCTTCCTACGAAGGAGCCCATAATACCCACAATGATATTACCCACAAGGCCAAAGGTTTCTCCGCGGTAGAGACTTCCTGCTAACCAGCCAGAAATGGCACCAATAAATAAAATAATGATAAATTGTTCGATGGCCACGATACACCTCCTAAATTAATTCATTTTAGGAGATGTATCGTATTGATTGTTAGTTAAGATAACTTAAATAAGTAAAACTTTTAAGCTCTAAGTACTGGGCCTAAAGCCAAGTGCTTAGTGAGAAGTTAATTGCGTATCCGTTCGTTTCGTCCGCATTACCATCTGTTGATGTATTTGTTTCTTCTCTGTATTGGCGCTCTACAAGGAAACCACCATTAAGTTGTACTTTTCTTGATAATTTGTATTGTGCACCGATATCTAGCTTATAGATTGTTGTTCGACTTACATTACCGTCGTTGTATCTCGACTGACCGAAACCTGTGGTTGGGTCAGCAGAGTAATCGTCTTTATCGTGAGCTAGGTCGTAAACAAATGAGTACTCAGCATTAATCCCTGCGGCCCACTTGTCATCGATCTTATAAAGGAAACCAACTTGAGCGTTATATGTTTCTTGCTTAAGAGTTGCATAGCGATCATTTGGATGTTTTGAGAAGTAACCAAATAGTCCTTCAGTCCAAAATGCCCAGCTATTATTCTCATATTGGTAGGCAAGTGAGTATCCATGATCTGCTTCTGGGTCAATATCACGCCAGTAAGTGAAAGCACCTACGATGATCTCGTGATTTTGAGTAGGGTTGTAACGTCCCTTATAAGCAAAACCTCTTTGGAAGTTCGTATTGAAAGTTCTTTCAGTGTCATATTGTAGTTCAGATGTCGGATCTCCACCAAGGTATGGAATCGACTGATTATCTCTGTCACGTCTTACTTGTTGGTTTGAACCAAAGAAAGTCACATCGTGAGTTTGACCTTGTCTCCAACCACCGTAACGAAGAGTAAGAAGATACTTTCTTTTGAAGTATCCAGCTCTCATTCCTGAGTATGTTTGAGTAAGATATCCACCGTCCATTAGATTTCTTTCAGTGATACCAAAGTGCATTGTATAGAAAGGAACTTTTCCCTTACCACCAGTAAGCTTCCAATTATTGTTGAAACGATAAGTAAGGAGGGCCTCCTCCATCAGGTCAACAGTTGTCCCTGCTTCTTCAGTTGCATCAATATCAAGTTTGAATTTTGCGCTCCACTGCTCGTGGTTGAAATAAACTTTAATATCAGCAGTTCCGTAACCCATTTCAGCACGAGTGCTGTTGCCACCGATCTTCTCCAGTGTCATCAGGTCTAATACCATGAAGGCACGAACATTAAAGTCGTAGGCTTGGGCCGTAATACTACTAAGTAGTAAAAGTGAAATTAGTAGGGATCTTTTAAACATTGTCTACTCTCTCTTATCAAATAGGCTTATAAATTGGCGAATTAATAAGAGAGATGTATCAATTAAGTGACAAAGTGTAAAAACAGAATTGTGTTAAGTATGAATTACTTACAATATAAATTTGTCTTTAATAGCTTTTTTAAAGCTGATTACAGTCTTCGTAATTCTCGTAATATTGTTCGTGGTCAGGAACAGATGTTTCCTTACAATCTTTTCGCTCTGAAGCGACATCGCGAGTTGTGCTTGAAGAACATGACGTGCTAAATAAAACTAGTGTAGATAGGGTAAGTAGAGAGATAAATTTTTTCATGAAAAACTCCTTTTCCTGCCAGTATTATAACTCGAATTGGGGTAAAAAAAAGGCCTGCAAAATGTGCAGGCCCTCTATTACATGATCGATAGAATCGATTACTAAGATTTAACTTATGATTTCTTATGAGCTTTTTTGCTCTTGCGATCACATGACTTTCCATCGCATTTTTTAGATTCTTTGCAATCTTTTTTCTTTTTAGCGCAACAGCTCTTTTGCGCACGATCACAAGACTTACCAGACTTATCTGATTGAAATGATGAGCAAGAACCCATAATTAGTAGCGCTGTTAGACCTAGTACTTTAAACATAACTTCTCCTTAATATTTGTTAAAATTCTTCAACACAGGGATTAAAGAGGCCTTGCTATTAGCAAACTCTTTTCAGGTTGAAATTCTTTAAATAATTTTAACCCATTTTGGTAGAAATTGAAGGTCGAAAGGCCTGCGGAATTATTTTCTAAAGCGGCCAAATGAATAACAAAGTTAAATAATTGAGGGCACTCAAGTCCACTTGTCACAATAATCTGCCAATTCCTCTTGTCGCGTCTTAGCTGGAAGAATTCAAAAACGCTGATATTAACGCCAAATTTAAGTATTATATGATTAACTTCCTCTGGAATATTCTTTCTAAACTGAAACTCAAAACTCTCATCAAGCGCTAGGGCAATGCGATCACTCCATAGGCTCTGGGCCCATAGTCCGAGATCACTAAATGGTTCTTCAATATACTCTATAGCATCGATTGTCTTAGGTTCAAGATTGTAAAGGATGCTTTCCAAAACTGAACTATCAAGACTACGGTTTCCATCAAGGCGTAGTTTAACACCTTTTGCTGCCAATGAATTTAGGTCTGCAATTACATCATGAGTATTGGAGTTCGTTGAAATTTTATATTTTAAAATATCATGAGAATTGAATTTTAAGTCTAGACCTTTTTGGAATAGTAAATTAATACTCACGCTATTGGCCTGATTAAAATAATCATTGTGACCATTTACCTTTCGGTAGTACTTAATAAGAGCATACTCAAAGGCCAAGATAACATTATTTGGAATATCCTTCTCATTAATTAGAGGAGCTTCAAATAAGGCGCCGTTAGTAAAATCTTTGAGGGGATAGTCGATTTCATACTCGTGTTCGAGTTCTTGATTTTCATAGAAGAAGGCAAATTGAGTGATATAGGAAGTAAAGACTTCTCCTTCAATGTAGACTTCTACTTCAAAATAATCAATCTTCTTATATTCTTTAGCACGGGCCTTAAGTGCTAAGCGCATATTATGAACTTCTTTGTATATAGGTCTAAGGACTAACTTAGCCACATGGCCCCACTATAAATAAGAGTTGAAATGAAAAGATATTTGCCTGTACGAGCAAGACTTTCATTATAGGCCGGCGATGGCCCATTCTTAATAGGATACGTCCATGTTTTTAAAAATACTAAAGTTAAAATGAAAAGAATTATATCCACGGCCACGGCCTGGCCACTACTAAGAATAAGGATAGAATGTCCACATAGGATAACAAAAGCAATGGCAACAAAGATTAAAGGCAGCCAGCTTGAGGTTTTCTTCATAATCATTTTATTAAGTAAAATCCCAAGTGTTAGCTTGCCTGCGGCCTTATCACTTTCGATATCTCGAGCATTATTAATGGCCATAATGGCCGCACTTAGTAGGCCCGGATAGAGGCTAAGAAGGATAATTGAATCATTAATTGTGCCCACCTGAAGATAGTAAGCTCCACATACTGCAATATTGCCAAAGAATACAAGAGCTAGAAGCTCTCCAAGTCCGTAGTGAGATAGTGGGAAAGGGCCACCTGTGTAGGCGTAAGCACCAATGATTGAAGCAAGGCCAACAATAATAATTGGTAGTCCTCCAACATTCATGAGAAAGATTCCAAGTAAGAAGGCCATGGCCAATGTAGCGATGAAAAATTTCTTTACTGTCTGTGGACTTACAAGTCCTGTGCTTGTGACACGCTCTGGGCCTAAGCGCTCTTGTGTATCAACACCTGTTTGGGTGTCGTAGTAATCATTAATTAGATTAGAAGAGATTTGTAAAAGGAGAGTACAAAGCAGTGTTATCGTAAATACGATCCAACTAATATTACCTTGGTCAAAATATGCGGCCGCAGTGGCCATGATAACCGGAGAGGCCCCGGCCGGTAATGTCTTGGGCCTTGCTGCAGTTATAAATCCTTTTACAAGTTGACTCATTATTTTACCTTTTTACTGTTTTTAATTTTTTAAAGAGAGCCAAGTTTGACTCGTTATTAGTGATGGCCTCAATGATATTAACACCCTTACTACTTAAGGCCCCCGCCACAAGTTTATTAAAGTCATTCTTTGTTTCACAACATTGATAAGTGAGACCATCAAATGCTTTGATAATACGATCAAAACGGTCTTTGTGTGGTGTTGTCAGAAGAGGAAGAAATTCTTTTTCCTTTGATATTGGAAGAAGATTAAAAATATCACCTTGGAAATTATTGATAATAATAACGGTTAGGTTTTTTCCGGCATTGGCCGCTTCTTCAAGCATGTAAAGGGAATTTAAGTCGTGTTTAAAAGAGATGTCACCAAGTACAAGAAGTTTTGGCTTATTATTCTCATCACTAAGTCCAACAAGAGTTGCAACAAAACCTTCGATACCACTTACACCGCGATTACTAAAAACATTAACATTTGATCTATAGCTGCTAGAAACAAAATTATCAAAACTGCGAACTATAGTTGAATTACCGACAAGTAGGTCGTAATTATCGTCAATATTTTCAATGATATTCTTAGAAATAAAAGGCTGAGTTAGCTCTTCTTCTTCAATGATGGCCCTTTTCTTCTCGACAAAGTCGTGCCACATCACAGGTGGTGCTTGGTTTAATTCAAGCTTCACAAGTCCATTTAGAAATGAGAGTGGGTCACAAATAATTTTATGTGTATTTGAGAAACCAGGGTCATGATCAAAATCTACATTTGTCACGTGGATAAGTTCACAATTATTTCTTTCTAAGTAATTATAGTAGTGCTTAGAAACTAAACGGCCACCAATATGAATGATGATATCTGGCGGATTCTGCTCATAGACATCTAAGACTTCTGGATGATCAAAATTAGGTGTTAAGTAGTCTTCTAGGCAAAACTGATATTTTAGGCCACTTGTTAGATCAAGATACTTTGGGACTTTGATTTTCATCAGAGCGTCTTGATAGTGTTCAAGATCTTTCTTCCCATCAAGCTTACCAATAACAAGTAGAATATTCTTTGCTTCAACAAGTTTTTGTCCTAGCTCAAACTCCATTTGATAAGTTTGATAAGCGCTTGAGATAACCTTTGCTCCATTTGCATTGAAGCTCTCTAATGCCTTTTCTAAATAATCCTTAGAAATTGACTTTGAAGTGGAGTCCAGAGGCTCTCTAAGAGGTAGGTTAATATGCACCGGTCTTTTATTGATCTTTGCCCTTCCAATGGCCGTTGAAATCAAAGTTCTAAGTCTTGTGGCACTTAATGCTTCATTTGGTGCTTCAAGGCTTAGATTATAGCAAGTGTGATCAGCGATTACACTAAGTTGGTCAATGGTCTGATTCGAGTCCGTTTTTACTAACTCACTTGGCCTATCGGCCGTAAGTATAATGAGTGGAAGCCCCGATTTATTTGCTTCAATAATGGCCGGGGCGAAATTTGCCATGGCCGTACCTGAAGTACAAGTAAGTAGTGGGATTGAGTCCGAAACTTTTGAGCGCCCTAGGGCCCTATAGCTTAGTGCTCTTTCATCGAAGTATGAGAATGTGTCAACTAACTCATGGTAGTGAGCTGCTGCAAGAACTGGAGCATTTCGCATGCCTGGTGCTGTATAAAATTGTGTGATTGAGTTCTTCGCTAACTCATCAACAATAATAGATGCCCAAAGTCTTGAAAGATTTTCTGTTAGTGGAAATTTGTCCATGATTTGGCCTTGATAACTTCAGTGAAGTTCTTCATTTTATTTGTGGTTTCGTTCCACTCTTTTTCGGCCGAAGAATCTTTGACAATTCCACAGCCTGCGTAGATATGAAGGTCTGTTTTATCCACAAGGGCACATCTTAGTCCTACCGCAAATTCAGTTTTGTCTTTGGAGAAATAACCAATTGGAGCAGCGTAGAGTCCTCTTGAGTTTGTTTCAAGTTCACTAATGAGCTCAATCGCTAATGGCTTTGGAAGCCCTGCTACCGCTGGAGTTGGATGCAGGTAAGTGATTAGATCACTACGTTTTGCATTTTCATTTAAGACGCCCTCATACTTAGTATGAATATGCTGAATATACTTAAGCTTTAAGATTTGCTCTTTCTTTGTGATTTCAATATCACTTGCAAGATTAGCAAGAGTGTCTTCAATATAGCTAGAGACATGTCTATGTTCTTCTAGTTCTTTTGTATTTGTTAGAAGTGTTTGCTCAAGAGCATCGTCCTCTTGTTTATTTGCACCTCTTTTTGTCGTCCCCGCAAGACTATCAATAAAGATTTTTCTACCATCAAGTTTAAATAGAGTCTCAGGTGTGACGCTATAGAAGCACTGGTGAGGAGAAAATTGAAATAAGATATTGTAGCTATTATGACTATTATTTTCTTTTAAGGTCTTAAATTGTCCATAAGAAGAAATTGGATTCTTAAAAGAAACCTTAAGCTTTCTTGAAAGGACAATTTTTGAAATCTGAGAACGATTTATCTTAGAAACAGCGGCCTTCACAATTTTGTTCCATTGGTTCTTACTCGTTTCAGAAATACTCTTTGTAATATGGTTATAATCTGTAAGAGTATGCTTTGGATTTGGATCTAGGGTGATCGCTAGCTCGTGTAAAACTTGTTTCTTGTTTTGCTCATCTGCAAAGAATGAGTTTGGTAGAATTACATTGATATCGACTCCTTGAGGAGTTGATTCAATTAAAACCTTTGGTATAAAGTACGAGCAGTCTTCAAGGCCGTGCCATTCGAGGGAGTCTGCTTCTGCTTTAAAGCGCTGTGCTCCACAGATTTTTAAGAATTCATGTGACTCAATAAGGCGTTCAATGTCTTCATAGTGATAAAGAGAGTTGAAGTCACGCCATGAACCAAGGGCCAAGATTTCCGTGTCCTTGTCCTTGTTTAAAAAGTAAAACTTCTTAAAAGTTTGAAAGTGATCAATAATAGATGAAATATTATTAAAGCCAGCTTCAAACTTATAGAGGCTATACTCACTGCCTTTGATTAAATCTTCACTTGAGCAATCAAGCTTAATCAAGGCATTGATGATATCAATTTGAAGGTTATTAGCAGATAATCGCAATTACTTCTCTCCAATGTAAAGAGTGGCAATTCCAAATGTTAGAGTAATAAATCTGACATTCTTAAACCCTGCCTTAGTCATTTCGTCCGCAAATTCCTGTCCATATGGAAAGTCTTCTACAGTTTGATTCAGATATGTGTAGGCATCTTTATGCTTTGAAATTAAATTTCCAACAAATGGTAGTAAGTATCTGAAGTAGAAGAAGTAAATTCCACGAAAGATAAAATTCTTTGGAATTGAAAACTCAAGAACAAAGCTTCTTCCACCTGGACGTATAACTCTGTACATATTCTGTAGAGATTTTTTGAAATCAGGGAAGTTTCTAATACCGAAGCTTACACTTGTGACATCAAATGTTTCATCGGCCGCAGGAATTTCTACTCCATCACCAATTTGCATTTTTGCTTTATGATCTAGCTTCTTTGCGACGATTTTCTTCTTTCCAATTTCAATCATACCTTTCGATAGATCAATTCCTGTAACACTCTCGACATTTTTTGCGCGGGCAAGTGCAATTGTAAGATCCCCCGTTCCACAGGCAAGGTCTAGGCATTGTAGTTTTTCTCTCTTTGGAAGGTTGGCAATAACCACCTTGCGCCAGTAAATATCAATACCAAATGAAAGGATGTGATTTAGTAAATCGTATGTACCAGCGATCTTATCAAAGATCTCAAATGACTTCGTTTTTCTTGTAGCAAGTTCTTTATTGCTCATATTTAATCAGTCCTTCTGCAGTGCAGTGCTTATCAATAGTATTTGCGTTATATTAATCATTTACGGCCCCTTTCGACAAGTGGTATTACTATTAAAACGGAAAAAACTATGAACGAATTTTTTGAAAGCATCCCTCCACAAATTTTAGAGAAAGCGGTCAATATTGACCTTGATATTAAGTCTGAAAACTGCCTTAAATCCATTAAGGAAGTTCTCGCTAAAACTGTTTTATCTGGTGGAAAACGCCTGCGCCCAATGCTGACATTTTTAATGGCAGATTTTTTTAATGCGCGTGAGAAAGAGGATGTGACGATTTGTGCTCGTGCGATTGAAATGGTCCACGCTGCTTCACTTGCTCACGATGATGTTATCGATGGTGCAACGCAAAGGCGTGGAAATCCTTCAATTAATGTTGAGGCATCAAATAAGAAGGCCGTGCTTGCTGGAGACTACCTTCTGGCAGACGTTATCTTAAGTCTCTCAAAAATTGGTTCAATTAAAGTTCTACAAAGTATGTCTCAAGTTATTCAAGACCTTGCCATTGGAGAATGGGTTCAGTCTGATGCTCTTGAGTCTCGTAAATATTCAAAAGAAGTTATTGAAAATATCGCCTTCCACAAAACTGCTTCTGTGATGGGGTGGTGCTGTTGGTCTGGGGCCTACCTTGGTGTTGAAGATGAAGAGTTGGCAGCTAAGGCCGCACGCTTTGGACACTTAATTGGTATTGCTTTCCAGATGATCGATGACACTCTTGATTTTAGTGATGGAGAGAGCTTGAAAGATGCTCATCTCGATCTTGAGCAAAACTTAGTTAACTCTGTTGTCTATGACTATCTTGCGGCCAATCCTCTTAAGATGGAAGCCTATCAGAAAGGTGGCGAGCTAAAGGATATCGTTAATCTCGATGAGATCGCTGGAAGTGTTTTCAATATCAAAAATGAGGCAAAGGCACTAATTGATGAGGCCCGCGATATCCTTCATGAAATCCGCACTGAATTAATTGCACGTGGATTCAATGAAGAGCGCTTAGCTGAAACGATCAGGCCTCTTGAGCTTATTGGTGGGTTTATTCTAAATCGCCAAGTTTAAGATACCTAGCTTTCTAAAGTTTGAACATTATTTTAATACTTAGTTGTGGAGCGTGATATTCTCCCTGAAATTACTTGCGAGGAGATAAATATGAAGAGAGCACTTCTTGCTATAGTATTATCAGTTTCACTTTTTCCTTCAGCGCAGGCCGAACTAAGGGAATATCCATATGAATTTGATTACACTACACTAGGTTCTGAATATCACTTTAGTAATGCCGATTCGACATATGAGGCAGCTAAACTACTTGGCCCATTTTTAAAGTCTAAACGTTGCCCAAATAGGGAAGTGATCACTTGCTTTCTTAAGCTCAATGGCATCGTCGTCAATACAAGTCACACGCTTATCTAATCCTTTAACCATATACTTTGGTAGCTCACTTGGTGGCGTACAAAAGACATTGCCCTTATTAACAAGAGTCTCTGGGTTATAGATTCCAGCATCCATAAGCTTTAGGCCTCTGTAAGCAATATAATCTAGTGTTAGTGGATTACGATTGGCGGCAAAAGTTTGGCGCTCATTTGTTGGCCCTGGATTTTTGAGCCAAGGACTTAGGTGATTAAATAATCTTCTAAGAACAACAGAGCCAGGATTATTCATATAAATTGAAGTGTTGAAATCACCCATGATGATCACTCGATCTTCTTTATGAATTGGTTTTAAGTGAGCATACTTCTTTGGCAGCTTCACATTGAAATTTGTTGCACCAGTTACATACCACTCAAGAAAACGAAGTTGGTCACGGTTTCTTTCATAATTTGGCGTCTGACGATTACCAAAGTGATAACTTGGAACTGTGTGAAGAAGAATAAGATGAACTTCTTTATCTGCGACCTCAATGACGAGGTGAGTGAAGCTCTTATCAAAAAGTTGCATCTCTTTTGGAAGCTTCTTTCCGGCGCCATCTCGAAACTTTGAAAAGTCAGCGGCGGGATTAAACTCCTTCCACTGAAGATCCTTTACGATGATCTCTTCTTTGATTGGATGCTTAGAAGCGAAACCTGTTGAGTACTGACCAGGAAAAAGTCCGTAATTTACTTGGTCGGCATTCTTACGATCTTTAGAGTACTTTCCATTTACTTTCTTTGCTTTATTCCCAGTGTTTGCCTGAGTGAAGCTAAAGGCAAACTCACTTGTATCTTCTTTTAATTGACCTAAGAGCTTTTCGAGATTCTTTCCATTAGGAAGATCGTATTGAATTTCATTTACGCTAATAGAGTCAAAATCAAGTTTCTCTAGAATATTCTTAACACTTGTAAGTTGATCATTTTTCTTACTTAGCTTCGCTGTATCAAGTTCCTTAATATTCCAATGAACGAGATGAATTTCATCATCTCGTCTATCATTAGAGGCACAAGAAACACCTATTAAAATAAAAAGTGTTATTAAAAGAAGATTTGTCGTTTTCATTACAGTAGGAATTCCTTTACGTCTTTTGCACAAGCTTCTTCAACTTCTTCAACTGTTTTTGGAATCATGTGAGATAGGTTCTCGTATCCATCATCAGTGATAAGAATATTATCTTCGATACGAATTCCAATTCCTTTTAATTCTTCTGGAATATTTGAGAATTCATTATTGAAGTAAAGTCCTGGCTCAATCGTAAAGATACAACCTTTTGTGAAAGTCATTGGATCTTTTGTCCCTTCAATTAAGTATGGGTTTTGATCGTGAACATCAAGACCTAGCCAGTGACCTGTTCCGTGAGGGAAGTACTTTCTGTGATTTGCTTGTTCAATATTTGAACTAACACTTCCTTCAAGAACCTTAAGGTCAATTAGACCTTGAGTTAGGATTTCACTAACTTTATTATGAAGCATTGTTGCGTTATTACCCGGTTTTGATAATTCAATGGCCGCAAGTTGTGATTCAAGAACGATATTATAAACTTCCTTTTGAATCCCTGTGTACTTTCCACTAACTGGGAAAGTTCTTGTGATATCTGTTGCATAACCATTTAGCTCACTTCCTGCATCGATAAGAAGAAGGTCTCCATCATTTAGAACTTCATCGTTTTTGATATAGTGTAAGCAATTTGCGTTATTTCCACCTGCGATAATATTATCGTATGCACTTCCTTGACTAGGCCCTTTCATAAAAAGGTAAGTCATAAGTGCATTTACTTCTTGTTCTGTCGCTCCTGGGCGAGCAAGTGCCATGGCCGCACGGTGAGCACGATCTGTAACGATCATTGCTTCTCTCATTGTGGCGATTTCTGTTTCATCTTTAATAAAACGCATCTTTTCGATTAAGTGGCCGACATTTTTAAATGTATCTGGTGGAAGCTCTTGTTGCGCTCTTTTCTTGTGAAATAAAGAACTAGCAATTCTTCTTGCCTTATCCGCAATATCAGTGCGCTCACTTAGGTGAACGTATAGATTCTTATGGCCAGGAAGAAGCTCTTCTAGTTTCTTATCAAGCTCTTCAATCGAGTGGCCTTCATCAGTGCCCAGAAGTTCACTTGCTTTTATTGGCCCAAGTCTTTTTCCTGCCCACATTTCTGCAATTTCATCTTTTGGGCGAACAAAGATAATCTGTTTTTCAACACCATTTTTTTTCGAAAGGATAAGAGCACTATCGGCTTCATTTAAACCTGTTAAATAACGAAAATTTGAGTTTTGACGAAATGGGAACTCAGTGTCATTGCTCTTATGAGCGTATGTAGCGGAAGCAATAATTGCAATTCCGTCATCCATCATTTCTAGTAGCTTTTTACGGCGGTTTATATAGACATTATTTGTCATTGAATACCTCACTTTATATGAAGTTATCCTATCAAAATATGCCCAAAACGCAAAGAGGGCGCCCTGGAAAAGGCGCCCCCTTCATACAACCAAAATCTAATGGAGTATTAGATTTATTGAAAAACATTTAGATTAGTATCTTCTTATGCAAGTGTCACGACGGTGGCTATACCTTGCATCCATTGCGCAATCACTTGTTGCTTTTTGACATGCACGACTTTCTGCTTCATATGCTGTGCTCGCTGTTGCACTTGAAGTGTATGTTTGAACAACACGGCCTGAGATTGTTCCATTTGTGATTCTATCAATAGTGCAAAATCTTGTTACAGTTGGGTTTGGTCTTGGTGGCCTAGAGCCTCCACGAACCTTTTCACAAGAGAACTTCCATGGATTTTGCTTTGTGTATCTTGCATCAAAACACTTATCATCTGCTTTTCGACAAGCTTTGTACTCGTCATTAGCTTGAGCCGTAAATGTATTAACAATTCTTCCATTTTGTGTGTTAACTAGATTAAATGAACATACTTCTTTTCTTTGGTATGGTGGTGGTACAGGCCTTCTTGAAGTAACTGTACATGTTGCACGAGCTACAACGCGGTCATATGACCTTCTATCCTGTTCGCGTGTACATTGCCTGATCGCTTGGCGACAAGCAGCTTCAAAGTTGTAATCATACGATGAGAATTTATCAATTGAGCGTCCATTTCTGGCAACCATATCAACATGACAAGTCTCGGCCATGGCCATTGCAGATGTAACTATTAAAGCAGCAGCAACTAAAATTTTTTTCATAAATAAAACCCCTCTCGTTTCTTTTATTTTGTTAAGTTAGTTTTATGTACAAAGAATAAAAGTGACAATTTCAATAATTTAGTGAGACAGAATATAGGCCGAATGTAAGAAATTCTAAGACTTTTCACAAAAAATGACATTTAAAATTGATATATTTTACAAAAATACATTGGTTTTGGGCCCCTAATGTCACTATTTTGCCGATTATGATCAATATTTAAAATTTATTCACACTTGTTTTTTGTCCCGCCGATCACTTCTCTATGGAAATGAGCTTCTTTGATCGAGTCAAAATTCACGCCTTAAGCAATGAGTATGTAAACTTAAAAACTGTGGGCCAACAAGTCTACTGCAATGATCAGTTAATTTGTAGTCCAACGGATTGGGACCGAAAACTTTTGCGCCATTCCTATGCTCTTTATGGGGTCATCAAAAGGGAAGTGATGAAAATTCGCTTTCACTTGGCCGGTGATGTAATTTTAGAATCAAAAATGATTAAAGGAAATTCGCAAAGTGTTTCTGATTATAAGACGATCATGAACGAAATGCTGGAGCTTGAATCCCAAGCACGTAAGAGTGGCCTAGAGATAATTAAGGCCGAGATTGGCCACACTCATTTAAGCCCATGTTATATCGATAGAAATAAGTTTAAACTGTGCTTATTGTCTAAGAGTGATCTTGAGGTTGCGCGACGTTTGAAACAATTTAGGGATTATCCCATTGAAATAAAGGCCATCGCAAAGGATGGCCTAGTATTTAAAAAAATCTTTAAGTAAGTATTGATTACTTTAAAAGTTTAATCACACGCTCTTTACCAATTGTACGGATAAATCCTGCAAGCTTTGGTCCTTTTTCACGTGAAATTAGTTTTTGATAAATTGGTGCAAAAATATCTGCAGGCTTAAGTTCTAGCTCGTGCATAATTTCATACATCTTATCATTGAACTCTTTATCATCTGCAATTGAGTCCCACTCAGACTCACAAAGAGCAACTAACTTATCAAGGTATGTGCGAACATTTTGCTCAAGAGGCATATCAACAGCTTCCTTATTGATAGCAAATTTAAATTCTTCTGGAGCATTTTCTTGTAACCAATAAAGAGCACAAGCACTTCTTTCTCTAAAGCGTCTTTCGTCTCTATTATTTTTTATTTGATCAGCATAGAACACGCGAGCAGCTTCAATGTCACCATCATTAATTTGAAGAACATTACAAAGATGTCTAAATGATGGTTGGAATGGACATTCAGCTGGATGATCTCCAATTTGAGAAAGTTCAATTACCCTTTTTGCCATCGCAACTTTCTTTTCGTTTCCTTGCTCAAGCCCATAGGCCAGACGTTCTTGACGATCGTAATCTTCATAAGTTTTAAGAACATCAAGGTCAAATGAAATTGCAAAGTCCACATTTGTTTTATATGAGGCAAAAATCCATCGAACCATTTCAGGTTCATATATTTTAAGGATATCATTTACTGTAACAAGATTACCTTTCGAAGAGCTCATTTTTCCACCAAGCCCTTTTATCGAAACAAAATCATATTGAAGGTAGATAGGTGCTTCCCAATCAAAGATTTTTACAATGTCTTTTGCTGTTGAAAAAGAGCCACCTTGAGAAGAGTGATCCTTTCCACCTGGTTCAAAATCAACTTTTTCAAATGCCCATCGCATTGGCCAATCAACACGCCATGGAAGCTTTGCAAGACTTGTCGTATTAATATCGATTTCACCTTCATAGTCATGTTCATTATGCTTGTAACGTAACTTGCTTTCTCCGTCCCATGAAAGAATTGTCGTTTTATCGGTTTTATACTTTTCGCAGTAAACAGATACTGGATAGTAGTCATCACCGTATGGTTCTTTTCTGTATTGGTTTAGGATATCACGAATCTCAAATCTCTTATTAAGAGCAAGCTTAATCTGTTCCTTGTAATCACCGGCGCGATACTTCTTTGCCTGATAGATCGGCTCAACGTCTACACCAACTTTTCTAAGTTGTTCTTCGAAGTTGTGCTCGTGGTGAGCAGCATAGCTATCATGTTCTCCAAATGGGTCTGGCGTATCAACAATTGGTTGAAATAGGTACTGAGCTAATTCCTCTTGTTTAGGAAGGTTTGCTGGAATCTTTCTAAACGTGTCGTAATCATCCCAAGAAAAGATAAAGCGAACATTCTTGCCTCGAGCACGTAGTCCACGTGCTACTAAGTCTGTTGTTATTACCTCTCTAAAGTTTCCAAAGTGAACAACACCGGATGGTGTAATTCCGCTGGCGACAACGTAGTCGTTTTTGTCACCATGTTGGCGGATAATGCGATCTGCCGTCATATCGGCCCAGTGAACAAGATTTAATTTTTGTGTCATATGATACCTACTTCTTTAACTATATAAATCTAAATTGCTCTCACTATAACAAAATAATTTCACGTAGTTAAGATTTTTAATGATATTTTGGTCACTTTTATGCTAGATTTTAACTATGTTTGCAGCATTAATTAAGGCCGCCATTTTCTATTTTATCTTTATTCAGATAAGAAAACTTCTACGAAATTCTGGGGTGCTTTCTGGTTCAAAGCCTTCGGCCCAAAGAAAGCATCACGATGTCCATTCTACTTATAGTCAACAAGATGAACAGCAATCAGTAAATTCAAACGATAAAGACATAATCGAAGCAGATTACAGGGTTATTGATTAGTCTGTTGTAAGAAATTATCAGAACTCAACTTCTTTTTATTCGTTAGAATAGTAACATGTTTATTTCTATTGGAGCTTTTCATGCTTAAAAAAATCAGAATAGGTTTACTGTGGCCTATCATAATTGCTCTTACTTTTTCTTCTTGTGATGATTATGGTGAAGGTGAAGATAGTGATCGTGGTATTATTCGCGCTGGCCAGGCCTTAGAGATTAAAAATACGCTATTATCTGATGTTAGCTTAACTCGACTAACTAAAATGTGTGAAGGCCTAGAAGAGCATCATGATAATATTTTAAGAAGTCGCTTCTCGGAAGATTTTATCTTTTCTCGACGCCAAAAAGTTTATGGTGATCCAACAATAAGAGATATTTCTAATATAGGTGTCTATATTGAAGTTCCTAACGATTATCAATCGACCCCAGTCTTTAAGGGAACAAGAGGAGTCGTTAAGAATTTTATCACTCAAATTCCTACTGAAAACAATCTCTACATGGAATCTTTGTGTGACTATACATTAAACAATGTTGGGCCAGCTCCAAAGGTTCAAGAATTAGTTGGTTCTCGTTACTATGTCTACAATGTTGTCTCTGATGATCGCTTCGATGTTGGAATCTATACTAAGCATAATGATTCAAAGTACTATTTATATCGATCATACCAATATCGCTTTGATATTAATAAGGCCTCTCGCTATTACGGCATGGCCATCGAGCAGAGTGAGATCTTTATTAGTGACCACTCCGGTAAAGATTATAAATTAATCTTTCAAAAATTTCTTAGAGCTGATTAAATAAAAAAGACCGAGTTTACCTCGGTCTTTTTTTTCATATTCATTGGGGGGAGGGGGTTATCTCATCTCGATTAGATCTTGATGGATATATTCAATTTCTTCTTCTAATGCTTTTAAGTAGTCTGGTGAAATTTCATTTGCGTAATCATTTAAATGTGTAAGCTCATTGGCCATATCATTTAACTCTAGAGCATATTCTTGATCTGCAATATCTTTAATATTTGCATATTCCAAAATGGCCACGTTAAGCCTTTTAGTCATCTCTTTTAGCCTTTGGTTCTGCTTTAGCATTTGAGAGATATCATTAATTGATCTCTCATCATCTCCACTTAATGGGATTGCTGCAAGCGCCTGAGTTGAAATGAATAGTGCAAGAAGTAGTGCTTTCATATTTTGATTTTAGCACTTTCAATAATGACATTCTTTAATTGATGTAAGGCTTACAAGGGTGTATTGGTGATAGACAGTTTTTCTAGTTTCGCAGATTCCTGTAAGTGTTTTTCACATCTTAACAGGAAATCTGCTTAGTTTTAAAGCTTATAGCCCTAGGCGAGCATTCACTTCTTTTTCGTCTGCTTGACCAGCTTCAATTGAATTTTTAATGACCATTAGGGCCTGTTGACTTAGAAATCTCTTATCTGCTGTTGCTACAGAAAGATCGATATGTTTTTGCTTATCAATTGTTGAATACTTCACAAGTGGTTTTACGATTTCAATCGCTTCATCAAGCGTTGGTAATTTACTCACTTTTTACTCCTTTTAAATCTTTAATAGAAATAAGAATACACGATTTTGATAGGCCCGAAAATAAAAAAAGGTGACAAGATCAATAAAGTTTCTATAAAATTTACTGGAAGACAATAAACACACATAGAAATTTTGAAAGAGTAAAACTAAAACAAAGGATTGTTTAATGATTAAAATCGCAATGTCACGAGCGATGATGGGATTTATTTTTTCTATTATCGGAATAAGTACTTATGCTCAGAATTATGGCCAAACGGAAATGGACCTACAAGAGCGAATTAACAATTTCTTTGGCATTATTAACGGAAAGTACTATCCATTTTTATTCTGGGAAATTCCATTTATCAAAATGCCCCTAATATTATTTGTGATGGTTCTCGGTGGACTCTTTTTTACGATTCGTATGGGCTTTATTAATGTTCGTCTATTTAAACACGCTATAGATGTTATTCGAGGTAAATATGATAATCCGGAAGATGAGGGTGATATTAGTCACTTTCAGGCACTAACTTCGGCACTTTCTGCTACCGTTGGGCTTGGAAATATTGCTGGTGTGGCCTTAGCTATTGGTAAGGGTGGACCAGGGGTTGTTCTTTGGCTATGGATTATCGCATTCTTTGGAATGTCGATGAAATTTGCATCATCAACATTTGGTCAAATGTTTAAGCAGAAAACTTCTAATGGTGACATGCTGGGGGGACCAATGGTTTATCTCACTCAGATGTTTAAAATGACAAAAGTTGCTTGGATTGGAAAGTATCTTGGAATCTTTTATGCAATTATGACTATTGGTGCCTCATTTGGTGGAGGGAATCTTTTCCAAGCAAATCAAACCTTTAAGATTATCGCCGATCAACATCCTGACTCATCCCCTTGGGTTGTTGGGATTGTTCTTGCGTTTTTGGCCGGGATTGTTTTAGTAGGTGGTATTAAGAAAATTGGTAATGTGACTTCAAAATTAGTACCGATAATGTGTGCTTTCTATGTATTTACATGTCTTGCAATTATTTTTTCTAATTATCAAAATATTCCACAGATGTTTTCATTAATTTTTAGAGAGGCCATGACACCTGATGCGGCCTTTGGTGGTGCCTTTGCAGTAATGCTCGTTGGTATTCAAAGAGCATCATTCTCAAATGAAGCCGGGCTAGGCTCTGCGGCCATTGCTCACTCGGCCGCTAAAACAAGTGAGCCTGTTAGAGAAGGTGTTGTTGCAATGATAGGTCCAGTTATTGATACACATATTGTTTGTACGATTACTGCTCTTACTCTTCTTATAACTGGTGCTTATGAAAACCCTGATGTTGCTGGCAAGGGTGTTGAGATGACAGCTTATGCTTTTTCAACACTGGGGGATTGGGCCCCGTATTGTCTACTGATGGCAATTTGTGTCTTTGCGTACTCAACTGTTATTTCTTGGTCTTATTATGGCGAAAGAGCAACTTTATTTCTATTTGAAAAATCAATTGGATTTAAAAGTGTAAAGATGTACCGTCTTTGTTATGTCTTCATTATTATTATAGGGCCAGTTCTTAAGATTGGTCATGTTCTAGACTTTGCAGACTTAATGCTACTTTCAATTGCTTTCCCTAATATTATTGGGATGATTTGTTTTTCTAATCTACTTAAAGCAAAAGTGAATGACTATTTAGCACGTTTTAATTCAGGACAAATGAAAACTTATAACTAGAAATAAAAAGGCCCGACTATTATATTTGTGTCGGGCCTTTGTTTTACTTGTATATTTTAATTGATTCGATTTCTTTAAGGTATTGAGCATGGCCTTTTATCTCAAATTCTCGTAGTTCATTCATACTTCCTAGACGCTCGACCCAGTCTCTTACAAATTCACTTCCATTAATAAGATCAATTGCAAGTTTGCCGAATGCGTACTCATAGTCCTTTGCGTCCCATTCGAACTTACCACCTAAGGCACGTTTAAATTCTCGACAAAGGTATTGAGAGACTTGCCAGGAATTAAACTCTTTCTCATTTGTGACGTGAATATGAACACCTCCGCAAGCACTTCCTGCATGCTTATTGAAGGTTGGCATGAAGTTAACTGGACGTAAAATGAAGCTTCCATTATCAATCTCATTAAGCGTTTCTTTTAAAGAATCAACAAATGAGTAGGCTTCAATTGATGGATGTCCTACAACTTCAAGAGAGCGAGTTGTTCCTCGGCCCTCACTTAAATTAGTTCCTTCATAAAGAACAGTTCCACAAAATGTTAGAGACCCCTCAGGTGTAGGAAGATTTGGTGATGGATTAACCCAAGAAAGCTGAGTATCTTTCCATTGCATTGATCTACTTAGGCCTTGAACTTCAATTACTTCAAGTTCAACATCTATTCCTAACTGCTTCTTTGCAAATTTTGCGTATTCTCCCATAGAAAGACCGTGGCGCTGAGGAATTTCAAGTGCACCAACAAATGACTTAAATTCAGTCTCTAGAATATTTCCTTCAATCTTATCTAAGCCTACTGGATTTGGTCGATCGAGTATAACAACTTTTATACCTTCTTTTGCACACTCTTCTAAAAGATAAGTAACCGTTGTGATGTATGTATAGACACGAGTTCCAACATCTTGAAGATCAACAACAAAAGTATCGATACCCGCAAGCATTTCTTTAGTAGGCTTTCTTGTTTCACTATATAGTGAGTAAACAGGAACTTTAAAGAATGGGTGAGTGTAGTGTTGTGTCTCTACCATATTGTCTTGCACATCACTTACAAAGCCATGTTGTGGCCCAAATAATTTCTTGAATCGATCTCCAAAAATTTCCTTGAATATAATGGGGGCAACTTTGAATTTCGAATCAATACTCGCACTGTGACATAGTAGTGCGATATTTCCTGTTATTTTATTTTGTAAAGTTGCGTCATCTCTAAGACGCTCTAGTCCAATTTTTATCATAATATATTTCCTTATTTGTCATATTTTATGGGCCTTTTTGACGAGTTGCAAGCTATTAAAATTGTACTTCATTCTGTATAATTAACTTTAGACAAAACACACAAAATTTCGCACAAACCTAGGGAGACACACGGATGAGACAATACTTAGATCTAATGAAACACGTGCTAGAAAATGGTCAGAAAAAAGAAGACCGTACTGGTACAGGGACTATTTCAGTTTTTGGTTACCAAGCTCGCTATAACTTAGAAGAAGGTTTTCCATTAGTGACAACTAAGAAGTGTCACCTTCGTTCAATTATTCATGAACTCCTTTGGTTTCTAAAGGGTGATACAAATATTGCATACCTCAAAGAAAATAAAGTTCGTATTTGGGATGAGTGGGCGGATGAAAATGGCGACCTTGGCCCTGTCTATGGATATCAGTGGCGTCACTGGAAAACTCCAAATGGTGAAGAGGTCGATCAGGTTGCAAACTTAGTTAAGGGCCTAAAAGAAAACCCTTTCTCTCGTCGTCATATTTTAACGGCGTGGAACCCTGCCGATGTTGATAATATGGCCTTACCACCATGTCATTCGTTTATTCAATTCTATGTTTCTCCTGATATGAAATTGTCTTGTCAGCTTTATCAAAGATCTGCAGATATCTTCTTAGGTGTACCATTTAATATTGCTTCTTACGCACTAATGACTATGATGCTTGCTCAAGTTTGTGACTTAAAGCTAGGTGATTTTGTCCATACAATGGGAGATGCTCACCTTTATTTAAATCATATTGAACAAGCACAACTTCAACTGACTCGTGAACCACATGCACTTCCTACAATGAAGATCAATCCTGACGTTAAGTCGATATTTGATTTTAAATATGAAGACTTCACTTTAGAGAATTATGAGGCCCATCCACATATTAAAGGTGAGGTATCAGTTTGATTCTCTCTTTGATCGTTGGAATAGGGAAAAATCGCGAAATAGGTAAGGGCAACGATTTGCTTTGGCATATTAGCGAGGATCTTAAAAATTTCAAAAAAATAACTAGTGGCAAGCCGATTATCATGGGGCGAAAGACTTTTGATTCAATCGGCAGGCCTCTGCCAAAGAGACGAAATATCATCATTTCCCGCGACCCTTCACTTAATATTGAAGGTTGTGAAGTCTTTACTGATCCCGATGCTGTTTTAAATGAACTTAAACAGGCCGGGGTTGAAGAGGCCGTTGTTATTGGTGGATCGTTTATCTATGAATACTATCTTCCAAAAGTTGATCGCATCTACTTAACTGAAGTCGAGTTTGAAGGTGATGCCGATGTGTTCTTTCCTAAATTTGATCGAAGTGAATTTAGTGTGAGTGATGAGGCGTACTTTGAAGAAACAGAGAATTCCCCAGCTTGGAAATTCTCTGTCTTAAATCGATTATAATCTACTTAATTAAAGTGCTATCTTTCATAAGTTGAGCAAAGTTTTCATTGAGATTCTTTGCTACTTCTTTTCCGTCGTGAATAAGAAGAATAGTCGTAAACGATTTCTCATCTCCTACTTTTTCACCAACATTGTCAGGTGAAATAGTATAGCGACCGGCCGCTTTAGCAACAGGCCACTCCATATCATCAAATGTTACGTAGGCAAGCTCCGAGCAAACGATTCTTTCATCTGTTTCAACATCGAAGTTAAAGTCATATACTTTACCTACTTGCTTAAAGGCATTTATCAGATAGTCTTGTTTTTGTTCGCGAGTAAGCTCTTTCTGGTAGCGAACTGCTGCAAGATCATCAATATCCATAAAGTGATGTAGGGTGTTGTATTGAACGCCAGGCCTTAGGGCCTCAATAATTCTCTTTCCTTTATTTTCAATCTCATCATGGAATGGCACTACTTCAGGGTGATCCCAGATTCCTAGCTCTTGTAGCTGCGACTTATTTCCCGTCCAAATAGCAACGTGCCCCCAGTGGCCAGGTATAAATTTATCAGTAAGCCTAAATGGAGTCTTTTCTAGTAAGACATCAAGAGGTTCAAGTTGTGATTCAAGCTCCTGAATTCTTTCGGGTGTTGGATCATAAAGTTTTCCACGTCTTGTTTGAACAAGTCCGGCAGTATTTCCAAAACCTTTAGAGACAATGTGGGTAGCATTATTCTTACCTTCTTTGAAATAGTCTCCAATATAGCGCCAGATCATTGAAAGCTTTCGACCAAGTATGCCCTTTTTAAATTCTTTATTCACCTTTTCAAAACTCTGCGATGATTGAATAAGTGAATCAAGGTAGTAGTTTGCTCTATCTGGTACAACTTTATTATCATAGTCAAATTTTAGTAGCTTCTGATAGATCTCTAGGCCTCGTTCAATACGATTATAATTATCGTATTTATTGTAACTAAATGTAATTTTTGCGAGTTGGTTTTTTAATTCTGCATTATCGTAGTTGATAAGGTGTCGAATTTTTTTCATTTCTTGAATTTGAGATAGAACAATCATGTAGTTATCGTACATTACAAGAGATGTGGCGATGGCCATTTTCATATCATAGATTAATGCTTTACCAAGTTCATCGGTAGGATTAATCGTAATTTCTTTATACTTTTGCCAACGAAAGTTTTCGTTAGCACTTCTTTTTTGGGCGTGACTTCTTCTTACTTTTTTCTTCTTGTTTAAAACTTCTGAAGGACGATCCTTAACAATGTAAATTTCATTATACTTGTCGACAACCCATTTTACTTCTTCAATTTTTGGCCATACGGAGTCTCTAAAACGCTTATAGGTCTCAGTTCCTTCTTCATGCATTGTTGTGATCTGATTACTTCTAAGAACTTTTTGTTCTTGAATATCGATGATGAAATCGATGGCCTTGTGTCTCCACACAAGAATTTCTTCAATTCTATTTTGATAATTCTCTAGCTCTTCATGATCATAGTAGGTTTCAATTTCCGGTCCATAGAGGCTAACAGAGGAGATCTTTCTATTATTGATATTTGCATAGTCTTTACTACAGCTTGTAACAAAGATACTTGTTGCCATAATAGCAACAATGGCGCTTTTTCTTATCACAATAACTCCCTCGTACTCTTAGATATTAAATATTTATCGGCTTATAGAGGAGAGAAATTTAGTCAGTTATTTTAGAACTCCGTTATTTCGGTAGTTTATAGAATTTTTTTACCAAATCCTTCTAAGATTTTTGAAAGAGAGATTAGTGGTAGGCCTATAATCGATGAGTGATCCGGGCACTCAATAGTGTCAAAAAGAGCGATACCTAGTGTCTCTAATTTATAAGCACCACAGCTCCATAAAGGCTCATCTATATCAATATAGCGCTTGATTTGATCATCAGTAAGACGCTTCATTGTCATTTTTGAAACAACGGTTTCGATAACTTGTTTATCTCTTGTGATAACAGCAATACTTGTAATTAACTCGTGAGTTTGACCTTGAAGGCGTTTGAGGTGATTAAATGCATTCTGAGGTGTTTCTGGCTTGTTAAAGATTTCTCCATTAAAGTTTAGCACTTGGTCACCACCAATAATAATTGCATCTTGATTTGTTTTAAGAACCTCTTGCGCCTTTTGCAGCGAGAGTTCTCGTGAGACCTCAAATGGAGTAAGGCCTTGAGTTTTTATGGCCTCTTCATCAATATTAGGAGAAATACTTGTAAACTCTAGGCCCAATTGTTTTAGTTGTGCCTGGCGAAATTGTGATGAACTTCCTAAGATTAATTGCATTTTTTACTCCAATAACGATTTTATCTAACTTAGCAAATCTATCACGCTTGGGCCATTCATGTTATAATTACTCAAACTTTATTGAGGTATTGTATGTCTGATAATAATGAAAAAAATAAGATTAAACCTAGTGAATTTCCATATCTTCATGGCTTTGATAAGGCCGAACAAGATCGTCTACGTGCCCAGGCCCGTTTTGCAGAACAAACTGTATATAAGGATGTGAATCTTTCAAGAATAAAAGAATTGATAGAGATTGGTAGTGGTGTTGGTGCTCAAACTGAAATTCTTCTTAGAAGGTTTCCTGATATGCATATTACTTGTGTTGATAGAAGCGAGCATCAATTGGCTTCAGCGCAAGAATTTCTTGGGAATACCCTAAATGGTGCATTTAAAGATCGTTTTGAGCTTCACCAAATGGATGCAACAAACTTAACTTTTGATTCGAGAAAATTTGATGGCGCATTTTTGTGTTGGATTTTAGAGCATGTTCCTGAGCCTGCAAAAGTTCTTTCTGAAGCAAGGCGAGTACTAAGGCCAGGGGGTCGCATTTATATTACGGAAGTTATGAACTCTAGTTTCTTACTAGATCCATATTCACCTAATACTTGGAAATACTGGCAGGCCTTTAATGATTACCAATATGATATGGGTGGAGATCCATTTATTGGAGCTAAACTTGGAAACCTGCTAATGCAACAAGGTTTTAGAAATATTAAGGTGGAGTCTAAAACATGGCACCTTGATAACCGACGTCCTGATAAGAGAAAAGAATTTATCGATTACTGGTGTGAGCTTCTTCTTTCTGCAGCTCCTCAGCTTGTAAAAGAAGGCCGAGTGGATCAAGAGACTGTTGATGAAATGAGAGTTGAGCTTAAGAAAGTATCAAATGATCCAAACGCTGTTTTCTACTATAGTTTTGTTCAGGCCAGCGCTAACGCCAACTAATTCATTATTTTATGGCCCGTCTATTCTGTAGACGGCCATCTCTACAATTAAAGAATGCTTGGACTTAGAGGGAGTAAAATCTGAGCATTTGAAGCTTCTTGCTAGTTGGCCCAAATAAAGCGTTTAATTTTCCTAATCCCTTCTTCTTGGAATCTCTGCATTGCTTTAGAACTAGATTCATTAATCAGTTTAAGTGACGGGCCGTGATCTTTTGTTTCTTTCTTATGAATCGCATAAGGTGGGCCAAAGTCACGTGAACCATCATGGTCCATTGTTATTAGTAGAGTCTTTGTTTCTTCTTGGATTAATCTCTTTATTGTAGGGTAGTACTTTTGCTCTCTCATACACTTTGGAAGGGCGACATTTGAAGCACGGTCATAGAGATAGTCAATTCTTCCTAAGTCTTTAATCTTAAAAAAGTCTTTATTATGAATTTCGATCTGGCCATCTTTTGAAGTATAGACACTATCAACTAAATCAAATTCAATTTCATTTTCTTTAAAAAACTGTTCTACAGGCTCTTTTACAACTTCAACGCCAATAACTTTTGCGCCCTTATTTGCAAGATAGAGCATATCAAGGGACTTTCCACATAGGGGAATTAGAGCGATTTTACCGTTAAGATCGAGATCTTTAAAGTAGTCAATCATGGCCTGGTTATATTCACTTTGATGGAATCCTGTGAAACCTTTGTCCCAACCTTCTTGCCAAAACTTGGCGTTATCTTGTTTTTGATTTGTTTCAATTTTCATAGTGATGCTCTAAATGTAGTGAGGGGCCAAATCCCTTGGCCCCTCTTTCTAGCACTTCGATTCAACCGGAGTTGGATCAAATTTAATTTTATTGTAACTTCTAGCTTCCACACATTTGGCAATCTTCTGGGTTGTCGATAGAACAAATCATTGCTGCCGCTTCTTGCTCAAGTTGTTCTGGAGTCTTCTTACCTTCGTTCTTTACTGTGAACTGAACAGCGTTAACTGCAGCACGTGAACGTAGGTAGTACATACCAGTCTTAAGTCCTTTCTTCCATGCATAGAAGTGCATTGAAGAAAGTTTCCCGAAGTTAGGGTTTTCTAGGTGGATATTAAGTGACTGACCTTGGTCAATATAAGGCCCACGTCCAGCAGACATATCAATAACTGCTTTCTGCTTAACTTCCCAAACTGTTTTGTATAGAGCTTTTAAGTCTTCCGGGATTCTTTCAATTGATTGAATTGAACCATTATTAGCGATGATTTCATTTCTTAAAGTATCATCCCATAGTCCACGATCAATTAGGTCACGTACTAAGAACTTGTTAACGACTGCAAATTCACCAGAAAGAACACGTCTAACGTAGATATTTGAAGTGATTGGCTCAAAACACTCATTATTTCCTAGAATTTGAGAAGTTGATGCTGTTGGCATTGGAGCAACTAGTAGTGAGTTTCTTACACCATGTTTTGCTACCTCTGCTTTTAGCGCATCCCAGTCCCAACGTCCTGAGTGAGCTGAGTGTCCCCACATGTCAAACTGGAATTGTCCTTGTGACATTGGAGAGCCTTCGTAAGTTGAGTAAGGACCGTCAACCTTTGCAGTATCTTTTGAAGCTGTAACAGCTGCAAAGTAGATTGTTTCAAAGATATCGTTATTAAGCTTAAGTGCCTCTTCTGACTCAAATGGTAGTCTCATCATGAAGAAAGTATCTTGAAGACCTTGTACACCTAGGCCAATTGGACGGTGTCTCATATTAGAGTTCTTCGCTTCAATAACAGGGTAGTAGTTTACATCAATAACTCTGTTAAGGTTCTTAGTCATACGATAAACAACTTCATATAAGTGCTTATGGTCGTATGTTACATTACCTTCTTTGTCTGTCTTAACAAATTTGTTAAGAGCAACTGAAGCAAGGTTACAAACAGCAACTTCATCAGGTGCAGTGTACTCAAGAATTTCTGTACAAAGGTTTGAAGACTTGATTGTACCTAGATTCTTTTGATTTGATTTTTCGTTAGCTGCATCTTTGTAAAGCATGTACGGAGAACCAGTTTCTGTTTGTGATTCAAGTACTGCAAACCATAGGTCTTGGGCACGGATTGTCTTCTTCGCTTTTCCTTCTGCTTCATAGCGAGTGTAAAGAGCTTCAAATTCTGCACCATAACAATCAGCTAGGCCTGGACACTCGTGTGGGCAAAATAGAGACCACTGTCCATCTTCCTCAACACGCTTCATGAATAAATCAGGTGTCCAAAGAGCGTAGAAAAGGTCACGAGCTCTTTGCTCATCCTTACCAGTATTCTTCTTCATTTCTAAGAATTCGAAGATATCTGCATGCCATGGCTCAAGATATACTGCGAATGAACCCTTACGCTTTCCACCACCTTGATCAACGTAGCGAGCTGTATCATTGAAAACTTTAAGCATTGGAACGATACCGTTTGATGTACCATTTGTTCCTTTGATGAAAGAACCTTTTGCACGGATATTGTGAATTGATAGTCCAATACCACCAGCTGACTGAGAAATTAGAGCAGTTTGCTTAAGCGTATCGTAGATCCCATCAATTGAATCATCTTTCATTGTAAGTAGGAAACAAGAAGACATTTGTGGCTTATTTGTTCCAGAGTTAAATAGAGTAGGAGTAGCGTGAGTGAAATACTTCTGACTCATTAGATTGTAAGTTTCAATTGCTGCTTCCATATCATTCATATGCATACCAACTGAAACTCTTAATAGCATCTGTCCTGGTCTTTCAACAATTTTTCCTTCCATTCTAAGAAGGTAAGACTTTTCTAGAGTTTTAAATCCAAAATAGTCGTAGTTGAAGTCACGCTTATCAACAATTGTTTTATCTAGTAATTCAGCGTTGGCCACTACTGTTTCATATAGTTCTTTTGAAACAAGAGGAGCATGTTCTCCAGTTGCCACGTTAACGTAGTTATACATTTCCTTAACGTTCTCTGAGAAACAGCCTTTTGTTTCTTTGTGAAGATTTGAAACTGCAATACGACCTGCAAGAACATTGTAGTCAGGGTGCTTTGTTGCAAGATATGCAGCTGTTTCAGCAGCAAGTCCATCTAGTTCCGTAGTTGTAATACCGTCGTAGATTCCCTCAATTACTTTTTGTGTGATAAGTGTTGGATCAACATTACCTTCTAGTCCAAAGGCAAGTGTGTTGATTCTATCTGTAATTTTATCAAATTTAATTGGCTCTCTCTCGCCACTTCTTGTCTGTACGTACATTTCTTAAAACTCCGCGTCTAATGTGAATGTATTTTCTGACTTCTCAGAAAGGATACCTGGTCTTTGGTATTCAGAAACTCTCTTCTCGAAGAAATTTGTTTTACCTTCTAGAGAAATTAGCTCCATCCAATCAAATGGGTTCACTGAACCGTAGTGAGCTTCAAGACCAAATTGTTGCATCCAAAAGTCAGCAACAAATTCAATGTATTGCTTCATAAGATCAGCGTTCATACCAATTAAAGAAACAGGAATTGCATCAGTGATGAATTCTTTTTCAATTTCAACTGCTTCAGTAAGGATCTCTTTAATCATCTCCTTGCTACATTGTTCTTCTTTATCAAGAAGTGAATGTAGAAGTACTGCAAATTCACAGTGTAGACCTTCGTCGCGAGAAATGAATTCGTTCGAAGTACATAGACCTGGCATTAGGCCTCTTTTCTTAAGCCAGAAAATTGCACAAAATGAACCAGAGAAGAAGATTCCTTCGATGGCAGCAAAGGCAACAAGTCTTTCAGCAAAAGTATTTTTTGAGTATAGCCACTTCATTGCCCAGTCAGCTTTCTTTTTAACTGGTTCAAAGTGATCTACTGCGTGGAAAAGACGATCTTTTTCTTTAGCGTCTTTTACATATGTATCAATTAATAGAGAGTAAGTTTCTGAGTGGATATTTTCCATAGCAATTTGGAATCCGTAGAAACATCTAGCTTCTGGGTTTTGCACGTCATTGTAAAAACGTACTGCTAGGTTTTCATTAACAATCCCATCACTTGCAGCAAAAAATGCAAGAACGTGAGTAATGAAGTGTCTCTCATTGTCATTTAACTTTTCCCAGTCTGTAATATCTTGGGCCAAGTCGATTTCTTCAGCAGTCCAGAAAACTGCCATGTGTCTTTTGTACATTTCCCAAATTGAATTATACTCGATTGGGAAAAGGACGAATCTATCGTCATTTTGTGCTAGAATTGGTGAAGTCACAAGTTCCTCCTTAACTTTTGCAATAGCGTGTGTGTGCTAAATACATGCAACTTAAAATCAGTTAAAAAAATATTAAATCTCTTAAATGTTTTTTAATAAGATTGTGTCGTGTTGTTCTTATTCAGTGTATGACTCGTAACTTTTTATTTCAATACACAAGTCTCCATAGATTTTTCTTTTTTTTGAAGGGCCGCTAATTTTTATACTTGATCAGCCTGATGTGTCTTTCTAGACCCATTAAACAAGGGGTTTAGGCACTTTTTCAAGAATTATTTTAAGAAAAAAAATACAGTCTTAAAAATTCTGTCATCTAATTTTTAGTGTTAAGAGAAGAGTATGATGCGATGTGCTTATACCATATGTTGTGGCCGTAATTTTTTTGACACTACTATATCTTGATAAAATATACGAACGATGAGATGCGTTGTTTATATCCTAGACTATTCCCAATTTAATTTTAGTGTAGGAGACTCTTTAATTTTATTTCTTCTTTTATCATACTCACCTGTAGTTTTTACTGAAGCGTGGCCTACTTCGATGGCTATTGTATAGATATCAACACCAATTTCTAGCAGCTCGCCTATAAATGTCGCCCTCGCTGAGTGAGGTGTAATTTTGAAACCAATACCAGCTTTGTGAGCGTATTTGTCTAGCAATTCGTTTATTGTTCTTGGATTTAGTGGTTTATTTAAATTTGTAGGATCACTTGGGTTTCTTGTTGGTTGAAAGAGCCAATCATTATCTCCAGTCTCTCTTTTATTTTCATTCATCCATTCAATATATTCATCGAGAGCTTTAATAGCGATAGGGTTTAAGACTTTCTTTCCTAGCTTGCCACCTTTGGCACGGTATTGAAGGATCTTATTATTACCTTGCTCCTGATAGTCTTTAAATCGTAAATTTAAGATTTCACTCTTTCTAAGCCCTGTTGTAAAAAACGTTGTAAAGAGGGCAAGGTGAAGGTGTTTACTCTTTTGATTCTGCCCCATGTGGTAAAAAAGTTCTAAGACTTGTTGTTTATTTAATGCATTTGTAGGGGATTTAACTTCACTTCGTGGCCTTCTTACACTTGCAACAGGGTTCGCCTTTAAGAGGTTCTTTTCAACTAGATATTTAAAGAATGCACTTAGGCTTGCAAGTTTACGATTGATTGTTTTTGGAGTTGAAGGGTTTTGATTGTGGCCACCAAACTCAGAGAGGTAATTTCTATATTTAATGACATGAATGCGTTCAATTGAATCGAAAGTTGTTAGTTTATAATAGTCACTGATCCAAGACAGAAATTGATTAATATCATTTAGATAGGATTTTCTTGTATGAGACGAAGTGAAGTTTTCAAAAAACTCCTCATCGAGAATAAAATTGTGACCAACATCTTCTTGCTTTAAATCGAACATAGAACAATTTTAACAAGGTTTTTATCTGGGGTAAGTTAGGGGAAAAAAAAGGCACATGTTAATGTGCCTTTAACAGGTATATAAGCTTCGTTTAGGCCTGAATTCTGGCCTGAATTAACTCAGGTCGTGTCCTCTTGAGATTCCACGTTAAGCCTACGAAGTTTAATGAACGAATTAACCATTTTGTCGGATCAAAGTGGTACCACTTGATGCCATTTCGATAGTCTGTTTGAAATGTATGGTGAAAGTTGTGGTATCCCTCACCATATGTAAATAAGGCCATTACCCAGCTATCTCTAGCCGTTTGTCCTTTGTCATAAGGACGTGTTCCAACAACATGGCATAGTGAATTGATAAAGAATGTACAGTGGTGAACAAAAACGATCCTTGCTACACCTGCAACAAATAAGCCTCCTAGCCAAGAGCCTGCCCATAGGTAACCAATTAGTGCAGGTAGTGCAAAGCTAAATAGAGCAACAAAACCAAGATAGAATTTATGTTGGAACATTACCATTGGGTCTTTTAATAGATCTTTAGAATATTTATACTCATCTTGATCTTCAAGTAGGAGGATCCATCCCATGTGAGCATAGAAGAAGCCTTCATTAATATTGTAAGGGTCTAGATCAGTATCGACCTTGCCGTGGTGAACTCTGTGGTCATTACACCACTTAAGTGCTGAGTTTTGTACAGCAGCAGCACCAAAAATAAGAAGAAAAAGTCTTACCGGCCAGCTAGCTTGATACGATCGATGCGCAAATAAACGGTGGTATCCGGCCGTAATTCCGAGTCCTGTTGCGATGTAGAAAATTAAAGATAATGCTAAGATTCTCCAATCAAAACCATCAAGTTTAAGCCATGCAATTGTACCTGCAATAGCAATCAGTGGTGTGATCAACAGAAAGAGGGTGTTTGTTTTATTTAAGTTTTTTAATGAATAAGTCTTTGTGCACATAGGTGTCTCTCGTGTTTGTGTTTAACTAATCTTAACAATTCACGAGCAATTTCATTGTAAAACAAATGTAAATCTTGACGATAAGTAAGTCATAATAGTTATAAAACTGACAAATTGAAATTTAATTTGTTTATTACGAATGAGGTGAATATGGCCTATATCGGTCGCGGGGTAAGTCCACGTAAGTTATTTTGGTGGTTTTTCTTTATTTCAAATGCTGCAACAATTTTTGCTGGTATTTTCTTTAATGAATTCTTCTACTACCAATACCTTGTACTTGGGCCGATTTATTTATTAGGTTTTTACGATCTTATGCAAAGTGAGCACACGTTAAAAAGCAATTATCCTGTTGTTGGACGCTTTCGTTATGTGATGGAAGACTTGCGTCCTAAGATCTATCAATACTTCATCGAATCTGATGAAGATGGAACACCAATCCCTCGTACAACTCGTAATGTTATTTATCAAAGAGCAAAACTAGCTCTAAGTACAAAACCTTTTGGAACACAAAAGGATGTTTATCAAACTGGTTATGAGTGGATTAATCATTCAATGTATCCAAAAGAATTTCATGAAGTGCAAAAAGATCTAAGGGTATTAGTTGGAAGTAAACACTGTGATAAAAAATATAATCTTTCAATTTTCAATATTTCTGCAATGAGTTTTGGTGCTCTAAGTTCCCGTGCTGTTGAAGCATTAAACTTAGGTGCAAAGTTAAATAACTTCGCTCATAACACTGGGGAAGGTGGAATTAGTGATTATCATGTTAAAGGTGGTGGTGATCTCATTTGGCAGATTGGAACAGGTTATTTTGGAGCTCGTACTCGAGAGGGGCGTTTTTGCGATAAGAGCTTTAAAGAGAAGGCCACTCTTGAGCAAGTAAAAATGATTGAGCTAAAATTATCACAAGGTGCAAAACCTGGACATGGTGGAATACTTCCTGCAAGAAAGAATACCGCTGAAATTGCACGAATTCGTGGTGTGAAAAAAGGAATTGAAGTCGATTCACCACCATCTCACAAGGAGTTTCGAGATACAACAGAAATGGTTGCCTTTATTCAGCGCTTAAGAGAGTTAAGTGGAGGCAAGCCTGTGGGGATAAAATTATGCTTTGGGCGAAAAGATGAATTTATTGAAATGGTTGAGACTTTTAAAGATCTTGATAATTACCCGGACTATATAGCGGTCGATGGTGCCGAAGGTGGTACCGGTGCCGCTCCATTGGAATTCTCAGACTCAATAGGAACACCACTAATTGAAGGTCTAACAACAGTCGTTAATATTTTAGAAGAATATGGACTAAAAGATGAAATTAAAGTTATTGCTGCTGGAAAGCTTTTTACTGCATTTGATATTGTAAAGGTCGTTGCTTTAGGCGCCGACGCTTGTTATGGAGCACGTTCTATGATGCTTGCAATCGGTTGTATCCAGGCCCTCACATGTAACTCTAATAAGTGCCCAGTTGGCATCACGACTCAAAACCCTGATCTAGTTAAAGGGCTTAATGTTGATCAGAAGGGGAAGCGGGTAGCAAATTTTCATCACGCAACAGTTGAGGCCGTGCGTGAAATTGTTGCAGCTGCGGGCTATGAAAATATAAAGGATCTAAAGCGTAAAGATATTTTTAAGCGTGATAGTAATCACGGCGTTCATTCGTATGAAGATATTTATCCTTCGTATAAAGGAATCTAATTTGTTTTCCCTGGATATTTTATAGGTCCAGGGGTATTTCCTTATTTACACGTATTTTAACTAGACTTAAGATTCGTTTATGAAATTCTTAATCCATCTTCATCGCTTAGTTGGGCTTTTTGTGGCCCCATTTTTTGTAATTGCAGCATTAAGTGGCCTATTCTATCTTCTAGCTTCAATTGCAGAGCCTATTATTTATAAAGATATTCTTTTTCATGAAAATACACGGCCGCATCGCCCTTTGTCTGAACAGATAAAAAGTGCGCAGGATATTTCTCAAGATAGCTTCAAACTTAAGTCCGTACGTCCCGCACCATCACAGTTTGAAACAACACGAGTTTTATTTGAGTCCAGTGGCATGTATCGACAATATGTTATGCACACTATTTTTATCAATCCCGTAACATTAGAAAATACCGGGGCCATGGGAACATATGGTACAAGTGGTTCTCTTCCGTTAAAGACGTTTACTGATTTTTTACACCGCGATCTACTTTTAAACGAATACGGCCGTTGGTATAGCGAAGTTGCGGCAAGCTGGCTTTGGATTGCAGCTCTAGGTGGACTTGCGATTTTTCTATTTCAAAGAAAGAAGAGGAAATATAAGGGTAGGTTAAAGGCCCACGTTTATATTGGTATAGCAGTATCTTTCTTTCTTGTTTTCCTATCTATCACTGGTCTTACTTGGTCTAAAGGTGCTGGTGGAGAAATTTCAAAGCTTAGGTCAGCAATGAACTGGAAAACACCTACGCCTAGTCGTAAAATTAATAAAGATTATAGATTGAATAAACCATTAGGTCTTGTATTTGAAGAAGTCGCAGATAAAGCTTATGAATACGGCCTCGATTCTAAGAAAATTGAAATCGTAAAACCCTCTTCAAACTCTGCTTGGTTTGTCAGAGAGATCGAGAGAGCATTTCCGACAAATGTTGATAGCGTAACAATTCATCCAGTTGGCCTTGATTTAGTTGATCATGCATTTTTTAAAGATTTCAATTTTGTATCTAAGTTAACACGTTGGGGAATTGATTTACATATGGGGACTTTATTTGGCCTTCCAAACCAACTATTTCTTATTATGGTCATAATTGCGCTAATCTATTTAATCATCTCTGGTTATCAATTAAGTTTCTCTAGGTATAAAAAACTTAGAATTCATCTGGGCCTTTTATTTCTTAATTATAATTATGGCGAAAAAGTTATAATTTCATTGGCCATTATTTTTATAAGTTGGTGGCTACCTTGGTTTATGCCATTCTTTATCATAATGGGGATACTTGATTATCTTAAGGTTAAATTTATAACAGTTGACCAGTAGTATTGATAAGAATCTCTTATAAGTTTAGCCTATGACATAAGCATGGATACGAAAGAGTTTCTTGCGTAAGTATTTTCAATTTTTTTCTTTAACAATCAATTAAACATAAAAAACAAATACCCCCCCAACTATATTTATAGCTAGGTGGGTATTTTCTTTTGTTTACTTATATTTAAGAGAAAATATATTGTCTTCTTTGAATAATTTTTAATAAGAGGAGACATTAAAATGAACTTTAAAATCATTACTGCTTTGCTATTTCTTTCGTCGTCATTTGCTCAAACGATAAAAATTCAACAAGGTGATTTGTATCTTGGACAAGAAACAAATAATGGTCATCAAACGGGTGAGGCCTGTTATGTACAAATTGATTCGATTGAAGGCAATGAAAAAGGTAAGCATTGCTTTGATATAACTTGGCGTTTTTTATCAAATAGGAAAGATGTCCTTAAGGATTACATTAAAGCGAGCTCACGTATTACAAATTATCACCGTCGTGAATATCCACAATTAAAGACATGTGCAGTAAATATTGATGGAACAACAGATGGTGCTGATATTTATAGTGAGGATACGACTCTTCTTTACAATCAAGTATTTGTAGGTATGCACAAGCTACGCTCTACTCAATATGATTATATTCTTAGTTTTAATGCACATTCTAAAACTCTTGCTAGTGCAAGTTTTCATATTCTTAAGTGGCATCGTAAGAATCACATTCGTTGTGTAAATCTTAAGAAGCTATAACTTCCTTTTTTTAGAGAGTATCTTTGGATTTTTTCCTTGGATGCTCTCTATTTAAGTTCTTCATTTATTTTGTCGATAATAACATTATGTCTTTAAGTAAAAAACTTGATTATGATTTACTTTCTCAACAACTTATTCGTGCAATCAGAGGGGATAAGAGTCAAGAATGGGTGAATCAGAAGATTGGTGCAAGTTCTAATATTGTCCACCGTTGGGAAAAAGGGCATACTAAGGCTTCATGGGAAGACTTTCTATTGTTTTGTGCAATCTTTAATATCGATATCGAGGCCATTCTAATGTCTTATTTGCGCTTTAATGATGAGGCAATAAAAACAGATAAGCTACTCGAGTATATCTTTAGTAATAAGTCCCTAAGTGATATATCCAATTCTTGTAATATCTCGACTTCTAAATTAAGGCGTTTAAAAAGTGGCGAAACTGGTCTGTGTTTAAACGACTTTTTACAAATTATTTTTGGGCTCGATGAAATGGAGTCCATGGCACTTGTTTTTGAGCTTTCATCAAATCGTTCAATTGCTGCCTTAGATCACTATAATCAAATGCGTCTTGCGATCACTAAGCACTATTTTGAAAATCCAAATATTGGCCATGTGTTAGTTTCTTTGGATCTACCAGGCTATAAAAAGCTAAGCTTTCATCAAGATTCGTTTATCGCTAAGGCCACGGGCCTTAGTATAAAGGAAGTAAATGAGATCATTGAAATTTGTGAGAAGAATAATCTCATTGAGAAAGCTGAAGGGATTTACCAGGCCGGATCAATTAAGTTAAGTGATCGAGGAAGTGCTAAGCAGATGAGTGATGTGCGTCGCTTTTGGTTAAATAAAGCAATTTCTAATCTTGAGAATAAGTCAGGTCTTGATGCCTATGGTTCAATGGTCTTTAATACGAGTCAAAGTGCCAGACAAGAGATCATTGCGCTTTACTTGAGGTTCTTTGAAGATTTTAAAAAAATTGTGACAGAGGATAAAGAAAAGAATAAAGATGTTGTGACTTTGATTCTAAATTTCAATCTATTCAACCCTGGTGATGACGATATAAATGAATAGAAATATTGTCTTGTGTCGATATTTGTTACTTATTGTTCAAAATCGGGGAGAGTTTTTTAATATTTTGTTGCTGTGAATATATCCTTATCATTTTAATCTCTATACCTTATCCCTAAAGAAATATTAGGGAGGTATCATGAAAAAAATAATTCTTACTCTACTTTTATCATTCGTTTTTATGGGAATGAGCTTAAGTACCTATGCGAACTCGACAGCGAGATTTGGATTAGAAATTGAAATGACTAATGTTATGACAAACGAAGTTGTTATCACGGCCGAATGTGAAGTAACGCAAGTTCTTGAATGGCGAAATGGTATTAATGTTTTTAACTGTATTGCTAATGATAAAAAAATCTTAATGAAGAATGTTTCAAATGGCCTGGGCTATGATTATACAAAATCTAGTGCTTTCACTCATTATTTTCTAGATAGCTCAAAAGGTATTGCCGCTCAATTATTTTTAAATCTCGGCCTTGACTACGAAATTGAAAATGCGGGAACTCTTGAAGTTGTCTATCGTAATGATGGGCCTGAAGTTGTTTCAAATGACACAATTGTCGAAACAAATAGTGATGTTCTTCTATTCTCTGTAACAAAGATTGAATACCTATAATTAAAAAGGGAGCTGAGGCTCCCTTCTTTCATTTGATTATGCTGCTAATTCAAATTGCATTTTTTCTTTAGTAAGGTTCGTTAGTTTATCAAAATCATAAGTATACCTTTCTCTTAATAACTTATTCTCTTTAATAGTATTTACTAATGCCATTAAATGGTGTCCTTTGCGATAGTCGTTTTCTTCTTTATTCGACTTCTCACGATTACAAGTTGGACATAGAACCTGAAGGTTGTCGATCATAAACTCTAAGTGTGGGTGAATCGATTTAGGTTTAATATGATCAATATGCATATTGTCGTGCTCGATTCCACACTTAAGACACTTCGTGCCTTGGATACGAAAGACTTGCTTGCGTAAGTACTTCCAATTTTTCTCATTCCCAAATGCCACTTGAGATTTTCTTGTGTGAATAAATTTGGCAATCTCCATCTGCGTTCTAAATTCTGCTTGCTCGGCCTGCGCTAGACCAAATTTTGGTCTGATAACAAAAACAAATAGCGATAACATCAACGAGAGTGAGCCAATATACCATACTAGTGTCATGGCCAATTCACGATAGAAACCAAACGATAATCCATTCATCGCGATTGCATTCATTGCGTTTTCCTCCGTCAAAATGTCTGTGTAATGTGCGTGTGTTGTGTGTGCCTTGTTTAAGGACTTCTTCACCTCCTTGGCTATATAAAAGCAAAGGGCGTGCCAAAAAACATAACAATATTAGATGGTTATTATCTAAAAATAAGAATGAACAGGTGACACAAAGTAACTGTCTGATTTGCTCAGGATCAGAGCGGCGCCACAAAAGATTCAAATCTATATTATAAATAATGTTTTAAGTTACAAGTAGTCTAATTAATTTGTGTTAGCCTAGCTAAGTGTTTTTTATTGTAGAAAAAAGTTCATCTTTCCGATTGGGGAGATATCTAATTTTATATGGATGGAATGTAATGAAGCGTAAAAAGACACTAGAAATTGCTAGTATCCTATTTTGTAAATTAATACTTGGGACTTTGTTTATATTGCCAATAAAAGTAAGTGCTGACGTCTATCAATGTCGCGTATTTTATGGAATGAAGTCAGATCAGTTCTTAGTATGTAAAGACAAACAAGTGTTAAAGCTTATACAGAATGGTCGGGCCAAAGATAATATTCTCGATTTAAGGAAATTATTAGAAGTTAAGAAAAGCTCTGGAAAGAGCCGTATTAGTAAAGACATATTACAGCGTAGATATAAATCAACCTATTTTGATATTACGACAGAAAAGAACTCTATAAGCACAAGTGCTGTTTATAATATTGATCATGAGTTATCAGCTTTCGCCTATGTTCTCTATGCAGTAAAAATGAGAAATACTCGTGCATTGATAGAGCTCATTGATCATTATGAATCCGATTATTTAAAATATGTTGCACTTCGCTTTTCATTTTTATTATCTGAAGAGGTAGAGATTCTTAAATCAATAGGTGAGGATATACTTCTTGAAGCAAGTTTGTATGATGATTACTTCTTTTCAATCATAGAGAATTACCAATACAGTGAAGATGCTTTAGAGCGTTTTTTAGTGAAACTTGAAGATTTTGCTTCTCATAAGAAGAGTAATCAAAACTATGGAAGTATTGAGAGTAAGTTATTGGATGATCAATTTGTGTTTGAAAAAGTACAAAAGTTGATTAAGGTTGGCCTACCTGCAAATAGAGTTATGAAAGTAATGACGAATAGTTATAAGTTCAAAGTATCACTAAGCAAGAAGCGATTAAAGTTCTTATATGATCATGGGTATTCTCTATCTGAAACGTTTGTCTTAAAAAAGAACACTTTAATTTCACCACTGTCATTCTTACTACGAGAATCAAGTCAAAGCTATCTGGAGGAATATGTTTTCGAATTATCGTCTTATCTTAAAAGTGTCGATAGAGAAACTAGGGATAGTTTCTATAAAGATATTTTAAAGAATGAAAATATTAAAAATTATGAAAATTTAATGATTAAAAATAATTATTTTTTTAGTGATGGGACTAATATTGTAGACTATGCGTGGAAGAATCGTTTGTATTACGCATTTTTCAAACTGCTTGATGGTTTTACTTATTCAAAATCAATTAATCCAAGAGAAGTTTCTAAGGAGGAAATTCGTCCTCTTATTAAGAGTCTTATCAAAGTAAGCCGGCGTATCGTAAATGATCCAAGGTATTACTCTCTGACAATATTAATAAAGAATGAGTTAGATGAGCTCGAAAATGAATATCGTAAAAATTTTAAAAAGGTATTTGAGTATAATGAAGTAGAGCTTAGCTACTTGTCTAAAGTTCATGAAGTCGTAGCAAAATATAAGGATATTAGAGGGAATCATTTTCGTGAAACGATTGAGTTTATCTCAAAGAATAAAAAGAAGATCAAAATTAATAATAAATTAAAATTATCTTATAATGTTGAAGCATTAGACATTGTTTCATCTCGTGCTCAAAGATATGAATACATCTTAAATAATGTTCAAAAGGATTCTGAAAGTTCATTTAGTTTGATCTGTATGGATGATCGTCTAAGACCTCTTGATGTGTATGATGCAACTTTAGTGATGGATAAAGAGAGCAAAAATGGAAAAGTTTATTACAAATCTTTAGTGAATCACCTTTCTGCTGAAATATGTACTTATTATTATAGGCCATCTGATTTAAATCATATTGAAAGAATTTCGAAAATGAGTTTCTTTGAGAGTGAAAATGATGTTCAACCTAAGAAAGGGAGCTCTGTTCCAATATATGAAAAAGGCAAATATTATATTGGTTTTAAAGATTTTGGTGAGGGGAAAGGAGTACTTACAACTAAAATAGATAATGAGTTGTTTAATGTTGTTACAATAAATTGTCATTCTTTGGGCCTCGATCGTAGGCATCTCAGGTGTGATCACCGTGTTAGTATTATTAGTTATGGTGATATTAATAATGATGGGATTAATGATTACATTCTTAGGTTAACTAATGAAAAAGCAAAATTTTCTAGTTTCTTTAGTACCGTTGTTTTTATTTCAAATAAACGAGGTCACGACAATGTTATGTTACACTAAGGTTTTTTAATGAAAAAAAATATCTACAAAATCATACTCTATCTTTCTGCAATATTGTTTGCTGGCTTCTGCTTGTTCCTGTTTAATCCTATCACCGGTGGACTAGGTGCGTACGCCTTAATCTCTGAGTTAAGACGTACGCCGGATCTTTTCACTCTTCTAAATGCAGATAAGACAGACTCTCTTTCTGGTGTTGATATGAACTTAGATGGTATAAGAGATGATGTTTATAGTTTTTCTATGAAAAATATAAAGAATAATAAAGTTCAAAAAGATCTTATGATCACTTATTTACAATATTATGAGCGTATTTTTTATGTTGAAAAATATTTTGTATCGCAGCTCAAGAGAGAAATTGAAATTTATAGAAATCTTGATTTTTGTATTGGTGATCATATTGATTTTGATGATTACGACTTCAGAAAAAAAATGTTTTATCTTTATTTTAATACAGAAAAAAGAAGAGGTTACTATAGAAATATAGTTATTAAGTATGATGATATATACCCACAGAAGGATTATAGCACTTATGATTTTATTTCCTTTTATGAGCGTTGCTCTTACTTTCAAAATATTGATTTGTTTCCAATTCAGTTCAAGCTTTATCGAAAGCACTTCAATAATGACATTACTCAGGCCAAGCGTATTTCATTATACTCATACTCGGAGTTGATCGATATGAGAATATCTGCTCATGAGTTGGAAAGCATCAAAGTCTTTTATAGAGAGCTCGATGCACGCTACAAAGAAGGACAATTTAGTGATATGAGAGGTTGGTAGCTTATCTGAAAACTGTGGTAAGACTCTTCATCACTTCACTAACACTTGGCAGATCACGAATGGCACCCGATGCCTGGCCCACCTCCAATTCACCTTCCTCTATATCACCATCAAGCATACCAAGCTTGGCGCGTCCTTTTCCTAGGTGCTCAACTAGCTTTTCAACTGGTGCACATTCGAGTTCGAGTTTAAGTGACTCCATGGCAAATTTATTTTTTAAAAGTCTCACTGGTACATATGGTTTCATTTGAAGGCGAGTGTCTCCAGGCCCTGCTTTTAAGATCATCTCTTTATAATTCTGGTGGGCGCTACTTTCTTTGGTCATAAGAAAGCGTGTTCCAAGTTGGAGACCGCTTGCTCCAAGGCATAGGCCTGCGGCAATTGTACGTTCATCAAAGATTCCACCTGCTGCAATGACTGGGATTTTAACTGTATCGCAAACTTGTGGGATAAGACACATTGTTGTGATTTCATCTCTTCCATTGTGACCTCCGGCCTCAAAACCTTCGGCAACAATGGCGTCTACACCAGCATCTTCACACTTCTTGGCAAGAGCAGGGCTTGAGGTTACATGAACAACTGTGCATCCTTGGTCTTTTAAAAACTTTGTATATTTCTTAGGTGAGCCTGCTGAAGTAAAGAAGATTTTAATTCCTTCATCTAGGCAGGTTTGGATTTGTTCTTCTGCAAGACGATACAGAAGAGGAACGTTAACTCCTATATGCTTACCTTCATCTAAAAGTGATTTAGCTTTTCTTAAATGTTGCCTTAAAAGATCCGGCTTCATTGAACCGGCACCAATAAGACCTAGGCCTCCAGCATTACTTACTGCGGCAGCTAATTTTGAGCCTGAGACCCAAACCATACCACCTTGAATGATAGGGTACTTAATATTAAAGAGCTTACAAATTACATTATCTTTTAAATCGAATATATTAAATTTCATTTAAATCCTTGTCTGAAAGAGGGGGAGTCTTTGATCGACTGAGCTCTACCTCTAATTTTTCGTCTTTGTATTGGCCGTCAGTGAAAGCCCGAGTGGCGGTTCGTTTATTGCCAAAACCTTTCATATTGGTAACGTGAAAGTCTGCTTCTAACATGGCCTTTCTTATTTTGACCGATGCACTATATGTTGTCATTACTGAATTATTACTACACAAGCTACGCAGATTCCTGAACCATTCTTTAGTCCATAATGAAGGATTTTTAGTAGGTGAAAAAGCATCTTGATAAATACAGTCCACCTTAATATCTTCTAGGATAAGTTTCTTTATAGTTTCTCTGGCGTCACCAATAAGAATTTCAACTTCAAAATTATCACTGATGGCAAATTTAATTTTATCATCAGAAATTTCTCCTTTTGAAAAGTTATTCTGATGACAAACCCATTGAGCAAGTTCAGGATCAATTTCTGTAGAAATAAACTTGATCTTATTTTGACAGTTTTTTGTTTCATTAAAGGTTGCCGTAATTCCTAGGCCTACTCCAAGTCCAATCTCTAAAATAATTATAGGAGAGTTGTTTGCTCGGGCAAGAACGTCACATCCATAAACATAGTTATGAAGGGTTTCTTCATATGCTCCAGCAATAGAATGACAATTCTCATTAAAGAGGCCACTGTGAAGTGTGAGATGGCCATCAGCGGTTTCTACCGCTTGGTATTCACCTAATTTTGTTTTGAATTTCATAGGTAAAATTTAACATTTGAGCTATTTCACGGCCATGGAAATTTAAGTTTACTTAAGTGTATCCGACAAGATTATTGATGAATAAGGTTTTAAAATCAAAATTCTTTCATATTTTAATGGCCATTACCGCTTCCCTTGTGATGTCTTCATGTGGTGAATACGGTGGTGGTCCTGCACCTCTTTCGAGTGCTCAAATCGGAAGTATTGTTGAAGTTCAACCTTCGTTAGATGAGCTCTCTCTCTCTAATGCCCGTTCTGCCTGTTCTCGTTTAAGAGCAATGAGAATGAATCTAGCAAGTACTGACGATATCGACACGATTAAATTTGAAGTACGTAGTGGCTCTTGTAATGGAAACCCTGATGTTGCGACAACCAGAGCTACAGTAGATGCTGTTTTTAATAATAAAATTACATTATCAGTAACGACTCTGTCTCAATATGATATTCCTGGCAAGTTACTAGAGGAAACTGTTAATACGGATGAAGATGGAATTATGCAACAATTTTGTCATGCATTCTTTAATAACGCTGATCCTAATCAAGTTTACTCAAACTTCTTAGCTCTAGGAGTTGTATATTCTTTTCCTAATTCAAATACTATAATGAGAAGTGTTGTGACTAAGAATACAGCAAATGAAACAATATTATCACAAAAGAAAACTTATATAATTGAAGCAAACTCAGTTGCTACTAGAAATGCTATGATTGAAAAGATCGAATATGAAACACAATGCTCCAATGGAAATGTGAAGTACGATTACCAAAATATTGAAGAATATTCTCTAAAATAAAAAAGCCTCTTTCGAGGCTTTAAAATTATCTAATGTCCCAGTCATTATAAATTGCAGTAAGTCTTGGTGTAACAAGTCTCATATAACGTGAAAATAAATCATATCGTGTTTTATCAATAGAGGCATGGTTAGCAAGTACTCTTAATGTTTCAAGGTAAGAAAGGCCTTGGCAGATTGTTTCTGCGTGAACCATTAGCTTATCGACATTCTCCTCGTTCATCCATGCCTTTGGATTAGCAAGATCGGAGAGACTATCTGGCTTAAGACACTTGATGATTAACTTAACAAGGCTCTTTTTGAAAGTGTATTGAGTTGAAGTTAATTCCTTTTGCTCTTTACTGTCTGCACTTACCCAAGAAAAAGCAGGGTGCTTGATAAAAAGGTTCTTAAAGTATTTGTCAGGATTTTTAGCAATATACTTAATCATATCCTTAAGTGCCATAAGGGCCTGAATCTGACTTGTTCCTTCATATAGTAGTGGCCCAAATGAATCACGGTGATAGCGACTCATTGGATACTCTTCCATGAAACCATAACCTCCAAGTACTTGAATGGCCTTAGTTGATAAGTAAGTATAAGCTTCACATGAATAGTATTTCACAAGTGGAGTACGCTTTCTTGTCCAGATTGAAGCATTTTTAAACTGTGCTTCCTCTTCGCTAGAAAGTTCACCAGTCATTTTCTTTTTCAAGTCTAACTTTTGAAAAATATCATACGAAGAAATTGTATCAACAAGAAGTGCTCTTAGGGCATCTCTTTCTGTTTCAAAATCTTCCAGATTTCTCTTCATTAGTGGAAGCTCTGAAATAGGTTTATCAAATTGCATACGTTCATCGGCATATTTTCTTGCATAACCAATACAACCTTCGATTCCACCTAAGGCCTGCATACCAACAGCAATACGCGCCTCATTCATTAGGTGAAGCATATACTTAAAGCCTTGACCTTCTTCTCCAATTAGACGAGCAATCGAATTTTCATAGACTACTTCACAAGTAAAAGAGCCGTGCATTCCCATTTTATGCTCGTTCTTTGCAACGATAAAGTTTGGCCCTTCAATGCCTTTTTCATCTTGCTCACAAAGGAATAGTGATAGACCTGGAAGGCCCTCTGGCGCTCCTTTTATACGTGCTAGAACAAATCCCACTCCGCCACCACCATTTGTGATGAAGATTTTTGATCCATTAAGCTTGTATGTTCCATCTCCAACAGGAGTTGCTGAAGTTTTTATCATTCCAAGGTCTGAACCACACCCCGGCTCTGTTAAATTCATTGAACCTGAAAGCTCTCCAGCGATGATTTTTGGAACAATTCTTTGTGCTGTTTCATGATCACAAAAACGATGAACCATATCTGCAATCGAACTAAAGAACGCCAGTTGTGTACACTGTGAGTTACAGGCGCGAGATAGCTGCTCTAGTAAAACCATAAGTGCTACTGCTGGTAGACCCATTCCGCCAAAGTCTGTAGGAAGACTCACGCCAAATGCTCCTAGCTCTGTTGCTTCTTGGTAAAAAGTACTTAGTTCTGGCCCTGGGATCGTTCGTCCGTCCTTTACTTCACCTGCGCCATTTTGATCAATGGCCTCTGCTCTGTTGTAAACAGCGTCGGCCGCCCAACTCCCTGTTTGAGTTAGAAGCTCTTCCATAAAGCCTAGGATTTCTTCTTCATTATTAAAGCCATCTTCAGTAGGGAAGTTTGGATAGTACATTGGAATGATTGTTTTCCAATCAATCGCGTTTCTAAGCATCCACTTCCATTCACTTTCATCACTAAAATAATTCATTTTTTACCTTTCCTTTATTTTAAAATCGAATAAATGCACTAATTATGATAAATCAAACCTATGTCAAAGTCACGTCGAGATACAAGAGATTCCCGTTGTCCAAATTGTCGCATCAATACTCATTGGTGCTTTTGTGACGTTTTAAAACCGTTTGCTAACCAAACTAAAGTGATTATACCGATGCATTTTACAGAGCGTTGGCTAACGAGTAATACGGCCTATTTCGCAACAAAAGTACTTAAGAATTGTGAAATTATGGAGCGAGGTAATCTGGAAGCACCTTTTGAGGTTAATAGCTTTAATTTTGAAAAATTTGACTATATCTACCTTTTTCCGACAGATGATTCACTCCCTTTAAATGAATATAAGCAGACAGATAAAACGCCTTGTCTCGTTGTTCCTGATGGTTCGTGGTCGAAGGCAAAGAAATTTCACAAGCGTGAAGATGTTCTAGCGAAAATGCCAAAGTATCATTTGATCGATGTAGGCCATAGTATTTATGAATTAAGAAAATCTCCAGGGGAAAACTTTCTTTGTACTTATGAGGCCATAGCCCACGCATTGGCGGTACTTGATGGAGTAGCTGTGAAACATCATATGATTGATATCTTCAAGGTTATTGTTGAGCGCATAAAAAAAAGCCGAAAGGGTGACTTTCGGCTTTAATATTTCTTTATTCTAGCATTGCTCTTAATTGCCAATTCTCTTTCTCTAGCCAAGCAACCTTTTCATCTGCATAAGCTACTGTTGTTGCATCATTTTCATCACCTGCTGTTGACGATAATTCTCTAAAGGCCTCAAGGAAATACTGGTTATCTTTTAAGATTAGCTCTAGTGCCTGAGTGCTTGTAAAAGAGGACTCGTTAGTTTCTTTAATACGGCTAATTTCAAGCGCATTAGACATAGTTAAAACCGGTTTTTGTCCTAATTGTAATTGTCTTTCTGCTAAATCATCAAAAACGATGGCAAACTCATTATATAAAGTTTCTGTTAGTGCATGAATTGGTTGAAACATCATCCCTGTTACATTCCAGTGAATATTGTGAAGTTTCATAAAGTAAACTTGAGCATCTGCTTGAATTAGTTTTAATTGATTAATTGTGTTCATACGTTCTCCTTTATTTTTTTTAAGTATAACAATAATAATTATATGAATCCAATAAAGAATCTATGTCAGCTCATAGTAAAAATCTATTGAATATTAAGTCAAATTAGACATATGCATACACTGCATAAAAGTGAGAAGTTGTCCCTAAAAGAACACAAATGTGCCAGATTGCATGGCCTAGGTAGAGGCTTTCGCGTAAGTAGAATAGAACTCCACTCATGTAGCATGCTCCTCCGATAACAATCCACTTAAGACAGTCAAAACTAAGACTTGCAATCATCTCCGTTCTAATGGCAATTACCATCCAACCCATAATGAGACACAGGATAACTGTTAGGACTTCTGAGCGATTAAAGGCAAAGACTTTGATCAAGATTCCCAAAAAGGCCAAGGCCCAAATATTGATCATCATCCACATTCCAGTTTCACCCTTAATGGCAAGCATGAGAAATGGAGTATATGAGCCAGCAATTAAAAGGTAAATTCCAATATGATCCATTTTTCGAAAGATACTTTTTAGTTTTTTATGGGCCGTTCCATGATAGAGAGTGGACATTGTATAAAGAAATGTAATGGATAGTCCAAATACGGTGTAGGCGAATGTATGTAATCCAGTTTTGGCCTTTAAGATCATCATAATTGTTCCAACAACTCCTAGGATAATTCCAAGAGAGTGGGTTGTTGAGTTGATGATTTCTTCAAATTTAGAATAGAGTTCGCCATTACGTTCATGCATGCTGAAATTATATCAGATGTTAAGAAATTATGTAGATACGGCAAAGTTTCTCTTAACTGGTTTTAGGCCTTAGATGTCAATGTGAATGTGAAATTGTCGAATTTGCAAACCAGCATGGCAAACGCTTCTCAAGGTTCTTTATTGAGATATCGTCACCATTATATTCTAAGAGTGCCCCATTTTTGATGATATCCATACGACATTGTAGCGTAGGGTAACTATCTAAAGTTTTATCAACAATAGTAGGGTCAGAGTTTGTGATTTCTGTTTGTTTACTTGTATCTGAACTCATATGTGCAATTGCCTTTGGAAAGTCTTGGGCAACTTGCATTGTTTCGAAACAAAGTTCTTGGTTAAAGTTATCATTGGAAAATTTATCAAGGCATAGTGAGGCCACAAATGGATCTAATTCAATAGGAGAGTCAAAGTAGTTTGGGTTATTGATAACAAATTTCTTATAACAACTTGCTGCTGCAAAGAAGTCTGATTGACCTTCTGTACTCATTTGAGAAAAGTGCTTATTTTTCATTCTTGGTGATTTTCCAAGAATGTGACCGATTTCATGGCAGGCGGTAAATGCATAGGCCCTTTTTGTCATATTTGGCATACGGGCAAAACCACCCCAGAAATTGATATTGTAGTGATCTGTATCTTCATCATACAGTGCCCAAGCACTAAAGTAAGGTGTTTGCCAATCCAGTGTTTTAACTGAAATCCCACGCTTTTGCTTTACTGCTTCGTTTTGATAGAGTCTAAGTGCTTCCACCACAACAAAGTAAAAGTCTTGCTCCTTAACCTCTGAGCCTAGATCTTCATGTGCTAAAATCTGATATTCATGAGGATTGCGCTTATTAGCAAAAGAAGTCGTTAAGGTTAATAGCAAGGTGAGCAAGATTTTCATATGGCCAATTTATAGTACAAAAGGGGATTTTGCGGTATATTGTTGAAAATAATACAATCATTTTTAAAGGTAATTTACCGAAATTATTTACTATGAATAAAGAAACTATAATTAGTACATTAATCGAAAACTTAGAAACTGAGCTTACGAAGGCAAAGGCCGCTTTTGAGACAACTCGTACCATGTCCCAAGAGCCTGATATGGCCCAAGAAGGTAAGTATGACACTCGCGCAATTGAAGCGGGCTACCTTGCTGGAGCACAAAAAAAACGTGTAGATGAATTAGAGATCGATATCAATATGATTAAAGAGCTCTCTGAGGAGCTTCCAAATGGTGATAAAATTGCACTTGGATCACTGGTTGAGCTTAAATTCAATGAGCAAACTAGACACTACTTCATTACTCCAACTGCCGGTGGGACAATGCTAAATCTTGATGGCACTCCACTTCTTGTTATTTCTGTCTTTTCTCCAATTGGTAATGAGGCCTTAGGTATGGAAGTCGGCGATATCTTTGATGTAGAGACTGGTGATATTACTCGTGAGTACGAAGTCGTCTCAATTTCTTAATCTCTTACAAAATTGGCCCATTCGTAATCATAGTGTTCTTGGTACGGATGGGAGAGAATTTCATACACATCCTGTGTCTTGAGTTTTTTTGGATTTAGCCAATCATCTAAATATTCTTCTTTTAAAAAGATAGGGCAACGATCATGGCCCATAGCTTCTATTTCTTTAGGTGGATCAGTTGTTATAATAGCAAATGATTTAAAGCTTATTTGCTTATCCTTTGACGTCCATTCATCCCATAGGCAAGGTGCAAGGATTAGCTTGCCGTCTTCCGGATGAAATTTAATTAGTGCCTTCTTGCCATCTCTTTCAACCCACTCATAGAAAGCATCAAATGCAATTATTCCATGATTTTTCATAAAGAGAGGTCTCCACGTTTGTCGTTTCTCAAGTGAATCAAGTCTGGCGTTGAAGACATTGAACTTCGTTGGGACTTCTTCTTGAGAGCCTTGTGGCCGAATACGGTAGCGCATTGGTGAGATCGTTCTTTCATTGGCATCTTGGGTAACAACATTGGTGAAGTAATTTGGAAAGATACGGCCATCTTTATCTGCTGTTTTAAAGACATCGCTACTAGGCTTTCTCTTTAAACCAAGGATCTTTTTTAGAACTAGAGGATCGATTGATGCCTCGAATTCTTGTAATATGCGAAAAGATTCGTAAGCCTTTGTGTTTAAAGGAGTATTAAGCTTTTGTGAAAGCTCTTTTAAATCTGTTTGCGCTTGTATCGAAAAACACATAATAATATCTTAACATATAATTTAATAAAAATTGCATCTTCACTTAGTATGAGCATGTTAGGATAGTTTTATGATTAATAGAAGGTACCGCGTCGAGGGCGTTGTTCAAGGTGTTTGGTTTCGTAAAAGTACTTATGAGTTTGTTCTTAAGCATACACCAACAATCACTGGTTACGTTAAAAATCTAAAAGATGGCAGTGTTGAAGTGTTGGCCAGCGGTGAACTCGATGATATTACTAATTTAGAAGAATTTTTAAAGGTCGGCCCAGAGACGGCCAAGGTCACGAATGTGACAATTATTGAAGAGCTACCTGTCTCAAATTTTACAGAATTTCAAATTGGCTAGTCCTTTCTGATAATTGTACAAAGTTGATCTATTTTTTCATCAATTAATTTAGTGTCCTGCGATTGAATTGCTTTGGCAACACAACCTCTTAAGTGATTTTCCATTACTGAGCTTTCAAATCCACGAAGGGCGCCACGAATTGTTTTTGATCGGTGAACGATATTGATACAATACTTACCATCTTCAACTAAGTTAATAAGGGACTCAAGTTGTCCTTGAATTCGTTTTAGACGGTTAAGGTGTGAGCGGTGATCTGCACCAGGGGTATTGATAAATTTCTCAAGATCGATTTCTTTCATGGGGCCATATTAGCGAAGAGGCCAGAATTCGTCTATATAAACAAGTGATAAAAATAGCCTGCAGGGTATATAAAAAAACACTAAGCACTTGAATTTACACTGTCTAAAATATGTCTACGCATGTAATCTATTCATTATTTAGCTTTACGCTAAACCTTACATGATAAAACGCTTGATATGAAATATATCGCAACAGCAAGAATTCTTATTTTATCTCAACTCACATTTATGGCCACTATGGCCGCTCCATGCCCTGCAAATAAAATCGTAATCGATGGGAATTGGCAAACGACTTATCAGTGTAAAGACAATAAGCTATCAGCTTCTATTGAGACTTATTTGAAAACAGGTGCAAAGACAGGAGCAAGTACATATGACGAGCAAGGCAGAGTCCTTACAAATGACTCTTGGAGTACTGACGGTATTTATACGTACCATGCAGAGGTAGAGTATTTTGAGAATGGTCAACGACAAAAAAGTGTTTTCTTCATTGATGAAAATGGCGTTGTCACAGATAAAGTAAAGGAGAAAACAGTTGTAAAAGGTGATCTTGATGACCCCACAATTATAAAAGAATGGGTTATCTCGCAAAGTTCATATAAGCAAATTGGTATTAAACACTATCGTTATAATGACACAAATGAGGATGACTTCGATTTCTCTGCGCCAAAACCATATCGAATTGACGTTCTTACTCCTAACGGTGAAGTCTCAAAATTTTATGAGGTCGTTTATAATATGCAAGCACCCATGGCAAACCTTGTGTCTGAATTTAAGGCATACACAGCTGATGGTAATCTAATTGGCCATTACAATGAATCAGATACATTCAGTGTTAGTGAGCAACTTAAAAATTTTAATCTTACAGATAAAGAATACCAACGAAGACTTAGTATTTTTGAGGACAAGTCTCGTGAACCTGTCGTTATTATTGATACTGGTTTTGATATTATGCACCCTTCGTTAACTCATAAATTATATAACTCGCCATTTGATATTGCAGGTGATGGTATTGACAATGATAACAATGGGAGAGTCGATGACTCTTGGGGCTGGCAAAGACAAGATGACGCTGGTTTAAGTCTTTTAAGAGATGATAATAATATTCGTGAAACTCATTCTCTTGTTCATACTCCATACCCTGTTTCTCACGGTACTCACGTAGCTGCACTTGCTCTTAAGGATTTGGATAAATATGGACTAGTAGGCTTTGCAGGAGACGTCGCAATTACAGATCATCTTGAAAAAGCCGCTGAATATATTAAAGAAAAGAAAGTGAAATTTGTTAATATGAGTTTTGCTATTGGCTTTCCTGGGGCACCAATGTCTGCACCTCGTGAGTCTTTTTATTATCTTGAAAATACTTTTATTGATAACCCTGAAACGGTCTTTGTAGTGGCCGCGGGAAATGCTCGAGGTAATCTAGACCTCGATTTAAAAGGAAATGATAATTATCCGGCAAGTTATGATTATGCCAATATGATCAAGGTTGGGGCCTTAAATACAGCGTCTCTTAAAAAAGATAAGATGGATACTTATAGGCCAGCTAGTTTTTCAAAATTTGGAAATAAAAAAGTTCAAATCTTCGCTCCAGGGCAAGGTGTTGTATCAGCACAATCAGGTGGTGGTACAATTGCTTTAAACGGAACTTCGATGGCCGCTCCATTTGTAACAAATGTATTACTTAAGGGTCACAATCTTAACCCAGAACTATCTCCTTTAGAATTAAAGGATCTTCTACTGGCCACGGCATATATCCCAAGAAGTGGAAGACTCCCATGTGAGAGTGGTGGGATTGTAGATCCTGATGCCTTTTACAAGGCCGTACTTAAAACTAAATCTAATTAGAACGGCCCTTTGAAGCTTGTGAGAGCTGGCGCGACAGCTCTCTAATTTCTTCTAAGCTTTGATTTGAATAATCAGTATTCTTAATTGCTTCTTTTATGGCCTTGGCCTTTGGCTCGATAGACTTTATAAGGCTTCTTCTCTCATTATTCTTTGCCATAACCTCTCTCATAACAATTTTCAACTCACTTGCAATTGAATTCATGTCATTAGTTTGCGCTGCTCGATCTGCATTTGCGATAAAGTTACTTAGCACGTTTTTTGATCGTTCTGAGGCCATTGGCACTGAGTACTCGATGTCACCATCTCTTAGTATGATAGAATAGTAATTGTTGTTATCTCTGATAATTCTAACAAAGCTATCGTTTCCAATACTTATTCGATATGTTCCTTGTTCAATAATTGGTTTACTTATTTGAGAGGGGAGAATTCTCGACATTAAGTTTAGATTTAAAGAGTCATTTTGGACTTTAAAGCCTCTTGAAATATTAATAATCGTGTCGGCCTTTGCAGAAACTTTCGCAAGGGTAAGACCAATTTGAGGATCTTTTTGTATTTTACGTGTAACACTGTGAATGTCCTGAGCATGATTATATACTTCTTCCATTGAAAAATAATTTGTATAGGTTCTCCCATCGTGAAGTTTTCCATCTGGTTTAATGTGTTGGACGCGTAGATCGTATGGAGACTCTTTACCTTTTGAGCGATTATACTCGAATTTCGCATGTCTAAACTCGTGTGGAACAGTGTTGGCATATCCTCCATCTACGAGTTCTCTTAAGTTAGAGAAATTAAATGAAACGGTCCTTGTTGCACGATTTGAAGATCCCTGTGCAGGCTTTAAGTCATCCGGGTAGAAGATAATCTTTTGTCTAAAGTCGTCATTTCTAAAACGATTTAGTCTAAGGACTGCAGGATTATTTTGATCAGCTGCAAATCGATTAAATTGTAGTGCCTTTTTCTTTATAACTTCATTTGTTCCTTTTTTTATTGCCTGACTTTCGATAACACGAACAGAGAATCCTTGATTGTTCAACTCCTTTGCAAGTTTAATGACATTTTCATCAGAAGAATTTATCATAGTCGCCTCAATTGCTGCTGATGCTCTATTTTGAGAAAGCTTATTTTTCTCATCAATACGAAGTAAGTTTGCAAAACCAGTACTTGACACAAAAGTGGCATTATCTGATGCAATTAGAGTTTTATTTCTTTGATACATTTCTTGAGGAGAGATAACGATTTGGCTTCTTCCACTTAGTTTCATATAGGAAAGTAGCTCTTTGGCAGCTAAAGAACTTGAAGAAGCTAAGTCGCTTTCAGTTAGAAGTATTCTTTTTGACTTCTTTCCATCTATATCGATCATGTGGACACTATGTGGAAGGTCAACTTTATTGACGACTTGTAGTAATGCATCGATTTGAGCATTCGCAATTTCTGTAACTTGCTCAGGGCTTTCAAAGGCCCTCTTTGCTAAAGAAAGATCAAGTCTTGCTAGAAAACTCGACTCCGCAGAGTAAGGACCCTTCGTTGCAACAATATCTTCGTCAATGTCCTTATTCTCATGTATATTCGTTTCTAGCTCATTTTTAGCGAAGTCTTCATTAGTATAGCGCTTAACACCCTTACCTGATTTCAAAAGAAATTTTGCAACCTTCGCTATAACGATAGTTGGAGGAATCACATAAGAGCCTGCAAATTGACAGATTGCTTTTGTTCTAGCGGCAGGTGAGAGGCATGCATAGTTGGCCTGGGTAGAGTAGTATGCATCTTGAAGCATGTTAAATATGATTGTCCCCATCGTACTTGAAAAGTGTTTTGCAGCATTTATATAGTGCATAGGACCTAGACCTTCTGTTTCACTAAGTGAACGTGACCATTCCATTGCAAGCATATGCTTCGCACTTTGAAGTGTGTTTAGAAGTTCTTCGTTCTTTTCCCCACGGTATTCGTCATCAATAATATAATCAACGACAGAACCAATGAATTTCATGAATTCAACGGCCGAGCCCCAGAGCCCTTTTAGACATGAAATAAAATCAACAGCAATATTGCTTTCAACAATTAGCTTTGGGTCACATCTTCTTTTATCCACTGCCTCGACATCATCGCAAATAGATGAGTTGACAACAACTTCACAAAGTTTTTGTGAGTTCGTTTTATCTAATATATCTAGACTTCCAATTTCAATACACTGTGAGTGAGCAACACTTAAGTCGAGTTCATAGTTGCTCATTGGAACAAATGCATGGGCCGACATGCTTAGTACAACGACAAGAACTGTAGAAAGTCTTCTCATTATCTTTGCTCCGTTACAAATTGAAATTTTAATTTTAAATCTTTAATGTCTTCTTTAGTAAGTTTTTTTTCTGAGCTTAGCATCGTGATGATAGTGCGATCTTTGTAGAGACGATGGATTTCTGCAAGATAGATTTTTTTTGCTCTAGAATTTTGATAGCTCCCTAGCTTATAGAGATGGATATAATCTTTCTTTTTTGTGAACTTTAAGGAGTCAGTTTTAAAATCAGAGAAGTCACTATACTTGAGTATTTTATTTCTTTGATCTAAGTATTTTCTTATTTTTTCTTTAGTGTAATTTTCGATTTTGTTATTGGAGTTTTTATCTTCTACAGTAAGTCTCTTATGTGATTTTTTCCAAACCTGAATATTGTCAAAACTAATATCGAGGTCCCATGTTAAATTCTGATTATTACTAGCGAAAGTAAGATGTCCAAAAAGTAAAACTAATGTCATTAAAATCGTTCTTCTCATACTATATATTATCGGTTGGTTAATAAAGTGCTTTACTAATTTTAGCTACTTTTTCATCCGTAGACAGAGATTTTGGCCCGAGTTATCCTATTGGCATGAGAAAAGTAATATCAAAAATTGATCATTCTCTTAGTAGTGTTTATGGAACAGTCTCACTGCTTCTTATTTTTGTCATTTATTTAGTCATAGGTGCAATTGTTAATTATTTCTATGGGCCAAAAATCGCGTACACACTTGTTTTTAATGGGCCATTCTTTGCTTTTCTTCTTTCAGTAATTTCTCTTTCATTAATTCTTGGTCTTTTAAAAAAACGCCCTTTTCGCAGGAGATTTTTGGGGGTCTATTTTTTTTATCTCGGTTTAATTATTTTATTAGTCGTTACGACTATCTCTTCTTTTACCAATAAGAAAGGCCGTCTTAATTTAATAAGTGGTGTTGAAACAGATACTATCGAAATGTATAAGAATCAGGCCCTCATTAGAAATCGACAAACTGGTGAGACCTTATATGTTGATTTAGATTTTTCTATAAGGCCTCAGGGTTTAAATTTGGATTTTGGACCAGTTTATCTGATTTCATACTTACCGTTTAGTCGAAAGCATCATGCAAAATATGAAAGTCGTGGTGAAAATAGCGTTAGTATTTTGGGCCAATCGCGATATCTTTCTAACACTAAATCACAAACACTCTATCTTACGACAAATCAGGAAGATTATAGAAGTACGATAGTTGATGGAAATTTGGAAATTCTACTCTTTAATCAATTGATGTTGAAGTGTCTTGATAATTTATCGACAGTTAATCCTGATTGCTCTGTTTTTCTTCGTCGAAAATCAATCACAGATCTTAAGTCCGAATTATGTGTTAGCAACAAGCACTTAGTTAAGGAAGATGGTTTTTATTCTCTTGGTAACAACTGTCGATTAGATAGAGTCAAGCTTGAGCTAGTCGGAGAAACTTACAAGTATCGATTATTGGAATTTAAAAGGGATACTGCACTTAAGCTAGAATATCGCTATAGTAGTAACTATCAAGATAATAACTCTGATATCTTAAAGTATTATGAGAAAGGAAATACCCAAAAGATTTATCAAATGAAGCTTGGTGAAAAGAGGGAGATTATTGATTATGATGGCCGCTTCTACGATCTAAAATTTCAGAAGAAGCCATTACGGCTCCCATTTGATATACAGCTAGAAGATATTGATGATACTCGTGTCGCAACTATTCTTATTAACGGTAAAAAAGAACTAATAAAGTTAAATGATACACTTTATCGTGATTCATGGTTGATTAAATTCGATTCAATTGTAGATTTAAACAACCGAAGCTCAATTAGTTTAGCTCTTAATTATGAGCCTTGGCGTTTTATGAAGATTGTTGGATTTTCTATTTTTTGTTTTGGCATTATGCTTTTTGGCCTTGGCCTTTTATTTCGTAAGTCTCGATAAAATAGTTTCCCCCCAATGAAATCCTCTAGATAATGTAAAGTTAAGAGTTTTTATATAACATCGCTTTTATCTTTACCTTTCTTAAACTGACCTGATTGTCCATATTAGCTATAAGTTTCATCAAGAAAAAAACATTATTTTTTAACAATTGAAAACAGAGGGGAAACCTATGAAACATTTAGTTCTTATTTTATGTGCAGTATTTTCACTATCATCTTTTGCAAAGCTTCAAACAGCTAGTGTCGAAATCGATCGTTTTGACACAGAGGAACAAGCTAAGAAGGCATGTCTTGATGCTGAGGTCGAGTATGATGAAATCAAGGATGTCAAAGTTGATGGAATTGACTTTGAATTCGTAACAAGAAAGAAAGGAAGCGGTTACTTATGTGAAATCAGAACTACTCTAGATAGTTACGAGCAAGTACTTTCTAAGAAGAAAATCAAGCAAAAGATCACGAACAACTACGACAAGTCATACACAGAATGTATGAAAATGAGAAACAGAATTATCAACACGACGATAGGTTATGTATTCGGTGATGTTGATTTCTACAAAAAAGGTATGTTCGGCGGTGGAAAATACGTTTGTGAATTCAATTTTATTGTTGTTGAATAATCAAGGATTCTTAGGGGTTTGCTGATTGTTCCAGCTATATTGGGGGCTTTGTGAGGAGGCCCCCTTTAAATATTTCAAACCGATTTAAATTCGATAGAATTTGTTCTATAAGACTAAAATGAAAATATTAACGATCATCTTTTTTATCCTAATTTCAAATACTTTCGCACTAAATTTAAGTGATAAGGTAACGGTCTCTGGTATCTCTTCGGGGGGCTTCTTTGCCCATCAATTTCATATCGCAAATAGTAGTCTTGTAGAAGGTGCGGCTATCTTCGCTGCAGGACCTTATTATTGCGCAAAGGGTACAGTGGCCTTGGCCACTAATACTTGTATGAAGGGAAATGGGATTTGGGGAAGTGGTTATCAGTCTTATCTATTTGCTAGTGGACTAGCAATGATGGGACTTATTGATCCGATTTCTAATCTCAAAGAAGATAGAGTGTTTATCTTTTCAGGGCAAAACGATGAAACAGTTGTTTCAAGTGTTAGTGAAGAACTTAGAGACCTATATGCCTTCTTTGGTGTCAAAAAACTCGCATACGAAGGAACATTAGCGGCTGGACATACATTTCCTACTGAAAATAAGGGGATAGAATGCGAAGTTTCAAAAGTGCCTTATATTGGAAATTGCAATTATAATGGTGCTCTTATTTCTTTAACGACGCTTTACCCTGATAAGAAACAAAGACGATTTACTTTAAAGGGGAAAACTGAAGAAATTGATCAAACAAATTACTATTCAGCATTTGATGTTGGCGTGTTCTCTCCGCTGCTACAAGATAAGGCCTACTTATATATTCCTTCACGTTGTAAAGGAAGTAGAAGGTGTGAGCTTCATATTGCTTTTCACGGATGTAAACAAACAATTGATCATATTGATATGGGCTATATGGATGATACAGGAATTAAAGAAGCTGCTGATAAACTTGACCTTGTTGTTCTGTTTCCACAAGCAAAAAAATCTATGATTCCTGGACGTAATCCACATGGTTGTTGGGATTGGTGGGGACATTCTGGTGCGAATTATCATCTTAAGGATGGCCAGCAAATGCGAATAATTAAGGCCATGGTCTTAGATATTTTACAAAAATCTAAGTAGTTCATTGAAATACGAGAATTTCATGGTAAACAAAGAATATTGTGAAGACTTATACCAAGCTAATATTTATTCTCATATACTGCTCCTCTGTATTTTCAGTTGAAGTAGTCATTGATTTCTTTGAATATTCGACTTATTCAAATGATCATATTGTTGATCATATCTCTGAAGTAAGGGGACAGTTAGCAGCAACTACAAGAGGAAGCTTCTTTAATAAAAAATGTTTCAAAGAATATTATTCTAACTACCCTGACAAACCAACAACTGTTTCATACCTTTTAAAGGAAAATATTGTCTTTCCAATAATTGGAAGAAAGAGAATCAGTCTTGGTGATCTTAGAAAGACGTATAAAGACGCTAAGAAGGAACTATTACATAGACTTGCTAAGGAGTGTAAGACTAGTGATTATCTTCTAGTTCTTGTTAAAGGTAAGACGAAAAAAGGGCACTCATTTAAATCAGAGTTCTATATTGAATTTGGCAAAAATGAGCTTACTCTTATTTCTGGTATTGAAAAATACGAACTTAGTGATACTTCACCAAACGAATCAAGGCTAACACCTACGAGCCTACTCAAAGGCGATTGGGATAGTGTTTGGCGTGAACTTGAATTCAAAGAAAGCGGCTACGAAACAAATTTCTAACTTGGCCCATACCTTGCTGTTTATTACCCTGAATAAATAATTTGTTAAAGAATTTAGCACTTTATAGGTAAAGGAGCGTTCATTTTTTGAACAGCTGGCCTTTAAGTATACGATTCTGAAAGGGTAATACTATGAAAAAGACTATTTCTATTATCGCACTTCTTATGCTCCACTGGACAAGTACGGCAGCGATCTCTATCGCAGACCAGGCCATGGATAGTGTTGAGTATCAGGAGATTCGTATACATGAATATGGTGAACGCGCAGACTTAAGTCTACGTGCACAGGGTGAGTCTAAAGTTGAAGGAAAACTCTTTGCTGAGACGAAGGCAAAATTTTCAGCAACAAAGAAGGCCAAGGCCAACGCTACATATAGTATCAAGAGAATTTGTGAAAATAATGAGAGGATCGATTTCAGCAATACTGACTGTTATATCGCAGGTGATATGGCCTATTGCTCAGTGGATGCTGATGTTGAATGTATCGGATTGAATAAGAAGGAAATCATCATTCAAAAAGTTAAAGCCGATCTAATTGCACCATCACAGGCATGTGTAGATTACCTTAAGGAAGAATATAATATCGATGATAAAGTTGTTGAATACTGTAATAAGATTACAACTGAAATTCAATTTACTTGTATGACATATGCTACAAGCTACTCTTCCTTCAAAGTTGCAAGTATCGCAGCTTGCTCCGCCTATGTTTCAAATTCTGATAAAGAGTCTCAAATTGGTTTATCTGTTCTACGAAATTATGTTGGTAAAGGTGAACTTGATATGAAGTACCCTGCTCCAAATTTGTCGACAGTCCTCTTGACGGCAGCAATTAACACAAAAGAAGAAAAAAATTGTGTTGAGAACTATTTGAAAACCGGAACTATTAAATTAGATGATCTAGAAAAAGCATGTATTCAGGATGAACCTATTGAATTAGATGCTAGAGAGTATGAAGTATTTGGTTTCGTGATTTCTCCACGAACTGTTGAATATGGACTTAAAAAACCTGTAAGTGATACGGCCCGTGGAATTTTAGATCGTCTTGGCGATATTTTAGGTCTTTAGAAGAAGGTTATATGAGCACGATACCAAGCTTAAAAACATTACCAATTATCGGCAGTATTGGAGAGTTAAACTTCAAAGATTGTCTTTTTAAACAACTTAATGAAAAAAGTAATGAACTTGGTGATTCATATCGTTTTAAAATTTTTAACAAAGATATTGTGGTTATTGGAAATTATGACCTCTATAAAGATGTAATTGTTAAGAAAAGAAATACATTCTTAAAAGGAAGCACACTTAACGAGATAAAACATATTAATAAAGGCAGGGCCTCAATACTTGATGCTGACGGTAAACAATGGCAAGACTTAAGAGGGGAGTTAGTCCACTTTTTCACGCCCAAAGTACTTGAGAACCTCTATTCAATTACAAATCGTAGGCTTGAAAAAGATCTTCCTCTATTTGGTGAAAATTCTCTTGTTGATAATGTCGAAGTTCTTATGGGAAAAATCGCATTAGCAATTACAAGTGAATTCTTTATCGAACACGATTTTAAGATTCAAAAGGAAGAAGTCACTAACTCTAAAGCTGACTGTGACAGTTTTTATTACTTTCAAAAATTTTTAATTGCCGAACTTACTAAACGTATGAATTATGGTCCAATGTGGAAGTACCTTCCTACATTGAGTAATCTTCGATTTTCTAAATTTATCAAAGAAGGTAAGCAATTTGTTCGTCAAAAAGTTGAAAGAGGGACAACTAGCTATACCCTCATTACTCACTTAAAGAATCAAGGCCTAGATACTGAAGCAATTATTGGACAAATTTATGGACTGGTTGGAGCATCATTTGAATCAACAGCTGTTTCTCTTACGTGGGCGCTGTATTTTCTTGCTCAAAATGAAGAACTTCAAAATGAATTATATAAAGAATTAAGTTTATTAGATCTTACGAATTCTAATTCTATAATAAAGAACCAGCTACTAGAAAATTATGTTGCAGAAACTTTACGTCTAAGGCCGGCCTTCCCTATTTTATTTAGAGAAGCCGCAGAAGATAAAGAGTTATCAGATGGTGATATAAGTTTCAAAGTAAAGAAAGGAACCGTTGTTTTTTCTCTTCTTGGAAAAATTCTTAATAACCAACAGGTTTGGGGAGACGATCACAACAAATTTAATCCACAGAGATTTAATAGTTTATCTAATGAACAAAGGAAAGCTTACATACCGTATTCGACAGGAACTCGCACTTGTCTCGGACGTGAGATGGCCAGCATCGAGGTAAAGCTCATACTAGCACATATTTTAAGAAGTTATCACATAAAGGCGGCCTGTGACTTAAGTAAAGTGAAACCAAAACAGAAGTTTGTCTTTAGTAGTGACCGCGAAATTTCTTTAGAATTTATCCGTCGTTAAATTTATTTTATGTTAAGATTAAGAAGTGAAATACTTCTTAATTACCTTACTATTTATCAATTTATTTGCGGCCCAAAGTCTGAGTCGAAAAGAAATTGATATCAATAATGATGGCAAAGTTGATCGAATTGAAATTCGTCGTAATAAGGAAGTTGTTGAAGTCCAAGAAGACCGAAATGGTGATGGTAAATTTGAATTTATCACGAAGTTCAAATTAAAAGGTATCTTCAAGCAAACTCTTCAAGATATCAACGGTGATGGAAAAATCGATCGTAAGGTTAGCTATCGAAAGCTAAATGAAACACAATTTCAAGCAACAATCGAAGTTGATAAGGACTTTGATGGAATTTTTGAAATCAAATATAAAGATACACAAAGCTTAATTCAAAAACAAGAATGTCACTTACCTCAAGCAAAGTCTGTTATAGGAGAACTGTCTTCTCTTGTTAATAAAGTGAGCGCAAGTTTTGATGACGGTTTCCTCCCTACTGACTTTGGTTATCGAATTGAAAATGCTTGTCTTTCAAAATGGGGACAGGACTTTCCAAGCTTCTTAAAAAGCTCAATTGATGATGGCATTGCTTGCTTAAAGAAATTAGGTAAGGACCTAAAGAACCCTGTCGGTTCAACTCGTATAGCTTATGAACTTGAAGAACTACTAAAGAATAATGAAGTCACTATTATGTGCACCGACAAATCCGATGACCCTGTTTATTGGCAGGGCACTCTAGCCTATGCTTCGGTCTCAGAAGAAACGCAAGCGACTTTCGGTGGCAAAGTAAAACATCCTTATATGGCGATTAATCCAAATCAGCCATCTTCCTTAGAGTTTACTCCAGAAGGGGATGCAGAAAGAAAAGAGCTTAGAAAAACACTCTTTCATGAACAGCTCCACAATCTTGGCTATTCCCATGGCCAAGGATTCGAGTTTTCGTATGCTTGTGAAGACTGTTGCTTGTCATATAAGGGAGATGAGGAGAATGCAAGAGTGGATTCCGCTTGCCGTGTTTGTCAGGGAAATTATATTAATGAAAACGATATTCGCTATGTAAGGGACTTTTTAGATTATTCAAAACAGGCCTATTTAACAAGAAATGGAATAAGAGCAACAATCAATTATATTAAAGAAAACCCTGGGAGCTTAGAGGCCCAAGCTTTATTAGCAAGTTCGCAAGGTGAGTATTTTAATCCAATCGGTCTACACTTATCGACTCTTATCATTTCTGATTGGGGTAAAAGTACGTATGATAATGAAATGGCAAAGGATCTAATAGATAAAATTGAAGCAGATAGTTCTGCTGATTACGTGGCCTACCCTTCAGGCCGTGTTGTTGCATCGATATTTCATGAAGCGTATATCAAACAAGATTCTCAACAAACGCTAAAACTTTTAAAGGACAATATTGAATCAATTAAAATAAATCTTAATAAAAGAATGATTGATACTGATACGTACAATGACTATTACGCTTCGGGTGTAAAAGATTCCTTAAGTATTATTATTGATGATTTATACTTAAATGATCACTTAGGCCTTGGGACTAAACATACTATAGAGCTTCAAGAAATACGTGATTCTCTAAATAGTGATGACGATTATTATTAATGTCATATAATAAAATATTAATTTCCTTCTCTGCTTTATTCATTATTATTGTTTCTGTGGCCATTTAAATTAAATACAGACAACCTTATGGGTTAAATATTCTTAAAAGAATTCTTTAACAGTTGTCTATATTCTTTCATGCCCGATAAGCTTCTTATGATTAAGTATCTCTCTCTCCTTATATTTATGATTTCCTTTATCTTGGCATCGGCCTTCTCATGCTCTAGCAAAGAGAAAGTCACAGAAACACAAAGAATGCCCAGTTCCAAAGAACTCACTGACTTTGAAAGACTAGATCAAAATTGGCTTGATAGGGGAATTGAGGCCCGAGATAACCTTGGGATGATTGAGAATCGATTTGAGCAACAAGATATGTGTATCAAGGACTTTGAAAGGGCATTCTACTACTTTACCATTCCGGAACATGCATATGTGTTAAAGGCAAAGCAGGCCACTGGTATGGTCTACACATTTAATATTTTACATGGGAGTGAACTTAGAGATGATCCAACTTTTTTAAAAATGACGATGGTAAATTTTTACTATGATACAAAAGGTTCTTTAATAAAAGTTGATGTGCCTATCCTTGCTAGAGGGTGGAGAATGCAGATGTCATCAAATACTCCTAATGGATTTATGATCGATAACTCTAAGTGTTACTATTTTATTAATATAAACGACCCTTTTGAATCAGGAGTACTGTCAATAAAGAGTGATGGAAAGGATATTTGATAATATACGTAGTTATTAAATTAAGAATTCTTTAATATAGAGTTTGACTGAGATGGGCTAGCCTCTTTGAATGAAATCTCAACTCTTAATATTTCTTATTAGTTTTAATTCTTTCGCACTCGAGGTCGATAGTTTCACGTATCGTGATGAGGCCATACAAAAAGAAGATGCTTTGGCGCAAGTTAACAAGTACGTAAATAATAAGATAAGCTCTGCGGTAGCTGAAGCTAATCATGCCGATAAGATATTTGGCCAGAGGTGTAGTTACTATACCATTCGTCGAAAGGTTAAAAAGAAGTTTGTTGCTAGTTTAAAGGGGATCTTTGTAACTGCTCCAATTCAGCGCTATATCGATAAAGGAAAATTAGGCAACGAATATTTAGTGAAAACTAAAAAGAAAGAGTCAATATATCGCTATATTCCACTTATCTATAAACCCATTCTAAACCTAACGCCTTACTCTCCATTATTTAAGGTAAACGACGTCCTTATTGGGAGCGATAAGTTTAGCCACATGTTTAACTTAGGTTATCTATACTTTCGAAAAATGGAACATGGACTTAGTACAAAAGAGATCCTTCGTTATGGAAAGAATTCTGAAAGGGTCATGTGGGGAGGTTTCTTTAATGGCATTGTTTCAAATGGTGACCTAATTGCCAATTTTCAAGGTTTGCGTTTTTATCAGCATCTTTTTGGTAAAGGAATCGATCCGTTAACAAATGAAGATTTAGATGATGATGGTGTTATCAAGTGTATTGATGGCAAGTTTCAAGTTGTCGGTGAAATTGACATGGCCGAATTTATTGATGATGGAATGGATGAAGGCATAAATTGTAATAGCTACACATCAGATTTCATGCGAAAAAATATCCAGAAGGCAATGGATAAGATTCCTATGTCGTGTCCTGTTGTCGTAGGCCAGTGCGAGGCCCTTGGAGTCAAGTACTCACGTCTTTCAAAATATCTTCTATATAGCGACTGTCGTTAGTCTTATCTTGATAATCTACTCATAGATTCATTCTATAACTATTGTGACATTAGTTGAAATAAATCCTCTTAGTGAGCTTTCTGAGAATGATGTAGGGATCCATCTTTTGATAGGTCCAAGAGTAGTCGGAAAAACATATTTAATTCCATGGACAAGGAGTTCATATAAGGCGGAGTTGTTTATTCTTTTTTTGTCACTTGCTAAATCTCTCATGCTGAAGTTTCTAGCCTCGTTTAACTTGATTTTAATTGCTATTACAACATCTTGTGGCTTTAGATTGCTCATAATTAGTATTGCTCCACGCTGTTTGCTGTTTGCAAATAGCGAACAGCGTGTGCATGTTATTGAAATGATTTTAATCTTTGCAAATAAAATATATGTAATTTATAATAAAAAATGATGACTTTAAAAAATGAACAAATACATTCTAGCAATCGCACGAGGAATTACAACCCTGGCGCAGGCCGGTTTATGAGTGAAGATCCGATCTTGTTCAACAAGGCTGAGTATAACACTTATCGATACACGTATAACAATCCAGTCGTCTACAGTGACCCTAGTGGAGAAGGACCACTGTCAGCTCTTGTCTGTTCGGCTGCTAGTGTTGCATCTACTTTTACTGTTACTAGAGATATTGAGAAGGCTAGAGAGACAATAAACAATAGGATAGATAAAACTATCCATGCTTATACTAAAGAGATTGAGAAATATAGATATAATGCTACACAATCTGAAAAATATCAGTGTCCACCAGAGGATCGTAAAGAGAAGATTGAAAAGTTAGAGTTGGTGATAAAGCGTTTAAAAAAAATGAAAATAGATTCGAATAAAAAACTACAACAAATTGAGGATAAGCATTTTAAAAGCTCAAGTCACTTTCTTGGAATCTGTACATTATCAGGACTGTTATAGATATGAAAACTAATGTTAGTTTATTAAGGCTTCAATTAGTTCTTATTTTCTTATTCCTTATTTTTGTGTTTGTACTTGGAGGTTGCTGGGAGAATTCTTGTACTCATTATTTCAATGGGGTTAGTTTTCTTGAGTTTGGATCTTTAGTAATTGTGAACATACTCATTTGTGTATATTTTAAATGGTTTTATGTTTTAATTGCTGATGATAATAATTTATATCTAAACAAAGCAAAGCGAATAGATATATCTTTTATAACAAATGTAAATATCATTAAGATATTGTTTTTAAGAGTTTTAGTCATAAAGCTAGGTGATGGAAGTGTGATACACTTTCCTATATGGCTATATTCAAAGGATCAGGATTTTTTTAAGTATCTTGAAAATATCACTATTGGTTTCAATAAAAAAAATGAACGTACTTAATATACTGACACATTCAAGCAATCGCACGAGGAATTACAACCCTGGCGCAGGCCGGTTTATGAGTGAGGATCCGATTGGTCTCAATAGTAGAGATAGTAACTTATATAGATATGTGTTCAATAATTCTTTACAATACATTGACCCTTTAGGTTTAGATACTACAGGAGTTGGATTTATGATGTCTGCTGGCCTGTTTGGCCTTGGAGGATCACTCGATATACAAAAAATACATGATGATGAAGGAAATACTAAAACTGTATTAACTCTGTGTGCTGGAGGAGTAACAGAAGCTCTTGGTGTTTTTGCTGGTGCAATTCAATCTTCTGGTGATGCTGATACTGTGTATGACTTAGAAGGCACATCAGGTGCGTTTGGAGTTGGAGCGAGTGTTCCTGGTCTCCCCGTGAGCCCTGAAGTGGGGGGCGGTGTTAGTTTTGGCAAGGATAAATGTGGCAGACAAACAACAACAGGCTTTTCGTTCGAAGGAGCAACCGTTGGAATATCTCCTGTTGATATGTTCGCTTCTGCTTGTACAAGTATTATTTTAGACTAGGTTGATTTATGAGATATGAAATCTGGTTTATAATATTTGTGTTTGTATACATAGCATTTGTTTTTTTGTTCACTGTTTTTGGGTTAGGGATTAAGTTAAAGAAATCAAATAGAAGGATCCCTAGAGGGTATGGCTCTCCTCAGCTTGTTAGTGCAATAGACGCTATAATAAATAAAGGAAGCTATGCTCGTAAAGAGGCCGAAGAGTTGCGCATTAGTATACGTCTGTACACTGTTTTATGGGTTGCAATACCATTTCTAGTTTTGACAAGTGTTAGCTTGATGTACTTTTACTTACGTAATGTGTAAAATATTTTTTAGATCAATACTGTAAACATAGGAAATAATTTGATCAATAATCTAAATTATTCAAGTTCTCGCACGAGGAATTACAATCCTGGCCTTGGCCGGTTCATGAGTGAAGATCCGATCGGGTTAAGTAGTCTCGACACAAATCTATATCGTTATACTAAAAACCGTCCTATTGACTTTAATGACCCTGACGGTGAATTTCTAGGAAAGGCAGCTAAATATCTTCTGGAAAAACTTCTAGACTCCTTAAAGAAAAAAATAGTTAAAAAGCCTCTTGATGAAGCAAAGGACTTAATTTTCAACGAAGGTGAGGTTGTAACACATGAACAAGAATTAGAACAACTTAAGAAAAAGTTAGAGGATGCAAAAAGAAAGGAGCGTGAAGCACGAAAAGGATGTGGTGTTATTAGGTCATGTGAACCAAAAAGAACAGATACCGAAGATGAAATCCGAAAATGTGAGGTTAGAAAATGATCTCAGTATTACCAAAACAATGTTTGGATGATGTTAAAGAAAATAGGATTAATGAGAAACAAGTCTTTATTGTTTTCTTTTCATATATGCTTCTGTCTGTTTTGTCTTATCTACCAGGATTTTATGACGAAGTAATAGGTCGTGACTCTGTTTCAGTGATTCAGACCTATATTTCATTCTGTATTACTTTTTTTAAATTACTATTGTGCTTCTTTATATATAAGAGAAGATATCAAGATGGGTTTCTGAATTCTTACGTTTTATTGTCAATGTGTTCGTATATTACACTGCTACCGGTTTTAATTATAATTTACGGTATAGGTTGGTTTTTTAAAGAGTTCTATATATTGTCTTTTAATATCGATTTTATAACTCCAGTTTTGACTGAATTTCTAATCGCTACTTTTACAGTGTACTTGTTTAGTAAATCTATCCAAAGGAAAAATGAATGATTTCAATTGGCTTATTAAATAAGTTTCACAACAGGAATTACAATCCTGGCGCAGGTAGGTTTATGAGTGAAGATCCGATCCATTTTTGGGGTGGGGATTCAAATTTATACAGATATACTTATAACAGACCTCTTTTGTTTATTGATAGCTTTGGCCTAAGTGCAAATGATGTAAAACGTATGGCTAAACTTTTTAAAAAAGCAGTTAAAGAATTGGATAACAAGGGTTTAAGAAGAAAAGGTACTGGTTATTTAAATGGTATTTTAAATAATATTGGTTCTACTTTACAATGTGGTTATATAGGATGTGGAGCACAGGCAGAATATGTCGCAGACATAATGGTTACTGATGCTCTAGAGAATGCATTTGATGACAACTGGACATTTGAGGTTGTAAATGTGACACCATTTCATCAGAGACTTGAAATAAAGTCTTCTAATCCTGATGATCCAGAAATAATTGCTGACCCATGGAAAAATGAATTTGATGAGAGGTATAAACCTAAGACTTGCGACCCTAACAGGAAAAAAAGATGAGTCGCACTAAACTTCTTATTGATGTATTTATAGATATTTTTTTACTTTTATTTATAGCAACTATTCTACCAAATCTACTTGGTCCAAAAGAACAATATGAGTTGAATCAAATCATATTGTTTGGTGGACGGTTTTTAATGTTATTATGTTTGTTTGATTTAGCTAGAATAATATATAGATACTTCAAGTTGAAGAAATAGTTAGTGAGTTAAGCTTGATAAATCTAAGTACACAGTTACATTCAGGAATATGCACGAGGAATTACAAATCTACTCTTCGTTTTTATCTGGAAAAGTTTGAGGCTTTGATCCTCTGATATTTATGTGAATAACGTAGATGTTTTTATTGTCTTCATATGGTGTGTAGAACACTTTATTACCCTTGAAGACTAAATATCTAAAATAGGGATTAGGCTCGTAAGGACGACCAATCTCTTTGCTTATTTTTAACTGGCTCTCTATATATGAAATCAACTCGTCAGTGATTTTATCAGCAAGCTCATTAGTGAAATTATTTTCAATAGACTCTGAAAGGTTGATTAAGTCGGCGAGGGCCCTGTCAGACCATACTATCATTATCTCTCTCTTTTCTTCTATTCGCTAAGGTTTCTCTAACTTGATCCGTGCTGTAAGATCTATTATTTCTAACGTCAGATAATCCAATGCTAAGTTTTTTTAAAGTTTCATTTTCTTCGATTACTCTATTTAATTCACTTTGCGAAATAAGAACAACTGGTTCACCTTGTTTATGAGTTACGACTTGCATATCACCATCACTCGCTTCTTTAAGAGAGTTGTACAAATCATTCCTTAATTCTGATGCTGATTTTATTTTTGGAATTGCCATGGTAAAGCTCCTTTTAGGGATCGTACCATATACCGTACGCTTTGTCGAGTTCGGTGTGTAATTTATTGAATTTACAATATTGTAAAACAAGGTTTTAGTGTATAATTTATTTATGTCAATAGAGAACAAGTCAATATATCTATGCACTCGTACAAGGAATTACAACCCTGGCGGAGGACGGTTTATGAGTGAGGATCCGATCGGTTTTTCTGGCAAGGATATTAATTTATACCGATATGTTTCAAACAACCCTTTGGTGTTTAAAGATCCTTTAGGTTTTGCAAGGTTTGGAAAATGCAAATTATCTAATAGAGATGATATGATGACTGGACCTGTTCAGGATTATTTAAATCTTGAAATAGCACATGAAGAATTATTTTTTGACGACTCTAAAGGTGGCAGTGTTGGATACTATAATACTGGTATACATGAAGGAGACGAAGATCGTAGTCAATATAAAATGAATAGTAAGTTTTATTATGACAATATGATGAGAAGAGCTGTTAAAAATGTGAAGATGACAGGTGAATTTATTAAAGAGAATTATGGTGCTTTCTCTAATAACTGTCAGGATTTTGCTGATGCGTTACGAAAGGAGTATGAAAAGTTAATGAGTAATCCTGGAGCATCTTGTGGTTACTAATATGAACGGTGTCTTTAAGGCATTCACATTGATCATATTATACTTCTTGTTTTATGCTGGTAGCTATGTTGGATTATCGAAAATTTTTAAAGTAAAGTGGCGTACTTCGGGAGTTACTTTTTTGATGATTCCTTTTATCGTTCAGTTGTTTATGTTTGTTACAAATATAAATTCACCAGACTTAAATAACTTGTCTGAAATATATTATTTATTAATCTGTATGGCCTTGATGGTTCTTTTGTACGTGTATATTGCATATACAAAAATATCAATAATTTTTGAGATAATTCCATCAGTCTTGATATCATTGGCTTTTGTTTTTATAAGACTTTATCATGGGCAAATATAAAGGTGATCTACTTGATTGAACAAATATATTCAAGTATTCGCAACAGGAATTACAATCCTGGTGCGGGAAGGTTTGTGAGTGAGGATCCGGTTGGGATTGTAAGCGGTGATTCTAACCTTTATAGATATGTGCGAAATAACGTCTTTGGATTTGTTGATCCATATGGCCTAACTCAAAGAGATATTGATCTTGCATTTAAACATGTATTTAAGAAGTACCCTAATGCAAAAAATGTTAAATACAGAGTTGCAAATATTGGTGAGATTGACAGCAATACAGCGGGGTATTTTGATATTGATAATAATGAAGTAATACTAAGCCGTGATTACTTAAGAACTCTTAATTCAAAAGAAGCCGTGGACTTACTTGATACTGCATTCCATGAAGTCTTACATTCTCAAAATACTTGGAAGATTATAGGTGACTATTTTACTCCTGGCGATGGCAAAGATGATTTTTTTCATAGGCAAATTTATGATCAAGCTATCTTAGATACGGCTGATGCTATAAATGACTTTTTATATGATAGAAAACCAAAACAATGCCCTAGAAGAAGATAGTGGATGTGTATATGAAGTTGTCTTTAGGTATAATAACTTTTATTATCGGAGTTTACTTAAGTTTTGTAGGTTCATATAAAATTTATCGTTTAGGATTTTCTAGATGCTTTGATGATGTATGTATGAAAATGGGATGGATATATCTTATGTTCTGGGGACCTGTTATTTTAATAATTACTGGAGTTGTTATCTTGTTTAAATCATACAGAAGTAAGGGTGTTAATTAGGTGAGAATGTATCACGATCAATTACATTTAAATAGTTGCAACAAGAATTACAATCCTAGTATCGGTCGGTTTATGAGTGAAGATCCGATTGGGTTCAGCAGTGGAGACACTTCATTCTATAGATACACTGGAAATAATCCATTAAACTTTGTAGATACCTATGGTTTGAGTGATAACGATGTAAAGAAGATCTTTAAAAGATTTAAAGAGCTCGTAGATAAGATGAATAAGGAAGGCTTAAGGCACGAAAACCCTTATTATAATAACATAATGAAGTTCTTGTATGATTATTCAGGAAATAATTATGGAGATAATTACTTAGCGTGTGGCGGCCAGGAGAGCTATGTTTCAAATGATTTACAATCTCAGGAGTATGAAGACTTATGGGTGTTTTTAAACGAAAATAAAACATTTCCTACTGTACATCAATACGGTAGGGCAAGGTCAAGTAACCCTAAAGATCCCGATATCATTTATGATCCATGGAATAATGAAATTTACACTACACCAAGAGGTTCGAAGTGAGGTACTCTGTCATTGTTCCGTTATTCGCAATCGCTTCAGGTGTATTGTTTGCAAAGAGAGCAAGGGTTGATTTTCCGGTTTATATAATACAGGTTTTTTTGTCTAGTGCTTTTGGTGGATTACTATGCTTTATCACCAACAAGATTAAGAAGAGTTAAGTAGACATAGGTATTAGTATGTTAGATAGAGATGACCAACTACAATTGAGTTTTCGCAACAGGAATTACAATCCTAGCGCAGGCCGGTTTATGAGTGAAGATCTGATAGGTGTTTTTGGTGGATACAATGTATATTTATACGCAGGGAATAATCCGCAATTCTATATTGATCCGTTAGGATTAAATCAAACTGTACAAAGACAGAGCGGTTTTCAGAAATCTATTGCCAAAGCTGTTAACACACTTGTTAAAAAGCTGGGCCTTGAATTTTTCAAAGATAAACCTCCTATGAAGGATGAAGAAGGAAATGTTATAATGTCTTCGGCTCAAGTCAGAAGATATTATCCAGAATACTTGTATGATGTTGATGAGACTACTGACTACATAATTAGAAAGAGAAAAGAGGATGAAGACCAACCAGTCAGATCAGACGATGAGCAAGACTTGTTGAAGGATATTCTTCTTCCGCCTCCAGCTAATCCTGTTAATAAATGTCCTCAGAAGGACAGGGGGAGACCTCCTTTGGCTTAGGAGGTTAGTTTTGCGTATGATTAGTTATTTAATTTTGTTCTGTTTATTTATGATTTTTGGTTTTTTAAACACCTTTATTGATTTTGTTATGAATAGTCATTACGGAGAAGGATGGGGAGTGCTAATTACATTCTTAGTAACTCCCTTAGTATATGTATTTGAAGATATTGTCATATATTTGTTCTTTAAAAAGTTGATAGGTCATAAAGATTATTTTGATAGTATTCGAAAAACCAAAACAGTTATTGCATATATTAAACTCTCTTTTGTATATCTTTTTGTGAATGTCTCATATGTTTTTTTAGCCTTGGCACTCTTTGGGCAGGATAGCTTTAATCGCAAGGGAAATATTTTATTTGAGTTAGTGTTTAATGAAAACTTTGTCTTAAGTCGATCCGAAGTGCTCTTTGCATTTCTTTCAGTTCTTTTAGCTGTGGCAACTCTTGTTTATAGGTACTTACTTGCAAATCATTTGAGATCAATTAATAATGAATCGAGATTACAATTATATTATAGTAAAGTTTTATATGTATTATTATATTTTGCTGTTTTATATCCTGTAGGTGCGTTGGTTGATTATTTTGACATTAATATAGCTAATATAACAGATGGTACAACTAGTGTATTAGGACATATTTTTACATTTTGTATGACGTTTTTTAGTTTTTATCTATTTGAAAAATTATTTGATAAAGATAGAGCGTAAGAGTAACGGGGCTAATAACCCCTATATCAGAGAGATCATTTATGAATTATTAAACAGATATTTAAGCTTTCACAACAGGAATTACAATCCTGGCGCGGGCCGGTTTATAAGTGAAGATCCGATCGGATATCAAAGTGGTCAACTTAATAATTTTATGTATGTTGGAAACACCCCACTTGCTTCTATTGATCCTTTTGGTTTATTTAGTATGGAGTGCTTAATAAAGAGAGGCTGGAATAACTTCAGAACTACAACTAATACGATTGGATTAAGTTGGTCTTCACTAGGGCAAGACCTAATAGGTTTACCATTTGGTGCAGGATTAATAGGTGATCTGATAGAGAATGGAGAGCTAACTAATTTTCAAGGAGGTTCTATCTCTTCTGGGTTTGCTTCGATGGGAACATTAAAGAAAAGTAAGAAAAGTTTTTCGAAAATCTTTAGCGTTGCTCTTAAGAGGGGTGGACGAGTAGGAATAAGTAACCTTGCACGACAAGCTGCCTTAAAGACTGCTGTAGCAGCAAATGCTATGTCTGTAATTGCTGGTTATGGAAGCTTTACAGTTGGTGTCGCTTTAGGTTCTTTTGGTGAGGCGGTTGCTCATGAATTATTTGGCTTTGGTTATGATGATTCAAGCGACTGTAAAGATTGTAAGTAATGAAAAGATCATTGGTAAAAAGTTCTCATCAGTCTTGGAAGATATATCTAGCAAGAGTACTGCTAATTTTTAGTTGTTTTCCTGCTTTATTTGTTAATGAAATTAATAAGTACGCAGGTGATAATACTTTAATACTAGGTATAATGTTAATTAGCCCTGTATTGAGTTTTGGTGGTTTTATTTTATTCGAGTTTGTATTGACTAGATGCCCTGGTTGTAAGAAGAGGATATTGTTTAAAAGAGCTCGTAGCATGAGTCCTCCGGAGTATTTCTTTACTACTTTCTCATTTAGTAATTGTGATTTATGTGGCTATGAAACTAAAAAAAGGTAACCTTATTTAGAATGACCAAATATAAAATTAAGCAATATTATAATTTTCGCAACAGGTATTACAACCCTGGCGCTGGCCGGTTTATGAGTGAAGATCCGATAGGACTGGGCGGTGATGATACCAATTTTTATCGTTATGTATTTAACAGTTCCTTATTGAAGATTGACCCCTATGGTAAGTCTTTGACGTCATTTATTACAAGTGGTGCTAAGAATGTTGCTAATGCAGCTAATCGCTTAGGTGGGGTGATTGGTGCTATTAGTTCAGCAACTGGGGCGAATCTTGCCCGGGGACTTTCAGTTGGAACTGCTGTTGTCGGATCTGGAATTACTAGAGTTATAGGAAGTGCTACTTATTACTCAAGTACTGTTATAGAAAAGGTTTCATATGAAGCAGCTTATCAGGTAAGATTGTATGGCTATTGTGGTGCTTACAAAGTTTTAAGTAAAACAAAAATTAATACTAGATATTTTATTCATAGGTTCAATAAGCTTATAGACGAAGCTGTAGAGGCAAGAGATGATGGACTTTTTTAAATGCCCAAGTTGCAGGGAAAGAAAGTCATTTAAAAATCTTCTTGAGCTAACTACAATGCTTCGCTTTGAATGTGCAAATTGTAAGTTAAGTTTGATTTACTTACCATTTTCATTCAGATCTGTAATTATTTTTAGTTGCTCTATTGTTTTTTATGAAGTTACACTTTACTTGTTTAATTCTCATTTTATACCAAGTGCTGTTTTTTTATCCTTGATTGTTTTGGGCTTATTAAAGGGCTTTATTCGTTACATAGGCCCTGGCCGATTATTGTTTAAACATTATACAAAAATTTATATCTGGATAACGTTTTGTATCGTAATTGCGATAGCTCTTCCTCATCTGCTCAGTTATTATAATATAACTCAAGATTTAGATAAAAATATTATCTCCGCATCGTCTTTGCTTTTGACTGTTTTGGCAGTGTTGTATTATTTTGAAAAACATTCAGATTTTAAAAAGTATATCTACAATGATAGTGCTAATGAAATGGTAATATTAAATAAAAAAGTAACGAGAGAAGTAACTACAATAGACAAGAAAACACTCTATGACTATGCTTCGTGCATACTATATTTCTTAGTTGTGACTTGTATTATCTTCTTTTTAATTACCGTTAAGACTTTACCTCTATTAATGGCAGGAGTTTGCCTTTTTCTTATTTATATTATTTCAGCACGAACCAGTTTTTTCTTAAAATTTAAGAAAGAAGAAGAGAGATTGGAACGAAGTAAAATTGGTTATGAACAGTGAATTGTTTTGTCTATCTATCTCACAACAGGTATTACAATCCTGGCCTTGGACGCTTTGTGAGTGAAGATCCGATTGGATTTGCTGGTGGTGATACTAATATATAGATATACTTATATTTCTCCTGTTAGAAACTGTTTAGATTTTTATGAGGAAAATAATGTATTACAGAAAGCTACATTGACAGTATTGCTACATTGTTTGGCAGTTTTTTAATATATTGAATATTTAAAAAACTTACTCGAAATTTATGTTGTTCTGAGAAAAAAGGCTCAAGTGGTGAAAAATAGTAAAGAGATTTTATATTGAGTTTCGATATAGCTAATTACCAACTTTCGAAATTTTGATCTGACACTCTTTGCATTAATAATCTAAGTGCAAGGAGATTCTATGAAAGAGATTAATAAGAAGGCCCAGCTTGTTGGGGCCATTAGTGGCCTAATCAGTTTTTTTACATTTCGCTTTGTTGGAATAACGCCTTTTATTCCACTAACTCTTATCTTTCTAAGTTTTTTAATAATAATACTAATCGATAACAAGACACAAAAAATCGAAAGTGAAAAAGTAGATTTTAACCCAATAACTTTTTGGCGTTTTATGAGCGCTTCAATATTGATCGGCCATGCCTTATGGGCCGCAATTGCATTCATTATGCTTGTAGGTCGTGGAATGAGTCTGTTTGAGCCTGAGTTTGTTATGGGTAGTTTCATGGTTATTTCATACTTTGTCTTAAGTGGATTCATTATAAAAAATAGAAGACCTCGTATTTCATGTGCACTCTCAATTATTTGTGCATTGATCTTTATGGCACTCAATCTCACATCATTAGCAGAACTACGTTATCAAGCTTTTGCATCGATTATTTATTTACATTCTATTATTAGAATTATTTATGTTATTTCAGCTATCAGGCTCATGTGGCTATTAGATGTCGATCACCGAAAGAAACAATACGAGAAAAATTCAGATGATAGTTTTTATGTAGCTTAAAATTTCTTAACGTGACATTTTTTGCGTGGAAAAACATGACATGTTTTAGAGTGATATGTAACATGTAATATATATAGGCATAATTGGAGTTATGCCTATATATGGATTTTGTAAAATCGACGTGGGGAAAAATTGAATTATTACCCATGTGAATGATAAAATAGAATGTAACCAAGGAGCGGTTATGAAAGAGCTTAGATCCCTTTCTGGTAGAACTAAAGCGCATACGCCTTCATTAGTTGAAGGCCCCAAATATGATGAATATGACATGCTAATCTTATCTCAAGGTAGTATGCAGAGCGAATTTGCACATAAACATGAAAATGAAAAAGTCATTCATAAGACCCTTATGATAAAGAATAAATATATTTCATGGGCCTATGACCTTGTCGCTTCAAAAGTAACAAGAAAGAGGCCAGGCCTTGGAACTATCCTTAAGACATTAGTTGAGCAATACGATAAGGAACTTGTAAGGAAGAAGAGGCTCCTCACTAAGCTTAGAAATCTGTTTGATCTCATCATTGATGACACTGAACTTCTAATATCAAATAAGAAACATGGCCGCCATAGTCAGGCCGGACACTACCAAGCTCGCGTTCTAAAAGGACGCCATATTTTTAAACGCCTACACTTTGAATTCATGTTTGATGAAGATGATCTCTTAGAAGCATTTTCGAAAAAGGAATTGGCACAAATTAATACTTGGGTCATATCTCCTAAGGAAAATCTGATAGAAGCACTCGAGTCATGGTCTAAGAGCTACAAGCACACCGTAGATGAAGGATCATTTCAGTAATGGTTGAGATAAGCTACGCTAGATCAAGGGCCATAAGGCCTGCTCGTGCCCAGTCAAAAATTAATGATACCTTTGAGGACTTCTTAACTAAGTCTAATTCAGCTCACACTAGAGATGCCTACAGACGCGACCTAAAGAAGTTTCTAACGTTTCTAAAGGGGTTTGAAAGCTTTGGGGGCCTCTCTGATGTATCTCAGCGCCATATTTCGGCCTACCGTGACTATCTTCTAAAGAAAGAAGAACTAAAAGATGCAACTGTCGCAAGGCATCTGTCTTCTATAAAGCGCTTTTTTGATTTCTTGGTAGAAAAAGAACTTCGCTATAAGAATCCAGCTACAGGTGTCTTTCGTCCTAAAGTCGTTATGGAAGTTAAGACAAATGACCTTAGTGCTAGTGAGGTCATGGATCTTTTTGAAAGTGTTACACAAACCAATCGTGACGGCAGTGACAACCTAAGCGGCGTCCTTCACTATACTGTGTTAAAAGTTATGTTTTATACCTTACTTAGAAAGTCGGAATTGATTGCACTAAAAGTAGGGGACTTTGCTAGTGACAATATTGGAAACTATCTTCATGTAAGAAGTAAGGGGGGAAAGAAGCAGAAGGTTTATATTTCCGATGAAACCTTCGGTGATATCAAACACTATATGGATGTCTTTAGCTCTCGTCGTGAATTTCATGAAAATGAACCTCTGTTTACTTCTGGCCGTAAGTCTAGTGAGCTTAAGCCTCTTAATCGTAATACTATTGACCAGATCTTTCAAAAATATGCCAAGCTTGCGGGGATCAAACATAAGATTTCGCCGCACTCATCACGTGCGACAGGCATTGGTAATCTCTATGAGAACGGAGCAAGCCTTGAGGATCAGGCCACGTATGCCAGGCACTCAGACCCACGTATGACCTTTCTTTATAATAAGCGTAGGAAGGAAAAGATTAATGAAATTGCAAATATTGTGAATTACTTAGAAAAGGATAGTTGATGAGATTGGTTTTAATTGCACTACTTCTACTGTGTGTATCTTGCTCTCTACCGCCAAAGAGAGGGGGCAGTGAAGAAGAGATTAGTTATAATAGAGTTTTAGATTTAAAAAAGTCACAACGATTAAATATTTCTACAGCCTTTGCTCAAATATACAAAATAGAAAATCCTGATAGCGCTCGCCTAGAAGAAATTGATTATCTTATATGTGAAAATCAGCAAAGCACCAGAAAAATATATTATCAAAATAATTACCTATGCTGGTCGGAACTTTCAAGGAAATATCCTAATTATAGGACCTCAGATGTAAAAAGGCACTTAGATGAAAATAGAGGAAAAAGAAATCCTAAGAAAAGAATTGGTTTATATGAATTTTCATTTGGACAATCCTTTCTAAGAAGTAGTTCATACAAAGCTATAAGTATCAGTGATAAAACCCAGCATTATTCTCTTTTCTACACTTCACATGAAAATTCTAAATACTCTCATGCCTTATTGATTGGGCTATCTTTTTTAAAAACTAAAAAATTAAAAATTAATCAAGAATACGACTTACAACAGAATGTACTATCATATGGGTATTCATTTAGAGCGCAATTTTTAGAATCTAAACTGAATGCGAATGTTGAAATTTCACCGACATTAGTATCAAACTTTATATCTAAGGAGGAGTCCGATAAATCTACAACAAAAGTAGGTGGGCTAATCAAAGTTTCTGTCGATTATTTATTATATAAAGCAGATTACTCTATCTTTAATCCGTATTACTATTTAACCTTTGGGGTTTCACACTACCAAAACCCAGGTTTTGATCTCGATGGTGTTGGCTTTAAAGGCGGAGGTGATACAAATTGGTTTATTGGTATTAAGCTCTGACTTTAGCGCTGCTTGAAGAAATGTGACTTTAGGTAAGCGACATCTTCCTCAGTTAAAACTGTATTTCTCTTATATCCTTTACAAAGTGATCTACTGTCATTTAGGTCCTTTAATACATCGAGGAGAGTGTGTATCCAGAAATGGGATATACTTAGAATATTGGCAGCTTTTTCCGCTTTAGTTTTTATCGGGGCCTAGCCTCTCTAGTTACATTACTTAAAGACAATAAGGTATTCCAGATATTTAGCTTGGTAACTTTAAAGCAAGCTAAAGTACTCTTTCTGATAATATGAATTGATACACTAGAACTCCAAATGAGGTTAAGATTAAATTATTGTTTTCTTAAGGGGGAGTTTTGAATCATACAAAATTACTTGTATTTGTTGCGATTATTATCTTTGGTTTTAGCTCATGTTCAAATCCATCTCGTAGGCCGCTTGAAGTTTTAGATCATGAAAGACTTATTAATGTAACTGCTTGTCGATCTTTTTCTATTGATTACTTTAGAATGTTGGCCAATGTGAAATTTCAGTATTCTCAAGTCCCTGTAGCAAAATACCCTGAGCTTAAAAATAACCCGGCCTATTTATATTATAGTACCTTGGATGCTGATAAATTGTATGCAAAGTACAAGCAAAACCTCAAATCAAAAACAAAAAGGGATGAGACTTATAGTTTCGCTTATAAGCTAAGTGATTACCCTGCTTGGAAGGGCTATGAGCATAAACGAAACTTCTATAATAACGTGAATACAAATGAGATTGTTAACAGCTTCAAGAAAGTTGACCAAAAAGCAAATAAGAAGAAAATTGCGTATGCCAAAAAAATCCTAGAGCTAGAGCTTTCTTTTAGCGTTGCTGATGAAGTTCTAAAAAGAATGACTGATAAGATTCCAAAATACGAAACAAAAACTTTTATGAAGATTAACTTCTCTAGCATGATGAAGGTTTCGAGAGAGATTTCGTTACCTTATTACTTTCTTGTCATCAAAAGTATGAAAGATAAAGACATAGAGAAAATTATCAAAATTTATGAAGGCCCAGAGTTTAAACTCTACAAGAAGGTCTTAATTGATACGATTATAACTGACATGGAAGAATATAAGAAAAAGGAACAAAGAAATGAAGTCTAAGCTGCTACTTTTCATCATATTATTTTCATCACTGTCTTGTGCTACAAAAAAGCTCAGTGCTGAAAATGAGGCCATCTATAAACGCGATAAGAGTCGCTATGCAAAGGTTTTGGTCATCCCACGCTATTATAATGCTAAAGCTGATGGACACCGTAGCAACAGGCCACTAGGTATTTCACTAGGACTTAACCCAGTGGAACTTAATGATTTTGAAATTTGTAGCTTAAAAAGCTGTAAAAATAGAAAGGTGAGTAGAAGGCTTAAGATCACAATTGAAACATATCAAGAAGCCGGTCCAGCTTCATTTCTATCAGCTATGACTCTAACAGTTATTCCGGCCAAGGAAACCACATGGCTTAGGGCCACAACAATCGTAGAAGATGCCAAAGGCAATGAAATTGAGCGTTTCAGTGTTGCCGACGGACTCGAAACTTACTATCAACTTTTCTTCGCCTTCGCTATGCCTTTCCAAACCAATCCCTCAGGAGAGATTGTGAATGATCTGATTGAGCGAAGCCTACAGGTTGCTTATGATAAGAAACTTATTTAAGGGGGGCGCGGGTAAGAAAAAGAATTTCTTCTTCAGTTTTATTGGATTATTAATATTTGCTGCAGCTGCAGGTCCTGGCACATTTATGGTAACGCAAGCAATAATTAGCGAGAGAAGCTTTGTCGCAAAATTAGTTTATATTTTCTTTGCAGTCGCATTTAATTTATGGATTAACCTTTCTTCTGTCATATTTGCTTTATTTGTTCTCTTCTTATTTTGCAAGTTATTAGAACGTATTGATGTTAGTTTTAAAGACACCGAAATTTACTATCAATTAGTTTTTGCTCTTTTCCCATGTGTCTCTATGGGCCTAAATATGTACTTCGCAAAAAAACTATATTATGTGACGCTCCTATCATATGGAACTCTTTTATTAATCCTTTCGTATCATTACTTAACAAAGAAAATTGAATTTAAGCCTATTCGTGTTTTTCTTGTTTCAACGATTTGGTTATTTATTGGAACGCTCATATCAGTATCTAGTATTCTTCTTGTCGCGGTAAATTCTGTACCTGCTATTAAGCTTTGGGATTACTTTAATTAAAAGTAAAAGGGGGCGCTAAAAGGGGGCGCGGGTACCAATAGAGATTTCCAATACTTAGCACTAGATTTTGGTAAGTTTTCCCGATTTTCTTCTATAAAAGGGCAAAGACACTGTTAGAAGTTCGACTTTTTTCCATTTTTTGGTCATTTCTTGAGAAATAAACAATAATATCCATAATAAACGTCAGATAAGTTTTCGATATCTCGATCCGTACCCGCGCCCCTTAGAATTATGTTAGGGGCTTAAACCTTACTTCATCGAGTACCTTGTTTAACTCTCCGATAATGAAGTCTTGATTTAACGTACTTTCAAAAAGGATATAATCCTTAGGCTTAAACTCTACTTTATTGTTAATCTTAACTTCTTTGGTCTCCACAGCGCCGCCTTCGTATGACATTTTCTTTACTTTAAAAGTAAAGTCGAGTGAAAGGTGATTATCAACACATGACATCCCCAGATTCATGGTCTGAATACTTGTCCAGTCTTTGATGTCAGGTGGAGTGATTTTTGCCTGAATCATTCCGGCCTTATTTTTAAGTGGCTTAAATTTGAATTTTAGAAAATTTTCAAAAATTTCAATGAAGCTTAGAATATTCTTATTTGGAAGGATATCAAGCAGTAGATGGCCACATTCAAAGGGAGAGTCAAGATCGCCACAGACAACATAAAGGGAAGTGGCCTTCTCTGTAATAAGGCAATTTTCAGCTAGCTTGAAGCTAAAACTTGTCTGCTCACCATTTGCTTCAACTGTTTCAATAACTTTAAAAGCGGACTCATCCTTGGCCTTAAATTTCTTTATATTGACTTCACAGAGATGGATACCAATTTTTGATAGGTCAGCTTCTCCATGAGTCTTAATCGTAAGCTCTCCGTTTATCTGGTCGCCCTGGGGCCAGCTTTCGCCAGCAATCTCTAAATTCAACTCTAATGGTTTTAAGAAGAATGTTCCTCTCATAATATATGCCTTTTCTTAATTTAGGTTAAAAATATTATTCTACTTCAAATACGAGGTGCATGCCACCTCGATACATTTTTTATATCCAACTAAGTTTGTTGTAAACTTTGATGTGAATAGTTATAGTAAGATTGAATTTATCAGGGTGGTGCTTAGTATGAATATAAAAAGAATAAATAATGAAAACTTTGAATCTGTTGTATCTAGTGAAAGAGGTGTTTTCGTCATCAAGTTTTATTCTGATACTTGTGGCCCATGTAAAACAATGGCACCTGTCTTTGAGGCCTTAAATGAAAATAATCCAGAAGTGAATGTTTATGAAGTAAATACCATGGAGAGTCCTGAGATTGCGCAAAACTTTGGTGTTCGTGGCGTTCCTTACACTGCCATTTGTGAAAACCGAGAAGTTCTTTATGACTTCACAGGCCTTACGCCCCTAGGAAAAATTCAATACGTGATAAACAATATCAATGATTCACACTTTCGCTTAACAGGTGAATTTAAAGAACCGGAGACAAAGAAGAGCTACTTCTTTGAAGCAATCGTCATTATTTTGCTAGTGGCCTTTGCTTTAGCTATCTTTTTTGCATAGGACATTTTGTAAAGAGAATATAAACTTTTCATTAAGTTTACTAAGCATTGAGAAATTTGCTACTTATTGCTTATGAAAACAATTATTTTCACCTTTTTCTCCATCCTTTTGGCCACGCATTCGTTTGCTGCAAATAATTGTACTGATCTAGCTGATGACTGTGCGTACTACAGTTGTATCGAAAAAGAGCGAGTATGTGGAAAGCGTGGATATCCTTTGGCCTTTGGGAAAAAATATTGCAATAAATTCGATTCAAGAATAGAGAAGTTTTCTGAAGATGGTAAGAAATGGGTTGAAAATGTTAAGGCCTGTTTAATTTCAGGGATGAATGAAATTTCTTCTGAAACCACTTGTCGAGACTTTAAGAAAACGGCCATCTCCCACCACGTTCCTTGTTATCTGAGTGCAGGCTACTGTGAGCTTAGCAAAGAGGACAAGAAGCAAGTGATAAGAATCGTCAGAGCATCGGCTTGGAGACTTGATATCATTCTTGCTGGCTACCAAGTCATTTCAAGCTGTTTAAATGATTAATAATTGCTCTTTTAAGCTCTTTTGCCTTGATTTCTTGTTCAACCATATGAATACAAGACTTACAGTAATGGTAGATTTGCTTGGAAGAGTTCATCCATTGGTATTATTGAACAAACAAAAATTTTAAAAATCAAAAAGAATTCTCGGGGCGAATCTGCTGGTAGACTGCTTGGTGAATTTCAGATGACAGCTGATGGACCCACAAAAAAGACTGATGAAATTCTGACAATTGGTTATCCTGGTGATCTAATAATAGGAACTCAGTACTTTCAAATAATCTTAAATGGTGGAGTTCCTGATAAAAAATGGATGAAATTCACTATCATTAGGAGAGTGTTTCATGAAAATTATGCAATTTTCTATAGTTACAATTTCATTACTATTTTCGATGCGTATCGTAGCACAAGACAGTTGTTCAAGTGTAAACGAGGTAACACAGGAACAATTTGATTGCTCAATTGAGATCCTTAAAAACACAGCAAGTAACACGAAACTTTCCCAAGTAAAGGCGCTTAATCTTTGCCGAGAATATTCACTAGATATTGAAAATATAATGTGTGGGGTAGATCTATCGCCACGAGATATTAAAGCGGGTATTGAATTATGCTTAAATTACACACATGATCAACTAGAGTGCGGGAAAGACCTGAATAAAAAAGTTTCAAATTTAAATATCAAAGAAGCTGTAAGCTACTGCACAAGCGAGCGCCAAGAAGATATTAATTGTTCATTAGATTTATCTGATAATAACTCAATGTGGATACCTAATTCATTTAAAGATAATTTAGCAACCTGTAAGAAGTATTCAGGTGAAACTATTGAATGTGCAGTTACGACGAGCTCACTTCTTTCGACTTACGGTTTTAATTACAATCTAATGTTGTGTCATGAGTATGATTATGAAACAGTGAAGTGTGTCGGAAATATCTCTAACGAATCATCATTTGGAAAACTTATTACTCAATTTTTTGATACTGCAGCTCTTTGTAAATCACAAGGTGAGAAAGTTACCCGCTGTGCAGTTAAATATGCTGAAGATAATTCTTCAGTAACAGATTTAGTTAGTACAACAAGACTAAAAGAGAATCTGAAGAAAGGGTTTGTTCAATGCAATATGGTTACTCAGATTTTATGATTAAAGATAAGAAGCTATTTAAATTTTTGTTAATTACTTTTATAAGTGGTTTTCTGTGTCAGGGATTTTTTCTTTATTACAAGAATAGTTTATTCCTAATTATTGCGATGTGGACTCCTGCGATTGGCCTACTGGGACTTGGTGAAGAAGCTAAAGACGTTATTAAAAATCTAAGAGTTTTTTCTTTTAAATATATGGCACTCACGCCTATCGTTGCACTGACGCCATACATCCTGTCACAGCTAAGTTTTTATATGCTTGATCTAGGGGCATGGAATAGCGAAAGCTTTGTTTTGAGTCCCGACTTTTCCAAAATAGCTGAGATTAAAAAGATTGGTTTAATGCTAGGGACAGGTGAGCAGTCATATTCATTCCTTGCTTTGAATCTATTTATAACAATTCTAATTGGAACTATTCCAACAACAATTATGGCCACTCTTGGAGAAGAGATTGGATGGAGAGGGTATTTACAAGATACTTTAACTACTAAGTACGGCTTTTTAAAGGGAACGCTTCTTGTTGGATTGATTTGGGCATATTGGCATATTCCTGCAAACTTAGGAGGTGTAAATGGTGCAGAGAACGTTTTTCTGACAACCTTTATTACTTTCCCTTTAATTATTATTTTTATGAGCTTTGCCCTGGGGTGGTTTAAAATAAAGTCTAATTCAATTTGGGTTTGTGCTGTTTTACACGGAATAAACAATACGGTCTCAGGTATTTATCTAATAAGGCCATTTAATCCAAAAACTGGTGAGTACATTGAAATGATATTTAGCATTTTGGTTGGGCTAACATTTATAGTTATAACAATTATGCAAAATAAGAAGTCAAGCAAACAACATAAGCAAGGCCAAAGAGTTCAGTTATAGAGATTCTGCGGTAAGGGTTGTTGTATTCAATACTGTTTTTAAGAGAGTTAGATATTTAAATTTAGTAAGACTGGCCGGTAAAAGGCCGGTAACTTTTTAGCGAAAATCCCGAACCAAAGACCATGAAAGGGGAAAATAATTCACCCAATATAATATCAGTTATATGGGGTGAGGCTATATTCTAAGTTATCATAATGATTATAACCCCAATTATAGCCATCTACACCTAGGCAATATTTGACATAAAAAACGCGACAACTTGGTCGCGTAATTTATTTGAAGCTCTTAGAATCGATTTTAGAACGTCACTTTTTTTGTATTATTTCAAACGACAGAAATTTGTTAGTTGATATAACTTCTCACATGCTCTGGCCGCTGAGAAACAATCTGACATATCACGTGAGATAAACATCTGTGATCCACATGAAACTTGGCCTAGGTCTTCAACGTAGATTTCGTGTGTTTTTTCTTCAACTAAACGGCCTTTGAAATATGCGCTCATTTTAATGATATTTTTACCCGTGTGTAGCACAGGCTTTTTTCGCAAGTTTTTCTGCCAAAGATTCAGTGATTTTTTCGTACGCTGACTAGTCATATCGTAACGGAGAGTTTTTGACTTTTTTCTGCCTTTTTCATCTGTGTAAGACACTATGATTTTATCGGCCTCTAAACTTTGGCCCACAATGAAGTCTTCAAATCTTACGGGATATAGATGACGCGTTTTACATCCGAAGGCTTTTACGGCCTGATTTGAGCCGTTGTCACACTTGATGCCAACACCACCAATTAAAGTGGCCGCTTCATAGGTATTTTGATTCGTATTTTCGAAATTAAGTGCGTATGAGTAACAGCTAAAAATTGCAGCAATAAGAGCTAGCGAATATTTCATGAAAAATCCTTCTTTTATAAAATAATAAGTAAGCAAAAATTATTTCATAAAAGAAGGGGATTTTTCAATTACTATTTTAGACACCAATGACGATATCATCGTCACCAGGTACTTGATTCACTTCAAAGCATTCAACACGATATAGGTGATCGTTTGACTCTCCTACTGATTTTCTATTTATAGCGCGATCATAATGACGTGGACTATAAAGAACACGGGCAGAGATTGGCCATGTGGCCTCTGCGATTCCATATCCACGGTCATCAGTTTCGACTACTGACCATTTTAAGTATCCATTGCCACCAATGATGACGTTAGAAAAAAGCGCGCGGCCATTACCATAATCCATTAGCATTTTAAGATCTGGCCCAGTGATATTATTGTACTGTTCATGAAATACTGAGTTAATCAGGCGTCCAGCATATGCACGATATGAAACGGGATTGACCTTCTTTTCAAAGATGTCCACTTGGCATCGAAATGCGATGTGATTAGTCGTTCCAAAGTCAACGGTTGCTGCGATTGTTGATAATGCTGAAATAAGCGTTAATGCAATAGAGATTTTAGCTAAAATCTTCATTTGTCCCCCAACTGTAAATAATATTTAACAATTATTATGCAATTGGAGGCGAAGTTCATAGTTAAGAAAACTTAATATTTATTTATCAGTTGGATTTAGGTTTAGGTATAAATTCCCACGAAATAGGCTCATGGCACCACTAAGCGTATCCCCTACTTGATACTTACAATTAGTGCCTACATAGCGTACTCCGCGCATTAGAAGCTCGCTTTCTGATAATGGGTTTAAGTATGCACCCATCCATACATCAGGATATTTTGTACGAATATGGCAGCCGTAGTCTGTGGCCGTTACCTCTGTGATTTCAGCGACTCCCTGGGCCTCTTCATAGTCATAATCAAATTGATATTCATAGCGATCTTTTTGATAAGATTTAAACCAACAATTTGGTCTTGGTTGATTTAAAAGACCGGCCTTAAGTGTGTCCACGCGGCACTGATTTTGAGGATAATCATTAAAGATTGTCACACTTGAGATATGGTCTGATTTTGCATTGATATCACTTCCAGGATAAATCACAGAAGCATCTCTGATGGCACGAAGGCCTCTTAGGCATGTTTTATCTTGTTTACACTCTGTCAGATTCTCAGCGCTAATACCATCCAATTCAGTGCTTCCAGAGCTATTTAAGGCAAAGTATTTCTTTAAGCATTCATTAGTTGCAAAGTAATCAGATTGGGCCTCACTTGAGTATTTCTGTGTTGGCATCACTTTCGGGTAACCTCCGATAATATGGCCAACTTCATGACAAGCAATAAGGGCGAAGGCATCTTTAGAAAGCTTATTTTTGCGTACAAACTCTCCGTGAAAACTGAAACGTACAGATTCTGAATGCCCTTTATAGCCAACTGATGCATTTAACGTCTTTGACTCCCAATTAATGTCGACTTGGCGATTCTTGCCTTGTGGTAATTTTTGGTCATAAATACTAAGAACGCTTTCGACGACCTCGCGAAACTCTTCCTCTGATGTGATTACACTAGAGGCAAATAAATTAGATGTGATAAGGCAAGTCGCTGCAAGTAAGAATGTTTTCATTTTACTTATATAACAGACAATCTGAACGCTATGAGTAATATTGAAATCTATATATAGTGGTGTACAGATTTTGTTGAGACATTATCGCGACGAAAATCCCCTATTTTGCCCCTTATATTGACCCAAATTTAACAATATTCGCTATTCCTAAGTCATATTCTTTCCCCTATAATGTGTCTAATTACTTAAAAATGCGAGGAAATATGTCAGTAAACGGCGTACCATTTATTACTTTAAATCGCTTTGAAGATGGGTTTCGTGAAGAATTCCTTTCGGGCGTTGAAACACTATTTGATAACACACAATTTATTGGTGGACCTCAGGTTAACAAACTTGAAGAGAAGCTAGCAGCTAAGACTGGAGCTAAATACTCAGTTGGTTGTGCCAATGGAACAGATGCGATCCAAATTGCCCTAAGAGCAAGTGGCGTTGAGAAGAATGATGTTGTTCTTGTTCCTGATATGACTTTTTGGGCGACTTTTGAGGCCGTTGTTAACGTTGGTGCAAATCCGGCAACTGTCGATGTTAGTCGCGAAACTCTTCACTGGGATAAGGAAACTTTCAAAGAAGCAGTTGAGAAATTTAAGCCAAAGGCCGCTATTCTTGTTCACCTATACGGTTGGGCATGTCCAGATACAATGGAAATCAGACAAATTGCTGAAGAAAATGGCGTAATGCTAATTGAAGACGGAGCTCAGTGCTATGGGACGACGATCAATGGAGAATCGATTCTAGGTACTGCAAAAATTTCAACAACAAGCTTCTACCCAGCAAAGGTTTTAGGAGCTTCTGGAGATGCTGGAGCGATCTTCTCAAATGATGAAACTCTAATTAATACTTGTCGTACTCTAATCAACCACGGACGTACAAGTCACTATAGCCACGGCCTAATTGGCTGGAATTCAAGAATTGGTGCTTACGAAGCGCTATTTCTAAATCTTTCTCTTGAGCATATTGATGCAAGACTTGATTCACGCCGCAAGGCCGTTAAGTACTATCAAGAAAACCTTCAAGGGCTTCCTCTTAAGATGCAATCAGTACCAGCTCATGTAGGTGAAAATGGTTACTGTAGTGTTGCTCTTATTGAGCCAGAGCTCAGAGATGGTCTTACAGCTGCTCTAAAAGAAGCAAATGTAGGATTTGGGACAATTTATCCAGGTGCCATGAGTAAGCAAGAAGGTGCTCCTGCCCACAGTGTTGGATCAATTGATCGCGGTAATGCCGATTATATTAGTAAAGCAGTTTTAAATCTGCCATGTTTCGCCTATATCACGGAAGAAGAATGCGAGTACGTTTGCCAAGTTGTAAAAAATTACTTTTCAAAATAATCATATCAGGGGCCGTTTTTGCGGCCCCTGTTTTTTCTAACGGAAGAACCGAAAGGCTCAATCAGTTAGAAAGAGAAAGAAGTAAAAGGCCTATTCCAACTAATCAAGTTGGCCTTGGGACTAGTTTTTCATCTTCTCTCTATAAAGTTGGGGATAAATTCGATATTCCTGTCGTTCCTTCAATTAACTACAATTATAAGAGATTTTCTTTTCGTGGGATTGCCGCAAGCTTTCGCCTATTTCCCTTAACAAGTCTAACGCTATCTCCAGACTTTAACAAAGTAGAGGCCGAAGCAGGAACATACAACGATGGACTAAAAGAGCGTGATCGCTCCCTTGATCTTGGTCTAACATTTATGTTGCCGACAAAGTGGTTTATGACAAGATTTAGTTACGCGCATGATATCAGCGGTCGATCACAGGCCAGCAAATACTATGTATCTGTTTCTAAGGCCTTTCCAATTGAACCTTGGAAGGATGAAAAAATTGTTTTAATTCCAGCTCTTACGTATTCTCAGTATAGTGATAATTGGAGCCGTTACTACTTTGGTGTCTCAAGTCTTGAAGCACGCGCAGATCGCCCAGAATACACTCCAGGGGCATCTCACCAGCTAAGTGCTAGGCTCATTGTGAATTACCCTATTGGCAAGAAGTACGTGCTTAATAGCTTCTATTCGTATACGAAGTATTCTTCCGCGGTAGAAGATAGCCCCTTAACGAAAAGAGGCTACCGCGAAAGTATTTTTCTTGGACTAAATTATATTCTTGGGAAATCTGTACAATAACTAAAGTAATTTTCATTGTTAACCGACTAATTCACCATGAAAAACTTTAAAGTCATTATCATTTTGCTCACTTCTATTCAATCATTTGGAATGGCCAAGCTCACAGAGTCTGAATGCTCACAAATTGATATAAGAGAGAATATGTCTCCTGGCATGCGAAAACACTTTTCCTCACCTCGAGATCAAGATTCTATTGGTTGGTGTTACGGTTTCACTGCTTCTGACCTAATTTCTGCTGAAGTTGGTGTTCCTATAAGTTCGGCCCACGTTTCGGCCATTTATAATAAGTCCGTCGATAATAGTACATTTATGAAATTAGGCTATAATATTGGAAATTTAATCATAAACGATAAATTTGAAGATGTCTATGAGGGGGGCTATGCTAGCATGGCCATTCGTAAGAGCTCTAATGGACAAGAACTATGTCGTGAGTCGGAGTTTCCTTTTGATAAAAACAACTATGGGGATACGCAGTCCTTAATCCTCAGACTCGAATCGATAAGAGAACATATTAAAAGCTCGGATAGCAAATCGAAGAAATTAATATGTAGTGAAGTTGAAGCTATTAATACAGATTATAACTTATCTATTGATGCAACAAAACTTCAGCTTGCACTTGAAAAGGAATCATTGAATGCTCTCTTAGAAAAAATCATCGATGATCACTGCAAGAATAAAGTAAAAATACCAAAGTTTAGTGTAAGAACTATGAAAAAGCCAAAGCGACTCTCTGGCCGGCAACATGAAAGGCATGAACACGCTAGAGACATAAAAAAATACTTTAAAAAGATTGGGGCCCAATTGGCCAAAGGAAAACCAGTTGGTGTTAGTTATGGTGCGAATCAGATAGCTTCTAGTGGAACCAACCATTCTAGTGTTCTTATAGGAAGGGCATGGAGTGATGGTCAATGCCTATTTGAAATTAGGAATTCATGGGGTAAAGGTTGCGAAGCTTACGATAGAGATAAAATTGAACTTTGCAACTCTTTTAAAGGTTCATTTTGGGTAAGTGATGAAAAGTTTTATAAGATGGTATATGAAGTACAGTATATTGATAATTAGTATTCTCCTCTCGGCCGCTAAAGCAGAATCTATTGTATTTGTTGCAGATGATTTTAAAGCCGAAGTCGTCTACGAAAAAGAAAGAATGACTTCCAAGGAATGCTTGAATATCTCAGATTGTTTTACGTTTCCAAACTCACTTAAGTTTTATTCTAATCAGAATCCATTGTTTTCGTTATGCTACCAAAGCAAAGGGACTCCACGGTTTGGTCATATAAATAAAGTTAAGATTACAGGCTGTATAAACTCAAATAATAAAGTCGTTGATCTAAACTCACTTATGAAGGCCTATAAAATGGTCAACCCAAAATAGTTGACCATTATATATATTAATCAAGAAACTCAAAGGCCTTCTGTGCAAAGAGTGCATCAGGAAGGATATAAAGCGTCCAGTCTGTGATATCACCGTTAATAATCTTAAGGTTATTCTTCTTATAGCGATTATTATATAAGCGGTAGTATGGCCCAATAAAACGCTCATCAAGTTCAGCTAAAACCCTGTGCGCATTATCTGCATAAGATCTAACGCTACTTGGATGCTTAAGATCACTTATTCTTGTAAGCGCATCCCTTAATACCTTTGCTGCAGTTGCAATTTGCATAAGCTCAGCACCTGTTGTCGAGTAATTATCTGCATGAGACTGCTCATCATTTAAAACAGATAGTGCATTGTAGCTATTAATAACCTTCATAAGACGATGCTTTAATGAAAGCTTTGAGATGTCACTATTATAAAAGAGACGATCATATGCCATTAAGAAATCAGCTGGCGTCTTAAGCTTTCCATCTTTCACAGATTGAGAGATCTCATTGGCCTCTTTCATTATTAGGTAAAGCTCATGCTTATCAACTGTTGATGGATTAAAGACCATCTTAAAATCAAAGTTTATCGTCTCACTTGGGTAATCGATCCCTATCCCAATTTTGCGTCCCTTAAAGTCCTGATCTTGAACTAAGAGTAAGTCCCACACTGGTCCTGCAAGGCGTGGATTAAGTTGTAGTAAGATATCTTTTTTCGTCGTAAAAACTTTCAGATAATTATTAAGAGCAAATCCCGCAAGAGTTGCATTGCCATTTCTTTCATCTGTAGGATTTAACATAGGGCCTGCAATTTTTAGAACAAGCTTTTTAAGGTTTGAGCCTATAATACCATTCTTTAGATTCACATCCCCTATCATGGCATTTAAAACTGAGCCAAATAGTCCAGCGTTCTTTGCTGTACGGCCAATTGATTCTAGCTCAATTTTTAGTAACGTATTACCTAGGAAGATTTCATCTTCATTCTTTTCAAGAATTTCCTTCCTGTAGTTATTTAATGCCACTGCATGAAGCTTTATTTTTGCACTAATTGAAGAACGATTATTCTCTATTACATAATTCTTATCTTCATTACCAAACATATTATTAAAAACTCTTGCGCCAAACCAACGTTTTTTCTTCTCTACTTGATTAAGAGAAATTGATAGATATAGTTGATTATCTCCCTGTGATCTTACCGTTAGATCCTCAAGGATATTCACGCTTCCTTCTTCAAGCGTTGAGAGCATTGCCTTTGCTTCTTTCACTTGAGGCGCAATAGAGGCCGTAAGAATTGAATTAACCAATGACTCAAACTCTCTAAGATTAATCTTAAACGAGTAATCAGTAGGGCCTTCATTATTTAGATCACCAGATGTTCCCACAAAATTGAGGCTATCTTTCTTTTCTGGACGACTGTAGATATGAGATAAGAAATCCTTTGTTCTCACACCGTGACCGATGGCCAGATCAATATAGGTCTTATCCATTAATTTATCGAAGATCGGCTCAATATTCCAAACTTGAACATTATTTTGAGCATAGAGAATCTTTTCACTTAGAATTGTAGGATCTAGGTTAATCTGAAGCCTTCCAGTACGACGATCAATACCTAGAATATTATTAAAGAACTCCACAAGGTTCTCTTCCGTCATCTCTTCAGGAATCGAGTTAAATGGACTTTGAAGGTCTAGTTTTTTTACAGCAATGATTTGTTCTTCAGTCTTTACAGACTGAGTACGCTGGAAGTTCTCCTTGAAGCTTTCCAGCTTTTCAATAAGCTTTCTTTTTACCTCGGCTTCATCAACAATCACTTCATCTTCTTTGGTCGCAAGTGGATCACTAATAAGATAAGTCTTTAAGATATTTGCTGTGGCCAGTTTCGTAAATTCTTCAAGAAAGTACCCCTTATCTGTCTTAGGAGTTAAGAGGATACGTCCTTGGCCACTACCAAGAGTTGCATTTTTAATATCAAGTTCTAGAACCCCTTTATCTTTCATATACGTATAAAGAGAAATTTCAAATGGAATAGAATCCCCATAAGTTTTGCTATCGAGGCGAATATCTGGATTGTTAAAGTCAATTCCCTCGCCTTCAAGTCCCATTTCAAATAATGAATTGAGTTCAAGATTCACACGTCCTTTTAAGATTACTCCGGGTAAATGAGGAGCAAGAACGACATCTAATTCTTTAAATAGTGGCTCCTTATCAATAAGTTTGAAGTCGCGGAAAAAGTTTGTAAATTGTGAGACAGCATTTTGTGAGATACGAGAGTTCACAAATGGCATCTCTGGGCCTTTGCGTCCTCCATTTCGAGTTTCCATATCCACAACATGTCTAAGCTTTAAATCGGCAATTGAGACCCTTAGAAACTCATCTGCTTGCTCAAAGAATTTAATATTGGCAAGTTGAGGTTCATCGATAAAGTATAGGTCTTTTTGACTTAGGGCATTTCTTGCTTTTGAAATCGATGTCTTGAGTATTTCGTTAATGATCATTCTTTCGCGATCATTCCAATTATAAATCCCTGTCGCTTCTAACAGTCTAGAATGAATTTTGGAGAGTCTTAGCTCTGTATCAGCACTAAATCCGTAAGTCTTATATTCTTGTTCACGAAGTTTTTTAAGCTCATCAGCAGCAACTTTTCCATCTGTCTTAACGCCTTTAATATAACTTAACGACGGATTACCAATTCCACCTTCAATTAAGAAAGATGCACCTTGCTTTGTTCCTTTAAGCTTCTTTGGCCCAATAAACCAAATTTGTAAATTCTCAAGGTCTCGATAGCGAGTCAGACCGGAGAGTTTCATAAAGTTAAAACGCAGGCGAATTCGATTGTCTTTCAAAACGATTTCATCGTTATCAAATAAATCTTTAATAACTTTAGAAAGGTCTTCATCAGAATAATCTGTAGGCGCCTTATCATCGGCCATAAAGTAATTAAGTAAACTACGGTTTCTTAAAAGTGCAGCCATCACATTCGTTACGATGTGCATACCATTTGTATAATCAATGTCATCTAGAATAAATTTTTCAATTGATAGTTCTACATATTGGCCACGAACATATGGAGGAAAACCTAGAACAAGTGAAATCGAGTGTTCATTTAAAAGCTTACCACCGGCCTTATCCTCCATTGATAAAAGCATTGAGTCAGGAATATTAATAATTGCATCGAGGTGAAAGGTACGATTAATAGGATCTAGATCGATCTTCGTAACTTCCTTAAAGCTTCCTTTTCCATCACCAACAAGCAGGTCTTGTAAATCATAGCGCAGAAACTTTAGAGGCCACTTAAGTGAAACTAATGCCTCTTCGTTTCCCCATTCTTCATCAGCGCGAGAATTAATCGCTCCACTGTGCATCGGCTTGGCCTGCAGTTGTGTCGAAAAAATGGTCACTGTCAAAAGAATTGCTAGTAGAAACTTAGATTTAAACACCTTATACCTCTCTCAAAGATTTCTTAGGGTATATGGTGCAACTAGAATGCCAACTTTATTAATTTAGATCATTTAGAAAATATGCAGGGACTTCTCGAATTGGCATTCCACCAGCAAAGCCTCCCTTACTCATACATAGAGGGTCTTGTGAGTCTTGTTTGCAGCGATTATAGCGCATACAATTGTTGGCCTTATCCATAACTAGTGACCAGCCTGATCCAAATGTATGGACTCCTATAACTGCATTTTGATCAAGACTATAAATGGCCGAGCCAGAGTTTCCACCAAAGACATCGAGGTTATACTCTAAAGTTGGCCCATTATCATATTCAACCTTACCTCGGTCGACTATCTTTAACGGTGCTCCAAGTGGGCTTCCTACGGTAATCAACTTTTCTTCTTCTTTGAAATCTGTCGACAGTTTTAAAGGCATTGAGTGTGAGACTGATTCTTTTAATGCGATGATAGCAACATCCGCGTCTTCCTCAACATCAAAGAGCACATGAGTCACTTTTTCACACTCATAAACCTTTTTAAAGTTTGAACTCTTGTTTGTGTAGTCGAAAACAAAGACAAAATTTTCACAGAAATTATACTGATCACCATCATTTAGGAATACACAGTGGCCCGCGGTCATCATCTTGTTTTCAGAAATTAGAAAGGAGCTGCACTCGCCAATTGAATTTTGCTTGGCGAATTTTTCGTTTGGGCATAAGTTTGAGCGCTCTTGAATGCTCTCAAAGCGTCCCAAGTTATCTTTATGTATTATCGCAGCAGTCGCTTCAGAGACAATATTCTTACTTACTTCACGGCGATTATCTTCACCATAAATCATCTTATTTGATTTAATTAGAAGCTCAGTATCCTGATTGTGACAGGATAAGAATATAGTTAAAAAGCATAGGCTTAAGATAATTCTCATAGGTCCTAATATAAAAGTCTTGGCCTTAATTATAGTTAATTTTGTAAACTCGTAATGGTCCGTAAAGTAATTGGCCATTTATGTCATTTTGTGGAAAGATTTTAAATAAGTTTTATTACTCAATTATCATAGGAAATTATATGGATATTTCTGTATTTCTTGCGCAAACTGTAGATATCCTTTGGGGGCTACCATTAGTGATGTTACTTGTTGGAGGTGGTTTATATCTTGTGGCCATCTCTCGCTTTAAAATGCTTGCAGGCTTCATGCATGCGCTAAAGCTTATTGCAGGAAAGTATCACCACGCTCATGATGATGAGAGTAAAGGACAAATTTCACACTTTAAGGCCCTAACAAATGCCCTTGCCTCAACTGTTGGGATGGGAAATGTTGCAGGAGTTGCGGTGGCGATTTCACAAGGTGGCCCTGGTGCAATATTTTGGATGTGGGTCGGTGCTCTTATTGGAATGAATACCAAATTCTTCGAGTGTACGCTGGCCGTTATGTATCGAAAAAATGATCACCACGGAGAAATTCAAGGTGGACCGATGTATACTATCATGCAGGCGCTACCAAAGTATATGCACTTCCTTGCTTACTTCTTTGCGCTGGCAGGTCTCATTGGTACTCTAGGAATTTTTAACACGAATCAAATGGCAACCTTTATTGAATCGAATTACAGTATCCCAACTTATATAACGGGAATAGTAGCCGCCTTATTAATAATTTACATCCTTATGGGTGGTGTACGAAGAATTGGTGGGGCGACATCTAAAATTGTTCCGGCCATGTGCTTACTTTATGTTGGTTGTGCTATTGCTATCATTATCATGAATCTATCAAGTGTTGTGGATGTGTTCTATCTCATCTTTAATGAGGCCATCAATGGACGTGCGGCCGTAGGTGGAGCATCTGGCCTGGCCGTTATCCACATTTTTAAAACAGGTATTAAAAGAGCAACATATTCAAATGAGGCCGGTGTTGGCACAGCACCATTGGCCCACGGAAATGCCAAAACGAGTGAGCCTGTGGCCGAAGGCCTTGTTGCAATGGTTGGCCCATTCATTGATACTATTCTCGTTTGTACGATGACTTCAATTGTTATCCTAAGCTCGCTTACTCCTGAGGAGCTACAAGGCTCAAATGGCGTTCTTATAACTCAAATGGCCTTTGTGAAAAATTTTGGAGTTATGGGCTCACACCTATTAGGACTATCAATTATTCTATTTGCATTATCGACTATTATCGGATGTTCAAATTATTGTGAGAAATGTTGGGACTTTCTCTTTGGAGGATTACCACTCCTAGGCGCGAAATTAACCTTCGCTATCTTTTATGCCTCAACAGTTCTTTTAGGAGCAATATCTGCACCGGAAGACATGGTAAATGCTATGGATATTGGCTTTGCCCTGATGGCCATTCCAAATATGATTGCCACAATTTGGCTAGCGCCAAAGGTTAAGCATAAGATGGATGATTACTTTGCTAAGTATATACGTCCATAGATTTCGCCACACTCGCCAGTGGCCTCAATTGACTTGAGAGTACGCTTCCATTTATTTTCAAATGGTATATCACGACAGTCATTATGACTTACTCCACGTTTCATAATCGCTCTGATTGTGCCTTTACAATTATCTGCTTCAAGAAAGAAGCCATTAGAGACAAATTTATCGATTTCTTTAATTACATTAATATTAACTTTTTTCTTAATACGCTTCTCAAGAAAATCATTTACTTCTTCTAAGCAAAGATTATCATTTTTAAGTGGGATTCTTTCTTTATCAAAACCTAATTCAACGATTTCTTGTCCTTGTGGATCCTTAGGCATTTTTTGTGAAATTTCATTCTTATCTCGTATTGTGAGATCATGATAGCCTCTAATATGGTTCCAGCCATAGCCCCAGGCATAACCTGTGTGAAATGATGGATTGCCACCGATATAGACAGCAACCTGCATGGCCTTACCAAAAATACTAGAGAACACATCTGAAACACATTGTTTAAGTTCTTCGTCGGCCGTTATTTTTTCCATTAGAGTTCCACCCATCCAGTAACTAACATCATGTTCAATACAACAATGCTGCCACAGTTTAGGTGCATTAAATGTTCCCTGAGGAGAAATTGATGAACAACCATCTGTTTGAAATGGCCTTAGGTAATGGTCAACACTTCTCTTTGACAACACCCCATTATTTAAATCAAGTAGGCCATATTCCTGTGCGTAGGAATAATTCACACTAAAAATTGAAAAGAGGATAAGTAATAATAAGAAACGCATAGACTGAATATAGCAAAATCAAGTGTTCTTCTTAAAATTTTTAACATTTCTACATAGGTGTAAAAAACAGAGACATTAGTTGCGATATAGACTATGGGGTTTAGGCCTTTTCTTCTCTTGTTGTATATCATCTTTAGCAGATGCCGGTGTACGCTCAGGCTTATCACGCTCAATAATCATATAAGTAATAAAGGCCACCCATAAGACGATGGCCACAACTGATAGGATAGTATTTCTGATTTTAAAAAAATTCTTATAAACCATTGCACAACCTACTTCATTGAAATAACTTTTGGTTCAACTGGCTCAATGCCTGGAACCTTCCATTTCAAATCGAGAATCTTTTTTGATGGAATATACAATCTCATGATGACATAGAAATTGCCTTTTGGGGTTGCTAACCAATTTGCTTTCTGTTTTTCATCCATTGGCATGCGATTTGACAAATAAAGTTCAAATGAACCATCAGGTTTTTTAGTTAGGTTACTACTGTTATTCAATGAATAACGTTCGAGATCATTTTTAATAAGCATTTTGCTAACACTATCGTAGACTGTGACAGACCAGAAAGCTCTAACCTTTGGTTCAGTCTTAAAGCGAATTCGATACATTTTAGAGCCTGTAAGCTTATTACCTTTGATATCAATCTCGGCTAAAGGATACAAGGCCTCCTTTTCTCCCTGTCCACCAAGGTATGAATGTGAAACCATTGAGCGTAGAGCATAATCATCCCCAAAATTATCTAGCCCAAAAACATAACTCCAACCATTAGCAAATTTTGTATTAGCTGGATTTCTGATTTGTGCTGCACTAACTTGTGGGCCATCGTTTAAAACCTGAGCTAAAATATCTTGTACGGACTGCGTGAGCATCTCTTTTTTGAACCCATCTTTTGTAATGCCAATCTTTTTAAATTGTCCAAATAGCGCCCGCTCTTTATCAGTGACTGGGTTTACCTTTAAATACTCTCCTAGCTCTTTAAAAAATCTTAGAGGGTCACTATCACCTCCAATACGTTTTTCTAGCGGATAAATACGCACGCGTTTTTTATTTCCCAAGTACTCGTCTAGCTCAGTAAGTTTATATTGATCCTGAATCTTGTGAACTTCAGTGAGTTCTTTATTCATATCCTCTGACTTAAAAACCTGTGTACGTCCCCAAAGCCAAACTTTCGATGTTGAGGCCTCAATGATAGTAAACTCTGAGAGTCTCTTGTCATTCTTGTACAATCCAATTGTATTTGGTGCCACTATTAAGTACTTTTGTGCATTTGTCCCTGTTGCTCTGGTTCCCACATACTTAATTAGGTTATGCCACATATCGAAAATATTAATAACATAGTAGCGATCTTTAATTGTAGGAATGGATAGCACCATTGGTGACTGGTTTAAGTCTAAAATAGCACTTGAATAAAGAGTGTCCTGATTAGCGGTAGGCATATCGGTATCTGTCGGACCTGGCAGACGTCTAGAGTGACCAAATTCGTTTAAAGGTGCACGGAAGCTTGTTTCAGGCTGCTTTTGTGTAACGTCAGTATAAATACGTGCGATATTTTCCATTCTAACAAGTGTTGAGCCCCAAAGGTATGCACTTAGTCCAAGTGAATAGGCCTCTTTTAAAAGTGGATCATCGTTAACTGGGACAGAAGCAATAGATCTCTCATTACTACCACGTTCTTTACCGTAGTAGATTTTATCAATGGCCTTTTGCGAAAGATGCGTTCGATAGCTTTCAGGTGTATTCGTTTGTACAAGGTAAGTGACAGTTGATATCCAAGAGATAGCAAGAACTGCCCCTAAGACAGGGAAAAGATACTTCTTATAATTCGTTTTGCTCATCGCTATTTCCTTGTTTTATTGTGTGCATAGTCACAATATAGCGCAAGCAAAATAGCGATGAACTTAATAATCGTGAATTAAGGTTAAAAACTTAAAGTGTAAGTCGCCTACCAAAACCAGCCCCAGGATACTCTCTCTTATTTGCACCTGGCTGTGCATAACCATTAATTAAAACTCTACGAGGTGAATCTGTTTTATTAAGTGATGAAGAATGAAAAGTATAGGGGCCAAAGAAAGCAACATCACCGGCCTTAAGCTTTAGATCAATGGCCGGAAGTTTTTCGAGAAGATCATCAATAATACTTGGATCTTCCTTATAATTAAGATGACCTTGAAGATGCGATTTTGGGATGAACTTAAGAGGTCCATTGAGAGAATTCATATCATCAATGGCCATTACTGTTTGAACGTAACTGCCTCGCCCATCAACATCTTCCCACAGCTCTGTTCCATATCGACGATGTTCACTATCTTGATGCCACTTAAATTCAACAATTTGTCCCGGTAGCTTAAAGTGGGCCTGATTAATAAGCTGAACTAATTCGTTTGACTCTAGTATCCTACCTACAATATTTAGAATTTTCTTGTCAGCACCTATATCAAGAAGATGTTCATCATAACCGCCACACCAAACGATACGGTTTAAAGCACTCTTGTCAAAAACGAATTGTGCTAGCTTTAGCATCTGAGTTTCTTCTATCGTTTGAGATGCTTCATATAAGTTATCAAACGAGCGCTTGATGCGCTTAATTTCCGAAAAATCAAAAAGGCCCTCTACAATGCAAAAGCCATTTTCATAAAAATCTTTAACTAATTTATTATAATCTAATTCCATAAATCTATTATAGCACGATATTAAGCATTCTTCTTAATGGCTCTGCCGCTCCCCAAAGAAGTTGATCACCACTTGTAAAGATATTTAGGTACTCATCCCCCATGTGCATCTTACGTACTCGGCCAACAGTCGTCTTAAGTGTTCCTGAAACATAGCGTGGGTTGAGTTTTTCACGTGTGGCCTCTGGTGTATTTTCAACAAACTCAGTATACTCAGAAAAGTTCCTAATCATGTCTTCTATTGTTTTAAGATCTACTGATTTATTAAGCTTTACTGTTAATGCTTGAGAATGTGACCTTAAGGCACCAACTCTTACACAAGTCCCATCAATAGGAATTGGATTCTTAGAACGTCCTAAGATCTTATTTGTTTCACTAAATGCTTTCCACTCTTCACGTGTCTGGCCATCTTCGACGCCACTATCAATCCAAGGGATTAAATTAAGCGCTAGAGGAACACCAAAACAATCACTTTCTAGCTCGTTACTTTTTAAAAGATTAGAGATATTTTGATCGAGTTGAAGAATTGGCCCATCCATTAGAGGCTTGGCCATATTTCCAATTACTTCCATTTGAGTTAGAAGCTCTTTCATATGACGAGCGCCACCACCAGAAGCAGCCTGATAAGACATAGTACTCATCCACTCAACAAGGCCTTCTTGGAAGAGGCTTCCAATTCCCATAAGCATCAAGCTAACGGTACAGTTTCCACCTACAAAATTTTTAATTCCATCATTAAGGGCCTTGTCAATGATATCGCGGTTGACTGGATCTAAAATAATTAGTGAGTCATCATCCATTCTCTTTGCAGAAGCAGCGTCAATCCAAAAACCTCGCCAGTTAACTTTTTCAAGTTCTGGGCGTACTTGCTTTGTATAATCTCCGCCTTGGCAAGAGATGATAATATCCATATCAGCAAGTTCTGAGATATTATTTGCATCTTTAAGAGTGTGTGTAGCATTATAAATAAGTGGCCCAACTTGGCCTGCCTGAGAAGTCGAAAAGAAGTATGGATCAATTTTGGCAAAGTCTCCTTCGCTCTCCATTCTCTCTAAGAGAACAGATCCAACCATTCCACGCCAACCAATAATTCCTACTTTTTTCATATGTATCTCCATAGGCTACGGCCTTTTTTATTTATTTATGGCCAAAATTATAAATGTATAGACATCAATGTGTCTATCTACTACAATTAATTTCAATTGAAGAGGCGCAGTGTTCAGAGCGTGTTGATAAGGGTGCACAACTATTTTAGTCCGTTATCAGTCAACACAATGGGAATATTGCCGAAATAAGGCCAGAGTGTGCAACTTGTCTTATTGGTCACTAAGGGAGAAGCCTTAGGACTGTCATATAGTAAATTTTAATTAACGAAATTAGGATTTAGTTATGTGGAGAGCTTCAAATGCAAATGTTAGCTTAGATCTGTTAGCTTGATGTTTTTTGCATTTCTTGATTCTCCTACATACAATTATCTTAATTTTAAAGCTTTAAACGTTTTTACTTTGGAGACTTATGTCAACTCATACAAATGAAGTTATTGTTGCGAAATTTGGTGGATCCTCGATGGCAAACCTGGAGGCCATGACTCGATCTGCGCAGATCAGTGTTAATAAAGGTGCCAATATGGTCATCGTTTCAGCTGTCTATGGTGTTACAAATCTTCTTGTGGAGATATCTAAAAAAGCACCTGCTGGTGACGAGACCCGCGTGAATGAACTTATTCTTGAAATAGAAGATAAACATCGTGAAATCCTTCAAGATATGCAAGCTACAGAGAGTTTAAAAGATGATATGACTCAACTTCTTTCAGAAGTTAATATGATTGCCAAGGGGATGCTCCTTTTAAGAGAATGTTCAAATCGAGCATATGACTCATTAGTAAGTCTTGGAGAACGGCTTTCATCTCTTGTTTTTAGTGAGGTACTAGCACGTATCACAGAACAGTCAGCATCGAACAAGAGAGTTGAATTATTTGATATACGTCAGGTACTTGTTACAGACGACAGTTTTACCAAGTCCTCTCCTGACATTAAAGAGACTAAGGCCCGTGCAGATAAGTTATTAGTTAACGCAAAATATGGTGACATCGTCTATGTTTCACAGGGCTTTATTGGAGCAACTAGCGAAGGGTTAACAACAACTTTAGGACGAGGTGGTTCAGATTATTCTGCGGCACTCATTGCAGAGGCCATGGGTGCCGACACACTTCAAATTTGGACTGATGTTGCAGGTATTGCAACAACAGACCCTAGAATTGTTAAAGAAGCAAAACTTTTAAATGAAATTACATTTTCTGAAGCGGCCGAGCTGGCAACTTTTGGTGCAAAAATACTTCATCCAACGACCTTAACCCCGGCATTACGTGCTGGGATTAAGGTCTTTGTTGGATCGAGCTATGAACCAAATGAACCAGGAACATGGATTAAAGCACAAACTCAATCTGCGCCGTTAATTCGTGCCATGGCCTTAAGACGTGAGCAAAGCCTTGTCACATTATCGACCCCAAAAATGCTCCAAGCACATGGATTTTTATTTGAAATTTTCAAAATCTTTAACGAGTTTAAAGTCAGTATTGATTCAATAACAACATCAGAGATTTCAGTAGCACTTACTTTAGATGATAGTGCTTTATTAAATAAGAAGATTATAGATCGTTTATCTGAGCTTTGTAGCGTAAAAGTAGAAAAGGATTTAACATTAGTAAGTCTTATTGGAAACGAAATCAATCACACACCAAATATTGCAGCACGAATTTTTAATGCAATTGATGGAATTAATGTTCGTATGATTTGCTTAGGTGCTAGTAAGCATAATTTTTGTTTCTTAGTAGGTAAGAATGATGCTGACGAAACAATTCAAAGATTACACAAGGAATTCATTTAATGAAAATTGCACTTTTAGGAAAAGGAAAGACTGGTTCAAAAGTTATTGAACTATGTAAATCACAAGAGTATTCGTATATTGAACTAGAAGTTTTTGACTCAAAAAACCCTTTAAAGAAAGATGATCTTAATAGATTTGATATAGTCCTCTCTTTTTTGAATGGTGATGTATTTTTAGAGCACTATTTTAAATTATTAAGCGAGTCAGGAATCTGCGTAGTAACTGGTTCTACTGGTTTTGCATGGACACCTGAGCTTGTAAGTAAAATTAAGTCTCCTTGGATTAAGGCCACAAACTTTAGCCTAGGCATGAATTTGGCCAAAGAAATGATCCGAATTGCGGCCAAGGCACAAGCTCTCTTTCCTGCTAAGGATCTAAAATATGAAATTCATGAAGTCCATCATACAAAGAAATTAGATGCACCTAGTGGTACGGCACTTTCGTGGCAAGAATGGTTAGATAAAGACTCAACTATTACTAGCGAAAGAACTGGTGATATTATTGGAATTCACGAATTAAAGATTGATACTCCAAATGAATATATTACAATAAAACACGAAGCTAAGGATCGTAAAATTTTTGCGGCAGGAGCTCTTTGGGCCTGTCAGCGCGTAAAAAATCTTAGTCCTGGACTACACGACTTTAGTGACATTGCACGACAAGTAATAAGAGAAATCTAAATCAAGGAGCTATTAAGATGGCAAATCATGACTATATAAATTCAACACCTTTATGGACGGCGGTGATCACTCCCCTAAACTCAGATCTAACAATTGATCTTGATTCCCTTGAATCAATTCTTAGAGAACAAGAAGCCGCTGGAAATGGGATTCTAATCCTAGGCTCAACTGGTGAGGCATTAAACCTCAATCTTGAAGAAAGAAAGAATATTCTTAACTTTGTTATCGATCTAGAATTAAAGGTACCACTGATGTGTGGTGTTGGTGGAATCAACCTTACTGAAACATGTGAGTGGGTTTCATACTTAGATGGACTTAATATTGACGCCTATCTTATGGTTACCCCTCTTTATGCAAAGCCAGGAGCTGAAGGACAGTATCAGTGGTTTAAAACTCTTATGGACGTCTCAAATAAACCTGTCATGCTCTATAATGTTCCTTCTCGTGCAGGAATTGAATTATCATTTGAGGCCGTTAAACGCCTAAATAAGCACAAACAATTTTGGGCCATTAAGGAAGCAAGTGGAAGCCCAGAGAAATTTGCAAAATATGTTGAAGCAGCTGGTGAGTTAGGTCGAGTTTACAGTGGTGACGATGGAATGTTACCAGAATTTGCACCTCTAGGGGCCAAAGGACTAGTTTCAGTCGCTTCAAACCCATGGCCTGCCCAAACACACGCATACACTGTCGCTTGCTTAGGCGGCGAATTAAGTGAAGAAGAATCAAATATGTGGGTCGAATCAAGCAATACCATGTTTGTTGCTTCAAACCCAGTACCTGCAAAATGGTTAATGAAAGAAAATGGACAAATCAAAGATGCAAGTCTTCGTCCGCCACTTTCAATCAAAGATATGAGATTAGAAACTAATGTTTTAAACGCAAATAAAAATATTCAAAGTTGGAGAAAGTAATAATGACTGTAGATGAAATTTTAGCAGGACTTGAAAGTGGAACTCTAAGATCAGCTTCAAAAGTTGATGGTAAATGGGTTGCTAACACTGAAGTAAAACAAATGATTCTTGAAGTTTTCAAGGCCGGAAAAAATGTTGAACAATCACAATTTGGCTGGCCAGGATTTGTCGACAAGCACAATATACCGGCCCAAAAATTTACTGAAGACCGCGGTGTTCGCATGGTACCAGGTGGTTCAAGTGTTCGTCGTGGTGCCTATGTTTCAAGCGGTGTTATTATCATGCCACCTGCTTATATTAATATTGGAGCATATGTTGATGAAGGGACGATGGTTGATTCTCATGCCCTAGTTGGCTCATGTGCTCAAATTGGAAAGAATGTACACCTCAGTGCAGGAGTTCAAATTGGTGGTGTTCTAGAGCCAATCGGACTTGCTCCAGTAATTATTGAAGACGATGCCTTTATTGGTGCCGGTGCCGTTATCGTTGAAGGTATCCAAGTATTAAAACGCGCTGTTATCGCTCCAGGCGTAATTTTATCAAAAGGTGTTCCAGTATACGACTGTGTTAATGAAAGAAGATTAGAACCAGGAGAGCCGATTCCAGAAGGTGCTATCGTTGTTCCTGGAACAAGACCTGTTAACGAAAAACTTTCATGGGCAAGGGATATGGGACTTTCAATGAATTGTGCCATGATTGTTAAATACCGTGATGAAAAATCTGATGCCTCACTTGAGCTAGAAGCATTTTTAAGATAAGGCAAATATTAGAATGGAAAAAGTTTTAACGAAGTTAACAAAGAGATTGGATTCATCATTTTATTTTTATGATCTAGATGCCCTCGAAGAGCACCTACGTTATATTACTGATAATAAAGATGACAGCATTAAGCTTTACTACGCATGCAAGGCCAATCCCCTGTCTTCGATTTTAAAACTTATTAGAAACCTTGGTATCGGCGTAGACGTCGCATCTAAGGGAGAGCTTACACAAGTCGTGGCCAGTGGAGTGAAGTCTAGTGATATCATTTCAACTGGCCCAAGTAAGTCACGTGGTTATATTCGCACACTTTTAGAACATGAAATTAACTGTGTTGTTGTAGAAAGTCTCTATCAATTAAAGTGGCTTGATGAACAAGCTAAAAAGCTTGGGATTAAGGCCCGTGCACTTTTAAGAGTACAACTTGAGTGGGACTCACAAGAAAAATCTGTTCTAGGCGGTGATGAAGTTACGGCCTTTGGCCTTGATGAGGCCACATGGTCTACGATTAACCTATCTGAATATAAAAACATTGAGGCCATTGGCTTTCACGTATTTCAGTGGGGTAATATTTTGGATTCTAAAAGACTTGAGGAAGTCTGGGATAAGACATGTGAGCGCATAAGTACCCTAGCAAACAAAATGAATATCACGCCTGAAGTCATCGACCTTGGAGGTGGCCTTGGTATTGCCTATCAAAATCAAGACGAGAGAATTGATTTTAAAAAGATCAATGCGGCACTTATGCGTTTAAAGGCCAAGCACAATTTAAAGAAAATTTGGATGGAACTTGGGCGCTTTGCCGTTGGAGAATGTGGGATTTACTTAAGCCAAATTATTGATCGTAAAAATGTTCGTGGCCAAGAAATTCTTGTTCTTGACGGCGGTATCAATCATATTGCACGTCCGGCCCTTACTGATCAGGCATTTCCTTGTCGTGTTTTAAACGAAGATAAGAAGTCAAAAGAAACGACAAAATTTCATGTTCATGGACCTTTATGTACGTCTCTAGATAAACTTGGTATTTTTGAGCTACCAAAAGATTGTGATTATGGGGACTGGTTAGTCTTCTCACAATGCGGAGCTTATGGTTTTACAGAAAGTATGCCTTTTTTCTTATGTCATAACCTACCAGCAGAAGTTGTCTCATATAAAGGAGACGTAATGATTCCTCGAACAATCAAAACAAGTACAGATTGGCTCGAGTAACCTTACTCCTAGAGTGTATTAAGAATTGGAATATTTTCTAGTTGAATATTTGGCGGTGCCATTTGTCTTAGCTGTGCAGGTGTAAGTCTTGGAACACCACGGCCTGGACCAGTAGAGTCCTCAGAACTACAATTATCACCATCACACTTAGTGACAACATACTCGGCCTTACCATCACTTAATCCAGAAATACTGATTTCAGAGTCACTAAAACTATCGCTAGTTACTAATTTAAAATCGCTCTCAGCAACCTTACATTCTACAGAAACAATATAATCATAGTCATATGAAGACAGCTCATACTCTTTTGCACTTTCAAGTGATGAGTTTAGAGTGCTTACTTTTTCTTTGCGGTTGCCATCTTCATCTTCTTCGAAGTAAGTCTTTTTGATTTTACAGGCCTTAATCTTTTCATTTGTAAAGGTTACAGTAATGGCCGGTTTTGAACCATTAAAATCAATTAAGAGATCAGCATCAACTTCATCCGCTATAATATCTGTATTGTTAGGTTCTGGGTCTACTGGTGGAATAGGCTCAACAACATTAGGGTCATGTATAATAACATCTTCATTAGCATTAATTTCATCTACAACAGTATTAACGACTTGAGTAATAGCTGCTGAAGCATTTGTCGTGTGAACTGCTCCTTGCACAATGCCAGGGTTTCTTAAGATGGCCGGAGTTGTCGTTCCAGTATTATTAGAAGTTAGACTTGGTCCATTTAATTTTGGTGCATTAACTTGATTAGTAATATCAGTATACTCACCTTCAATTGTAATACCATCATTTACAGCAGTCTTAGTATCACTGGCCGTTTTTGCATCACTTGCCTTCTTATTTGCGGCCTTAATGAGCTCGACCTTATCATCAGTTCTTGCAATTGTGTGAGCAAGTTGTCTTGCACTATCAACAATACGTTGTCCTGTTGCTTTAAGGATATTCTCTTTGACCGGTGCTGGTACATTTGCTTGTGTAGGAGCAGGAAGGGCGATCACTTTTTCACTTGAAATTGCACTTTGTGGAGTTACGTGCGTAACACTAGCAGCTCTCGTATTTAAAGCATTTGAAGCAGTTGATGCTATTTGTGGCGTTGAAGGCTTACCAGAGTTTACGGCCTGCCTAAGAACCTCACGACGAGCAGTAGAGGTCGCACTTGATCCACTTATTAATTTATCAACTAAAGAAGGATCTCTTGTTGTAATAAGATCAAGTATTCCCTGTGCTCTTTGCTCACCACCTTTAGCAACATCCTTACGATAGGCCAAAGCAAGTAAATCCATATCACTTAGACGCTCTCCTCGAGCAACTTTACTCTCAATATTGTGATAAGCTGTTGCCTTTTGAAGATCACTTAAACCAGAAAAGTCGTAGACTCTATCCTTAACATCATCAAGGCCGTTAACAACACCATTCATTTTAGGAAGTTGAGTCTCTTTGAAAACAAAGTGTCTTTCCGCTCTCATCACTTGGCCCTGGGCCGTTTTAGCATCTGTTAAAATTTTAATATTATCAATATCAACACCAAACTTTAGGACAACACCTTTATCAGTAACTGTTCCTAGCCCTGAATCAATAATTGCCTGATAATTATCAGAACCTTTATTAATAATTAGACCACTACCGTCCTCTAGCAATTTTCCTTCTTTTAATGTTTCCATACGCTTTCCTAAACGCGTGTAGAAAACAACATTAGGGTTAGCGGCTTCCTCGAATCCACTAATATAGCTTCTCACCTCTGGAATAACCTTATCAGATAAGAACCTAACGTTAGTTAACTTACTTCCGGATTGGTTTTCAATTCTTCTTAGCATTGCAGGAACTTGTGACTGATTATCAACAACAGCAACTGCTTTACCAGTAGAGTTTGGTGCCGGTAGTCCAAGAGCTTTTGGAGGAGGTAGAGCTAAAACAGGTGCTGGCCTTGCAGTATTCAGCGACGTTCTAGCATTTAAGATTCCAATTGGCGAAGGAGATACACTTGTCGTTGTTGTTGCAACCTGAGTACCTTTAACTGTATTAACTACAGCTTCACCTGTAGTACCAGCGTTGCTCCCAGCTCGTGCAGCATTTAAGGCATCTGCACCATATTTAGCAACAGCAATGCTATCAGTTGCAACACTAACGAGGGATAGGCCAACAGCAATTTGTCCACCAAGCTTTTGAGACTCTGCAGCTGCAACGGACTCTATATTTTCTTCTGTTGAAGAAAGGCCAAGTGAGTGCTTTGTATCTGTTGTATCAAGCTGTTTATTAGCATCATTAATTTCTCTTACACCTACGGCCGCTTCACCAACGATTAATGCAGAACTTGCTGTAGCAAGAGCAACCCCGACAGGACTTCCAATCCCTGTAGCAACTAGGACACCCGACAGGGCCATACCGGCGCCGGCCATAGTAACATTTGCAAGCTTCCATGTTTCATCATTTGTATAAATATCACGCATTTGACTACATAAGAACGATGCCTGCATATCCTGAAGCCCTGGGATAACTCTATTATTTTTAAAGGCCTGTGCAATTAGATATGGCCTATATTTAAGTAGGTCCTTTAGGTCTTCATCCAAATCATCTATATCTTTAGAGGAAGAGGGAATCTTGTCTTCTAAGTCTGCTAAATCCTCAAGCATATTCTTACTTACTGTCTTATCAAGATCTTCAAAATCACTAGTTGAAATAGCACTTGCAGGTTTACTCGTACCGAATAAAGAAGTTTTCTCAGAACAATCTTTTGCAAAGTCATTTGAAGGAGCATGAAATTTAGAACGAAACTCTTTAGTAGCATAATACTTTCTAAAATCAGGGTTTTCATTCGAAAAATTAATCATATTAGAAATATAATTATTTTGTTCAGAAGCAATAAAGTCTTTATAGTTTTGAGTGCTCCTCACTGAGGCACAATATGGGAGCTTGCCCATATAGTAATTACCGGTTTGTGAAGACGTTACACATGGAAACTTTTTCTTAATATTTTCACATTGCTTATTTATACCATCAAGGAGATCGTTTACCTTAGATCTCAACTCTCCCTTATTTGTCTTTTTGATTTTGCCTTCAGCTATGGCCTTCTTAAATTCTTCTTTCGCACTATTAAGGATACCTAGGAATGGCCCTTGACCAAATTCTTGTGCTTCTTTAAGAATATCATCTATAGCATGATCTAAGCTTGACTCATTTACACCTTTAGACTTTAGCTTATGAAGAATATAGTTCTTCATTGAAAGCTCACTTCCAATTTTTAGGCCATCATCTAAAAGGGACTTAATTGAAGAGTGTTTTCTTATACGATCAAAGTCTTTTGAAAGTGTATCTAATTCAGAACTACTTACACTTTGAACGATTTGATCACTACTACAAGAAACTTGTACAAGAGTATCACCAATATTACGTGAACTCATAAAGAATGTTCCTAGCGTATTATCCTCAGCTTCTGCACGGTAGTCTTTTTCACAGCGAGAAAGAATTCCAACACCTTTTGAAAGCCCTAGGCCAATCCCTTTTTCTAAACCTTCTTGATTTTCCTTTGCTTTTGCTACTGAATCTTTAATCTTAGCAATTCTCTCTTTTTGAGCTATACAGGCAGCATCGGCAACATTATGGCGACAAAACTCCTCGACTTGAGAAGCTAAATTATCAAAGGCCTCCATTTTCTTTTCGTCTGATAAAAGATCCTTAACAATCTGAGGCGTTGTGTATTCACTTGCTGAGTTCTTACAAGCACTAGTTCCAAAATTAGAACTATTTCTTCCCTTTTGACGTGCATTTACACAGGCGCCTTGCCCATCTTGACCAGGCCCAAAAAGTAAAGGATTACACCTAACTTTTAAAATTCGATTACCAAAAAAACTTTTTTCACAAGATATCTTTCTTGGAATCTGGCATTTTCCATTGGCGAGAGTTGATTTATGTCCCGCAAGAAAACAGTCATTCGACGCTGCATAGGCATCATCAATTAGAAATTGAAAAGTATAGCGATTCTTATATTTTCGAGCGTTTTCAATATTTTCGTGAAAGTCGACAATGGAATTATGATAGTACTGCAATGTAAGAAAATTCTTATGCTCGGGCCTAGTTAAATCAAGAGTATAAACCCTTTGACTTCTTTTAGCGCTTGCAGTTGTGGACACAACTACTGCTAGCACAAGAAAAGCTGAATATAAAAGTCGACTTATTTTTACCATCGCTACCTTATCGTCTTGCTACCTAGAATTACTTAATTATTATTTAAATTTTGATTAATTCAAACAACTTACGAGTTTTAATGTATAATTAAGAGGTTATCTATTAAAAATCGAATATTTAGTGACTTATAAAAGAGGCATTAGGGAGTTGATCATGTCTAATTGGAATCTAGAAAAGAAAATTATAAATATCGATGAAACAAATCACGCCCAGTACCAACTTAATATTTATGATCTAGTTCCTGACAAAGTTGATGAGAGTGCACCAACAATCTATATACAAGCAAATGTTCACGGTGCTGAGCTACAAGGAAATATGGTCATTTTTAAGCTTCTAAACTTATTAGAAGATGAACATATTAACGCAAGAATACGAATGGTGCCAAATGCAAATCCATATGCAACTTCAATTAAGATGGGCACCTATACTTATGGACGCTTTAATCCTATTACCGGTGATAATTGGAATCGCATGTACCTAAATTTCTTTGATCAAAAAGAAGGACAAGGACTTATCAGCGAAGATGAAATAAAAGCATGTGAAAATAAGCAAGCGTATAAAAAGCTACTAAAGGCCAAAATTATTGAGTATAGAAATTTTCACAAGGCCTATGGAATTGATGAAAATAAAAACCTCTTTATTTATCTTCAGGAACTTGCAAGTGATGCGGATATTGTTTTAGACTTACATACTGCGGGAGTTGGCTGTCGCTACATCTATGGGCCAGACTTCTTAGAAGAAAAAATGGCAGAACTAAATTTTCCATTTCACTTAGTAATTCCGCCAGAATTTGGAGGAGCAATGGATGAAGCAAGTTTTTATCCATGGGTAAAATTTCACGAAACCCACAAGAGCGAGAACACTTTTGAAGCCTATACACTTGAGCTAGGAAGTGAAGAATTAATTGACTCAAAGGCCGGACAAATTGATGCCATCAATATCTTTAACTATCTAATTAAAAGAGGTGTCATCGATGCGGATGAAATCAATACAAAGAAGAATACACAGTATTTTTGTGAATTAAAAAACTATAAAGGATTCTTTGCTCCTAGCGCAGGCTTTATTGAGTATCATAAGGCACCAGGAGAGATGTTTAAGAAAGGAGAGAAGGTTATGAGTATCTATCATTTCGATAAACTCGAAAGCCTAGAAGAAGTCATCTCCCCTATTTTAGCACCTTGTGATGGAATTGTGATTAACCATGCCCCAAGTTCAAATGTGAAAAGGGGCATGAATATCTTAGAGGCCTTTACGCAATTTAAATCAAAATAGAGTCTTAAAGGCTTTTTAAATACCTGATTGAAGCGCGCGAATACGCTTATCAAGACTTGGGTGGGAACTAAAAAGTTCAGCAAATGATGGCCCACTAGAGATCTTAAATGCTGTTAGATTTGGATCTGAATTATCAACCATTTTTGTACTTTGTTGTAGTTTTTGAAGGGCCGCAATCATCTTGTCACGTCCCGCAAGTTTTGCACTTCCTGCATCTGCTCTATATTCACGAAAGCGTGAGAACCACATTGTAATTGGCATTGCGAGTAGGCCGAAAATAATATCGAGAACAAAGACAAGTGCCATATGAGCAAAAGGTCCAAGTCCTGGCCCTTCTTCATCATCAGAACGAAGTGCATTTGAAATTATCATGGCACCAATACGTGATAAGATCATGACAAATGCGTTAACAACCCCCTGAACTAGTGCCATTGTCACCATATCGCCATTGGCAATGTGAGCGACTTCGTGACCAATGACTCCTTCCGCTTCATCACGACTCATTGTATGTAGAAGACCCGCTGAAACAGCAACCATTGAATTATTACGACTAGGTCCAGTAGCAAAAGCATTCACTTCATTTGAGTTATAAATATAAACATCAGGGTTTTTGATTCCACTAGCGCGAGCATATTGGTGAACAGATTGAGCAACCCATCCATAATTTGGATCGTTTGGAGAGATCTCTGTCATACGATAGGCCATTTTGGCCATAAACTTTGACAACGCCAAAGAAATAAAAGATCCACCAAGCCCCCAAACGGCACAGATAATAATGAGGGAATTATAATTCATCCCCGCTTCCGTCATATAGCCACGGATTCCAAGTAGATTTAGAACAATACCGATCGTTGCTATAACCAAAATATTTGTAAGTAAAAATAAACCAATTCTTAGCATTTTAGATTAACTCCTAAAAAATAATATTCTTAATATCATAGAGAGTAATTCTAAATTTGGTCAATAAGATGAATTATTGTTTACAAAAATTTAACAATTCTGCCTAAGCGCCAATAAAGTTTAAAGAATATTAATAAATAACCGAGTAATTAATAAGGAACTGTTAACTAATTTCATTTAAAAGAGCAAAATGATCAACAATAAACACATTACAAAAAAAGAGATTTTATGGAATGCGATTATTTTTGCAGCAGTTATCTTTACGGCCATAGAGGCCCCTTTCTCATTTATTTTTCAAACCAAGATTCAAGGATGGCAGCTAATTTGCGACTTCTTAGTATCTTCTCTATTTATAAGTGACCTTATTTTAAGAATTCGTAAAAAAAGAGCGCAGAATATGAGTTTTTCATCAAAGGCCCATAAGAATAAATGGTTTGTCTTAATTGGAATCGACCTCATTGCCTCTGTTCCCTACGACATTCTAAGCTATGCTCTAGGTTTCCATGCTTTTACTTATTTTAGGCTCTTTCGTCTTGTAAGAATTGCCCGCCTCTTTGAAATGGTTTCAAATCTGGCCTTCGTACCTAAGATGATTAAATTCACAGCTGTTCTAACCCTTTTTATGGTCGCTGTTCACTGGATTAGCCTATGCTGGATTATGATCACACCTATTGACCAGTCACTAATCCAAGATCGTGCCACTCACTATATTACGGCCATGTATTGGACTGTGACCACTCTTACGACAATTGGATATGGTGATATCACGCCAACAACAAATGAAGGACGCCTCTTTACTATGGTCATTATGATCCTAGGAGTTGGTGTTTACGGTTTCGTTATTGGTACAGTTAACAAAATGGTTCAAGATGGTGAGCGCTATAAGCAACAAAATAGAGAAAAGATACATGATCTCGTAAGCTTCATGAAGCATTATAATGTTCCAGAGCGTCTACAACAAAATGTCTATAGCTACTACAATCACCTTGTCACAAAAAGACTCACTGAAAACGACAATAAGATCATTAATGAACTACCTCAAGCGCTTCAAGGAGAGCTTACAGTTTATATGAATATAAAGCTCATCCGAAACCTTCCAATCTTTAAGACTCTTTCGTCAAGTTGTTTAAAAGAGGTTGCTGGTGCTCTTGAACAAAAATACTACGGCCCTGGTCAAACCATTATCAATATTGGTGAAACTGGTCATGAAATGTACCTTATTGGCCACGGTAGCGTTGAGGTAATACTCAGTGATGGAAATGTAGTGGCCACTCTTCATGAAGGTCAATTCTTTGGTGAAAGTGCACTTCTACAAGACACTAAAAGAAATGCAAATGTTCGAGCTCTTGGTTATTGTGAAATTTATAAACTTGATAAAGAGCAGTTTGATGAAATCTCATCACGTCATAACGACCTACTCGTTAGTATAACAAGCCTTACAACTCGTCGCTCAACTGATCGTTCAGAGCGTCACAGCCCAAGTGTAAAACGAGTTCAGCAAAAGCTTAAGGAACAGGAAAAAAACGAACAAGAAGCGGCATAAACTAGGCCTTAGAACACTTGTAGCCTTTTAATCCTTCATATTCTTTGTTAACATATCCTAATATTTTGGAGGAAACATAATGATGTTAGATAGTACAATTGCAAAGGAAGTTATCGACTTCGCACTTATTCGCGGCGCTGACTTTGCAGAAATTTTTGTCGATCGCCAGACATTTGAATCAATCAGTATTAAAAGTTCTAATGTTGAAAATATTGAAAACGGAATTAACTTCGGAATTGGAATTCGTCTCTTTTACGGAACCAAAGTTCTCTATGGTTATACGAATTCAACAAAGAAAGAAGAATTACTTGATATCGTTTCTTCGTTAAGTGCAAAAGATCTACGTGATCCAGTTGTAACAGCAACGAATTTTAATTATGAAAAACCACTACAAAACCATTTTGTACAAACTGGGCTAAAGAATAATATCTCACTCGATCAAAAAATCCCTCTACTACTAGAGATTGATCGCCTTACTCGTGGAACAACTGATAAAATCACACAAGTTCCAATTGGCACAAGTCAACGTTTTCAAGAGATTGAGATTTTCAATTCAGAAGGCCTACACGTAACAGATGAAAGAAATTACGTTCGTCTAAGAGCAAGCTGTATTGCCAGTGACGGAACAATTCAAGATAGTGCAGGATATTCTCCAGGCGCGATGCTTGGTTGGGAATTTATTCAAGGCCAAGACCCTAAGTATATTTCTGAAAAGCTAGCAAAAGAAGTTTTAACAAAGCTTAAGGCCAAGCCTTGTCCGGCCGGTAAAATGCCTGTTGTAATTGACAATGGCTTTGGTGGAGTTATCTTTCATGAAGCCTGTGGTCACCTTCTTGAGACAACTTCTGTTGCCAAAAAAGCTTCAGTTTTCTGGGATAAGATGGATCAAATGATTGCTTCTAGTGCGGTTAGTGCCGTTGATGATGGAACAAACCAAAACTACTGGGGTTCAATTAATATTGACGACGAAGGAATGAAATCACAAAAAACTCAACTTATTAAAGATGGAAAGCTGACAAGCTTCATGGTTGATAAACTTGGTTCAATGAAAACAGGTTATGAAAGAACAGGCTCTGCTCGTCGTGAATCTTATAAATATGCTCCGACATCTCGTATGAGAAATACTTATATTGAAGCTGGAAAAGATAAATTTGAAGATATGATAGCTTCTATCGATCATGGTATTTATTGTGCTCAAATGGGTGGTGGTTCTGTAAGTCCAGGAACTGGTGAATTCAACTTCTCAGTGATTGAAGGCTATGAAATCAAAGATGGAAAAATTGGTGATGCAGTTAAAGGTGCAACTCTAATTGGAACTGGCCCAGAAACTCTTAAGCAAATCTCAATGGTTTCAGACAACCTTGATTTTGCGGCCGGTGTTTGTGGCTCAGTATCAGGAGGGGTCAACACAACTGTAGGACAACCTGCCCTGAAAGTAGATGAAATTCTAGTGGGTGGAGGTAAGTAATGAGTAAAACAAAAACACAATTACAAAAAGATTATATTAACCGCACCCTAGACATGGCCAAAGACATGGGAATTGATAATGTCGATGTTATCATTTCTGGTTCTGAATCATTTTCACTTAAGGCCGAACAAGGTGAACTTAGTGAATATAAGAAGTCTAAAACTGGTGCACTAGGAGTACGTGTCATCAAGGATCAAAGAGTTGGCCTGAGTTTTACAGAAGACTTAAGTGACGAAGCAATTCGTACAACACTTTACAATGCTTCTCAAAATTCAAAATTCTCTAAAGTTGATGAGTACCAAACGATTCAAGAAGGCGTTAATCTTGATGATGCTAATCCAGTAGCAAATATCGAACATGCTCCTGATGCAAATGAGATGATCGAAAAATCACTTTATCTCGAATCAGAAGTAAGACGACGTGACGAAAACTGCCAAAGCGCTCCTTACAATGGAATTGCTGAAGGTATTTCAAACTTTGCCATTGGAAACTCCCGTGGAGTTCTTTGTACACATCAGTCTAAGGCATATACAGCGTATACATCTGCCCTTGTAAAAAAAGGCGATAAAAACGCTATGCACTATTTTGCAGATACGAAGAGAGACTTCAGAGACCTAGACTACGACAAGGTTATTAATACTTCATTAGAAGTTGCCAATAATTTTATCGATGCATCTCAGATTAAAACTGGTGACTACGATGTAAATTTCGAAATCGATTTATTTGATAATATTCTATCAAGCTTCATGCTTCTCTTTAGTGCACGTGCGGCCATTGATAAATCAAATCCATGGCGTGATAAACTAGGAGAAATGGTTGCAGATTCTCGCCTAACGTTTAAAGACGACCCTTTCTACAATGGCGGCTATAGCGTTTGTCCATTTGACGGCGAAGGCAAGAAGAAGCAGGTAAATACTCTTTTAGAAAATGGTAAACTTGCTCAGTTCCTACACAATAGCGCCACAGCAAAAGAGCTAGGGCTTAAGAATAACTTCTGTGCTACTCGTGGAGCAAAATCATCTCTTGGTGCAACAACTTCAAACTTTATTATCGAAGCAGGAGCTAACACTCAAGACGAATTCAACTCTCGTCGCTATGTTGAAATCCTAACAGCACAAGGACTTCACAGTGGGATTAGACCTATTAGTGGCGAATTCTCGCTAGGTGTTAGTGGCCGTGTTTGGAATAATGGAGAGATTGAAGGTTATTTTAAAGACGTAACCGTAAGCGGAAATTTCTTTAAAATGCTAAGTGAAATCGAGTTAATTGGAGACAAAATCGAATCTTCAAGTGATCACTCACTCTTTACACCAAAGATTCTCTTTAAAGACCTAATGATTGCTGGTTCATAAGGTGCCATCATAAGGTGCCATGCACTTTTGGTTTCGCAACTGCTAAATCAAAAGTGCTGCACTTCTTTTTTACTATTACTCTATTCATAAATGCGTGATAATGTCGAAGCCTCCACTTTATTTAGCAAGTGCGAAACCAAAAGTGCATGGCACCCTACTTAAGCATTTTAGGAAAAGCTGTTTGCTGATAGCGCTGAGAGATCAGTTCAAATAGAGTCACTCCATCACGCTCCCATTCCTTATCTTGTTTTTGGAATAGATTTTGTCTAGCACGTTTATCCTTAATATTTGAAATATAATTCTTAAGTTGACCAGCAGTCATTTTCTGATCTCCAAGCATCACCATAGCGCCATCATCCATGTCAAATAGGCCATCTGTATCATCTAAATTATCAAATGAAATCGCTGGTATCGCTCCATCAGCACCTAGGCCGTCACCTCCAGCTCCACCATTAAGCCCATTTCCGCCAGAACCATCTCCTATACCATTTCCACCACGCCCTCTCTTAGAGCTAGCAGAAAGTGCATCTGGGTTAATTTCACCTTGACTGTATCCCTCTCCAGAAAGGGCACCATCACCGTTTTGGCCACCGTTTGCCATACGACTTCTAATTCGAGAAGCTGCGGAACTACCTAGAGTTGAGTTAAGGAATGAATCAGTAAGCGAAGATAGGTTATCACTATGTTCAGCACTTCTTTTATCAGCAATACGCTGAAGTGAAGCAAATTCACCACTCTTTCCACGTTTTGCAAGAGTGTCTTTCATAAGTTGTGTATCGGTACGCCTCTTTGCATTTCGATCGAGTTGTTTTCTAATCCCTTTACTAAGACGTGAAATCGCAGAGTTTGTTGAATTTCCACCTGTTTTTAATTTACCACTAATTGTTGAATCAAGAGTCTTCTTACCATTTAGAGCATCTTGAAAGTTTGAACCAGCTGTACTGAAACCACTTAACCAATTCGTAAATTGGCCAAACCCATTACTGAGCTGAACATCTGGGATTCCACGATGGGTCTGCTTACGCTCGACATTAGTGGAGGCATTAATACCGTCGTTTACTGTATGATAGTAGTTATGCATTTTAAGCGCGTAAGCTGCTGTACCAGATAAGTTGGCCAGAGTTTGCCCCATGAAATTATTCAGCTTAGCTATAAGCATCTCAAAATAAGGGATAAGGCCAGGTGTAATATAGTAATCGAGACGACTCACTTTTGGCGCGTAAAAGTGGTAGCGATAAGCATACTGGGCAAATTCATCGGCCATTCTCTTACGATCTTCTGCTTCTTTTTCATCACCATTATCTTCTGAAACAAGAGTTGATAGAAAATAACCTCTGGCATGATCGCGGTAGAAATTTGTGATGCGATCATTAAAGATATAATAGTTATGAATATCGTGCTTTCCAGCATTAAACGGAATCTTCGTACGAGAAGAGTAATTCGTCGAATATAGACTCGACATATCAGGTAAGAAAGGATCAAGAAGCTTTAGTGCGACACTTCCCTCTTTCTTGGCATACGTGTTTCGCGTACAAGCACCAGTGGCCAATTCCTTATTGCAGACATCATTATTCTGGGAGTGGAAACTCATACACTTAATTTTATACTTTCGGCCAACAGGTACACGTGCAATCTTCCATGTTGAGCTTGTTCTAGGCCCACAAATATTTTCCGGCCCTCTTTCTGGATCAAGATCAACATCGTAGTCACTACCAAAGAGAATCCCTCCTGTTGTGATATTAACGAGATTTCCAATAAGGCTATTCTTATGAAGACCAAAGAATTTCATTAATTTCATAATCCAACAAACAGGATAAAGACACTTCTTACCGAGTGTATACCTCTTTCCGTTGTACTTAATATAATTCCAATTATATTCTTTTAACCATTGAACAGTGTATTCAAACAGTGCTGTACCTGCACTTATATTTTGTAGAGTTGCATCTTCAATGGCCTTTATCTTCATAAGTGCCATATCACGTAGAAAGAGCGTAAAATCCATACCATGACCTTTTGCCGTCTCCTTTCTTGCATCTGTAAATTTGACCTTTCCATCTTGTACAAATTCTCCATAACGAGAAGACTTTGTACACTCACCGCTTCCAATACATGCCGTAACTTGATCTAGAGTTTGAACAAAGTAGTCTTGTTCACGATCTCTTAGAGAATAACCATCATTTTTAACGACGGCCTTGCCAAGAGAGTTTTTCTCGATAGCAGAATCTCCACCAAGGGCCTCGACTTCTTGCTTTTCTTTATCCGTAATTGTTTTCATATAGTCTTTATCAGAAACTTTCTTACAATTACCACCTGTTTCATCACAGACTTCTTTTTCATTATTAAGAACGTAAGTGTCATACTTACCAAGGCCATTACAATTTGCGATATAATTTGCCTCGACGTCTGGTTGTAACCAATCTTCAGGACTCATTGGCCCAACCGTATCAACACAGCGACACATCATCTCAAGTGATCGCTTCTTTAAGACTGAATATAGTTTAAATTGAGAGTGCTTATACTTAATGGCCTCGAAACGAACAACGTCACGAATATTGTAACGTCCAGCACCTGCTTTTGGGTCATGCCCATCAAATCCCTCAAGGAATTTGTCATCATCTTTCATATAGAAATTTACGATACTATTGCGATCATTAGGAGTAAGCTTTCCATTATAGAATAGATGTAGAAAAATTTTCTTTTCATTCTTTGGAAGGTCTTCAATATAATTAGTAATCTCTTTAAGGGCCTCCTCACCTATAGAGTAATCGAACTCATCCCAAAGAGGTTTTCCACGTCCAACAACAGAAGGATCAAAACGAGAGAAATTAAAGCCACGCATTGAGTTCAATTGAACATTCCAATTATATGGCTGGTTATCAGTCCCAGTATAAGAACCACTTGCCGCTTTATATGTATTATATTGCGATTTGATGTGAAAGAAGTCACCTTCATCCTTCCCACCTGTTGTATAGTCCATGGCATACATCATCATCATAACTTCAAAATAGTCATTTGATTGTGCAGATAGAAAGTCACCAAATAAGTTTACACGACAAGACTTCATATCAGAGACATAAACGTCTTCAAATAAAGGAGAAGCGTTTTGGTGTCCATTATAAAGAGTATAGTCAGGGTCAGTTGTTTCTTTTCCAGTCATCATTGATATATAATTGGCCTCAACAACACCATCATTAATCGTAACTTTTGCATTATCAACACATTGCTTAACTAATTTCAAACGACTGCTATGATCTGTCCCTAAGGCAGAACCTTTATTTGCACATGAAGTAATAGCATTTCTATAAGGGGCCGCAAACTTATCAAAAGCATTACTTGAATGCTGCGGATGTTTTGGGTTGGCCTGTGTTTCTTTTTTAAAATTATCAATTAGTTTTGTGGCCTCCCCCATTTTGTTACCAACAGCTTGTTGGTGAGTATACTCGGTAGAGATTGCTGCATAAACATTTTCAAGACATGCTTTTCTTGGGTAGCGATTTGATGATTCACGATCATAATCTCTTTCTGGTTTTGAAAGACAAGAGCTAATCTGGCCATCAAGACTTGACATATATGTAGTGGTTTTACTTGCAGATACTTGATTATGTGAAAGTTGTGCTTCAAGTTTTGACTTAAGGGTTAAAACCTTGGCCTCAATTTCTGACGAATCTCCAGCACGAGTAAATGCATGTGCACTTGGAATAATTAATTCAAGAATTGATGAAAACGTCGGAAGTATTGGAGCACAAACTCCATTTGAGTTTTTAAAGAGAGACTCACAACACTCTCCGCCTTTATCAGGTCTCTGTCCCATTCCAAAGCAACTTGAGCACTTGAAATTTGCACGGCAGACCTTCTTTCTTTTATCACATGAGTTTGAACAGCATTCACTATCTTTTGAACAAGAATCCTTTTCAATATTACAAGTGTTGATATTAGTTAGGCGACGCATTTTCTTACATGAGCCTGCTTCACACATATCAGTTTCTGGAGAACATGCCTGATTCGTTTTTTTTGCAACTAAGCATTTCTCATAATAATTCTTATCTTTTGAATAGAGTGGTAGTCCACAAATTAGGCCTTTGTAACATTGGTTTGTGGCCGAATAACAGGCCTCTCCTCTTTTTAAATATTTCTTTTCAGAGTATAGAAGTTGGGCCATTTTAAGTGGCCTAGAATTTATAGAGGTCTTATTGAGTTTATTAACAATTACTTTTACATATTCATCACTTGAGGCCTCGAGATTCTTCTTAATATAGGCATCAACGGCCTTAACATTAACTTTTGATGATTTTCCAATAATCGCCTCTAGGTTCTTGGCCTCAGACTTGATGAACGCATCTGTTTCATTTGCACCATACGAGAGCATATTAAACAGAGCGGTAAAAGTGATTAATATTATGAGACGAAACATATTTCCCTCTTAATTTTCTTAAGATTAAATTTATGTATATTTTATCGGAAGAATGAGTAAATTACTCAAGCAGAATATAAATATTGAATTTCAGGTAGTTAAAGTGAAATTTCAAATACTTACGTGTGCCAAGAAAATGCCACACGTAAGCGTATTATTAGATAGTTAGACTTTATTTTGCTTTTGCAATTGCTTCATCAATCATGGCCTTACGAGCTGCTGCATCCCTCCAGCGCTCCTGAGCGTCAGGTGCTAGTTTATGAATTGGATCAAAGTAAGTGAATAACTTGTCTGGCTTCACGTAAGGTGCGCGCCATACAGAGATTCCATTTTCTTGATCATAGTATTCATAAGAGGCCACGTGGCGCTTACCACCGCCGCCAGGAAGATCACAGACAAAAGTTGGCGTGTTAAAACCAGCAGTTGTTCCGCGAACGGCCTTTTCGAGTTCTTCACCTTCGCCAAGAGTAGTTCTAAAGTGTTCACAACCAGGAACCATATCATGCATATAAACATAGTATGGTTGAATATTCATATAACCTAGTTTTCGAGTTAAAAGAACCATCGTATCAACATGATTATTTACACCTTCTTGAAGAACGGCCTGATTACGAACAAGAATTCCTTCACTAAAAAGACGGTCCATGGCCATCTGAGACCATTTTGTAATTTCAAGTGGTGAAGAAAAGTGAGTATGAATCACCATCTGCTTACCAAAGCCCTTGGCAAGATTATTAACTTTAACAAGTGCGTCCATCCATGCATCATCTGTAAGAATTTTTTGAGGAAAGATTGCAATCCCTTTAGTTGCGTAGCGAATACGTCTGATATGAGGGATCTTAAGAAGGTTTTCGCCAATATATTGAATCTGTTTAGGGTTGAGCATGAATGCATCACCACCAGAAATAACGACATCTTCAACCTTTGGATGTGTAGCAAGATAAGCAAATACATTATCCCAGTGTTTTTGGTTTGCACCATAAGATTCTTTTTCAACAGTTTCAGTTGAACCACCAATAACTCGAGAGCGTGTACAGTAGGCACAATAAACTGGACAAATTGTAAGTGGTAGAAAGAGAACTTTATCAGGGTAGCGATGAGTAAGCATTGGTACTGGTGAATCAACATCTTCACTAAGGGAGTCGGCCATATGCATAGGGTGATCCTCTAAGAACTGAGAGCCGATTGGTAAGAATTGCTTACGTAGTGGACAGTTAACCGGATCGTCCCAATTAATAAGTGCAAAAACATATGGAGTGATTCTGATATTCATTGGAGTAATATGCTGGCCTTGTTGTAGGTCTTCAAAAAACTCTTTTGAAATCTTATCACCAAGAACTTTTTTTACTTGGTCAATTTTTCGAATTGAATTCTTCAGTTGCCATAGATGGTCTGAGAACTCACCTCTTGTAACATTTGCCCATGCTGGGATCTGTTTCCAAAAGTCATCATTTCTAAAATTTCTGTGCTCAAGATCTGGTATCTTCATGTGATCTTGAGAGTGATCAGTAGATAGATCAGTCGTCGTCATATAATAATCCTTGAATTTAATTTTACATATTATATCCCAAAATATTCCTTTTTAGGAAACGCTAAACGTGTCATTATTAAGATATGGAAAAACCTAATTTAGATTATACCTCAGATGTTTTAGACAATGTCACTCGACATATTTCATGCGAGAACGTCAATTCTTTTCTCTTCGCACAAGGCTACTATCACGGAAAAGACCGCTTGATGCAAATGGAGATGTTGCGTCTAATTGCTCAAGGACGCCTCTGTGAGTGCATCAAGGACAGCGATGAGACTTTTGCCATTGATAAATATATGCGAGAGCTGGGAATTAATCACTTTGCTAAAGAAGAAATTCAAAATATCGATGAAGAGACAAATATATTATTAACACACTACGTAGATGGAATTAATAAGGCCATTAGTGAGGGCCACCCTTTTGAATTTAAAATTTTAGGCCACAAACCTAGTGAATGGCGTATAAGTGATACAATCCTAACAATTAAGGCCATGAGCTTTCTAGGGCTTGCTCAAGGACAACAGGATTTAGAAAAGCTAATTATACAATTGCTACAAAATGCTCAGAAATTGAACGACAAAAACGATCAAGATACTCAAGTTGAGCGAATTAAATCACTTGCAAAGGGTGCTCTTGACACAATTTCAGATAGTGAGATTAATCTTATCAGCAAGGTAAAAGTTTATAATCCACTTATACCTGAAAGTTATAAATTTTTGAAGAATATCCCAAAAATTCAGGCCTCAAATAATTGGGTATCGAACCTGAAGGGCCATGCCATTCACGCCTGTGACCCACACTTAGAATGTAATCGCCTACCGGCAATATGGTATGAAATGAAGGCCAATATCAAAAATGTTGGAAACTTCTTTGGAATTTCCATGCCAGGAGTACCAGGCTTTGTCATGGGTAGAAGTGACGACACGGCATTCTCTTTTACTTATGGCTTTATGGATATGGTTGATCACTTCATTGAAGAAGTCCGCGACAATAAATACAGATTTGAATCAAACCTATTTGATTTCAAAGTGAGACGAGACGTAATAAAAAGAAAAAAGAAAGAAGATGTCGAACTCTATATTAGAGAAACTCACGCAGGATTTCTTGAAGCAGATAGTGAAAATAAAAATATCATCGACGGCCACTATCTATCGATGGCATGGTCATGTCGAAAAAGAGGTGGTGCAAAGACCCTAAAGGCAATCATTGATCTCCTCTATGCCAAGAATGTCGATGATCTCTTTGGTTGTGTTTCAAACGTTGCCATAAGCTGCAATTGGCTACTGTCTGATTCAAGTGGAAATATCGCTTACCATCAATCAGGAGTTTTACCAAAAAGGGCCCATTCAGGACTATATCCAGTTGAAGGTTTTTTTAAACAAAATATTTGGCAAGGCTATTATGAAGGCCACCAGCTATATCACTTTAAAAATCCTGATATCAAAATTATCGCGACGGCCAATAATCGTATTCAACATGAGCAATTTCCAACGGCAATCAATGCACCAATGGCCTCGTACCGTAAGGATCGTATTGAGGAGCTCTTATTTGGTAACAAAGACCACAGTGTTGAAATGTTTAAACAAATGCAATCAGACACCTTCTCAAGACAAGCTGATCTCTATATTAATGTCTTCCATAGTGTTTTTGAAAAGAATGAAATTGGAAAACGACTTCTAGCTTGGAAACGACATTATGACGTCGATAATTGTGATGCAACAATTTTTGAAAGCTTCTACCGCAACTTACTTAAAGACTTTTTTAGTGATCACTTACTCGGGGAACATGTGACGACATACTGTATGGATGAAACTTCGATCATTGCAGATTTCTACGGTCTTTTTGATCGTATTTTTCTAACTAATGATATTGATCATATTTGGTTTAAAGATAGTAAAGAAAAAGAGCACTATATTGAAAGCGCGCTAAATAAATGCCTTGAAGAGGCACCAAAAAATATGCGTTGGGGAGATAAAAATCGTTATAAAATGAAACACATTTTATTCGACGGTAAGCTTCCGCTGATTCTAGGTTTTGATATTGATAATGTAGAAATTCCTGGTAATCGCTCGACAATCACTCAAGGTGCAGTCTATGAGGCCCACGGTAGAACAACTTCTTTTGTCCCATCTTGGAAAATGGTCACAAATCATGTATCTCCAGATGTCTATACCGTTTTACCTGGAGGACTTAGTGACCGCAGGTTTTCAAATAACTACAAAAGTGACGTAAGTAACTGGATTCATAATCGTTATCGTCATAATGTTATTACTAATGGTAAGTGACTAACCTATTGATACTTGGCCTGTAAGCTTTACAGGCCAACGCCACTAAAATAATAGATTTGATATAAATAATAGATGAAAACTCTATTCGTATCATTTCTAATTGTAACGTCTTTGCCTTTTTCCATAATGGGCAAGGAATATCAAAGTTCGGACTTTCATAAGTCAGCGGCATCATTTGATAAACAATTACAAGATGCCTTATTAGACTTTGTTTCCGCAACAAAAGACATAGCATATCAAACAACGTTTACTCCGCGCTATATTGTTCGATATCACGAACGAGAAAAGCTAATTAATGAATATGAAAAGCTCAATTTACTTATCCATACACATGATGAGGAGCTAGAAAAAGTAACTTACCATATAAGAAAGAAGAATAATGCCAAGGCCCTAGAATTAATTCGCATTCGCACGGCCAAGTATAAAGCAATGCTTTCTCTAATGAATTATATGATGATGTCGGGAGAGAATTTTATTTCTGTCTTCTCTGATGACTTTGAAGATATTAAATACTACTCAAAACATTTTGAAAAAGACTTCAAAGAAACGAAAAGCCAATTATATGACTCAAATCGTACTCATAATCGAAGTGGCCGAGACCATATGGACTCTCCATATAATCGATATCACCTAAATTATATTAAATCCCCAACAATTACTGATTTTTATAATCTCAATCGTCAGATCTCAAAGCTTGCAGGAAATGACAATGACCTAAAGACTCTGGTTGAAAATATTAATGATGATATTGAAGAATCACGTCAAGAGCTAACAGCTTTTAAAAGGCTACTAAAAGAAACAAATTGGAATGCTGGCCATTACAATTTTCTATATGCTCTAAAAGAGTTTATTTTAAAGAGTTTTAGCTATGTTGCACTTCCAATCAAGCATGCGATACAAGTAGAAGAACTAAAGAAGGTTTCTGAAAGAGAGTTTGAGCCTGGGGATATCGGCGCAATCCAACGTTATGGAAAGTTATCAAATATTGTATTCAAAGGAAATTGGACTCATGGCCTTATGTTTCTTGGAAAGTACTCAAAGTTTAATAAGTATTTCAAAGATGATCTAGAAACAAACGAAGTCTTTGCAAAGCGCTGCAACGACGAACTAATGAAATGTCATGACTATATGTCATATCTACATGAGAAATACCCTAAGTCTATGAGTCAATACAAAACGAGTGAAAAAAAGGGCCGGCCATACGTAACACTTGAAGGGCTAAAGCCTGGTGTCGTCTTTATGGAGCTTGGCCCGTCTATGGCATGGGATAATCTTGTCATTCTACGACCTAATCTTTCAAAGAAGGATAAAGCACTTGCCTTAGAACGAACATTTAAAAGTATTGGCAAAAAATATGATTACTCATTTAACGGTAATTCCTACTCAAGATTTGTCTGTACTGAGCTGATCCAGTATTCATATGAAACAAATCCAAACGAACAAAAAGAAGGTATTGAATGGGACGTAAACCTTGTTATGGGAAAACCTGCAATGTACGGATTTGACCTTGTCCAAACCTTTATCAATCAAGTTGAAGACCCACAACGAGATCAACAATTAAGTTTAGTAGTTTATATGAAAGCACTTAACAAGAGGGAATTAAACGAAAAGAGTAAAAGGCCAGAATTTGGAACGTCCAAAAGAGGATCTATACAGGAATTAAAAGATACATTATAAATAAAAGAGGCCGCTAAGTAAGCGGCCTTTTTATTAATTAATTTGAAATAACAAAATTTGAAGGAAGTGGTAGAACAGAGCCTTTAATATAGACAGGCCTGTTGGAAGCTTTTTCAAAACGTGGTGATTCCATATCAAGCACTTCACTCTTTGCTGCCGCAATAGCATGATCGACAGATGCTGAAAGAGATAAGATTGCTGCACGATGGGCACGTTCAGAATTAACAACACCTGATGTTTTAACCTTTCCAGCTAGGAAGGATTTCACATCAACTGTTTCCATGATAATTCTCTTAACTTCATATGGAGTTAAAACAGGGTTAATATCAAATACCTTTCCAGCAACACCAGCTACATATGGAGCAGCTTGAGAAGTACCAGAGACTTTTATGTATTTATTTCCCGGAGCACTCGAAAGAATCCCTACCCCCGGAGCTGCAACATCTACCATCTTTTCGCCGTAGTTAGAAAATGGAGCTAATTGATCATAATCAATTGTAGCAGCAACAGAAATCTCATTATCACCTTGGATATTTGTAGGTGACGTTGGATAAACATCATTATCTAGACCGTCGTTACCGGCAGCAAATACGAAAAGAGTATTTGGTGCCGCCTCAAGCATTGACTGCGAGTTCTTAACAAGAGCACTTAAAAAGTACTTTGCATATTTATCCACTGTTTCAGGGTTTGGTTCTTTTTTAGAGAAAGTTTTCATTACTGTTTCTACAATCATCTTTGCTTGAGGGTAACCTGTCCCAAAAGAACCATTAGCAACACGTGCTCCGTGGTCGGCCACATAGTAAGCAATTTCATTAAATGTTGAAGTTTGTGCTTTAGCTAATTGATCAATCCCCGCCTTAATTAGCTTTTCAACAAATCCACCAAGGAAAGAATTAATTGCAACTTTTTGACCAGGAAGCTTTACTTCTGTAGGAATAAGTTTAACAGCAAGAATTTTTGCATCATCTGATTTGTAAGCAGAAATACCTGCGACGTGAGTCCCGTGCATGAAATTTCCATAAACAGTCATTCTTTTAATGAAGTCTTCATCCTGAACAATAGATCTCATCCAAGTAATTTCTTCTTGAGTGATCGTCCCACGCATTGACTTTTCTTGTAGTTCGAAGAACTTCACCATATCGTCATTTAATGTACCAAGGTACTTATAATCGATTACTTGATTATTGCCTTCCGCAAAATTCCAACCATAAACATCATCTTGGTAACCATTACGATCTTCATCACGGTTATTTCCAGGAATCTCTAGTTGATTGATCCAAGCTTTAGGAGCGATTTGCTCGTGCATCATATCTGTACCAGAGTCAATAATTGCGATTGTCGCAGCACTTGTTGCACTTGATATAAGTGCCACTGCTAATATATTTACTAATATTTTCAAAATTTCCTCCAATGAAAAATATTTGATTCAAATTTAAGACTATTATCTATTTTAAAATGTAGATTGCATATGTAAAATGAAGTTAGCTTACAACGTCTTACATAAAACGAATAGAAAAAATCACTGATCAAAAGCCGAGGAAACCATGCGTCATTTAAAAATTTTCGCTACAGATGTCATCAAAGGTAGTCTATTTGAAGACCTAGTAAAAGAGGGCCACCAATTAACAGTATGGGATCGTACACAAAATGGTGAAATCTCGGAATCTGATATTATAAATAATGCGAAAGAATGTGATGTTATCATTTCAATGCTTAGCAATAAATTAGGTGCAAGAACTTTAGCGCAACTCCCAAATATAAAATTAATATCTCAGTACGCAGTCGGTTTTAATAATATTGATATTAACTTCTGCCAAGAAAATGGCATTAGTGTAACAAACACACCAAATGTTCTAACTAATGCCACAGCAGAATTGGCCATGGCCCTTATGCTCTGTAGTGCAAGAAATATTGAAGCAGCAAGAAAAAATGTTATCGATAAAAAGTGGCAGACTTGGGAGCCATCAGGTTTCATTGGAAAATCACTCTTTAATTTAAAACATGGAATCATTGGTGCAGGGAGAATTGGAACTCAGTTTGCTAAAATGTGCAAAGGGGCCTTTAATCAAGAAATAATCTATACCGGGCCTAATAAGAAGTCAGAAATCGAAGAGACGTGCGATGCAAAATACGTCAACTTACAAACACTTCTCCAAGAAAGCGATATCATTTCAATTCACTGTCCGTATAGTGAAGCCACTCACCAACTCATTAACCAAAGTGCTTTTAAGAGAATGAAAAAAGACATTCTATTAATTAACACTGCCAGAGGTGAAATCATTGACGAAGAGGCCATGTATCATTTCTTCAAAATAAATAATCACGCAATGGCCGGTCTAGATGTCGTCTGTAACGAGCCTTTAGACGACAACTCTCCCCTTCGTGAACTTGATAATATTTTCATTTTGCCACATATTGGTTCGGCCAATGATGTTGCTCGTTCAGATATGGCCCAACTTATTTTTGACAATATTCAATGCTTTGCAAATGGCAAAGATTTAAAAACAAGTGTTTAAGAATCTTATATAAGGTTTACCTAAATTAAGCTGAAGATTTTTTGATATATTTATACATTATATTCATGAATAGAAAGGAGTTATTCATGAAAAAAATCTTAATAATTGATGACGATCAAGAAATCAGAGACCTTCTTAGGGCCTTATTAGAGAGCAATTACAATATCGTTGAAGCGAGTAATCAGGATGAGGCCATCGCAACGGCCTGGCAAGAAAAACCAGACCTCATCCTTCTAGATATCTTATTACAAAATGAGTCTGGCTTTGAAATTTGCTCGCAATTAAAAATGAATGATGAACTTAAAGAAACACCAATTGTTTTTATTTCATCAAAGAATAATGTTAATACGAGAGTTACAGGTTACCAATTAGGTGGAATTAATTTTATTAGCAAACCATTTGAACCATCAGAAGTAAAAAGCATAATTAGCACAACACTTAAATCTGTTAACAATGAAAATGCTCTTGAGGTGATCAATTACCGCGATATTGCATTAAATATCCCATCACAAGAAGTTAAGATCCGTGGAGAAAGAATTCATTTCACATCTTCTGAATTTAAGATCATTCATCTACTTTTGAAGAATGAACAAAGTGTTCTTGCGCGAGAAAAAATACTTAATCATATTGCACCTGATAACCACAAGGTCAATGATCGTATGATAGACACTTATATAAGCTCTATTAGAAAGAAAATTAAGAATTCTAATTTCATTATTAGAAGTGTCTACGGAGAAGGTTATAAAATTCAAGAGGTATCACTGTAAGTCACAACGACTTACAGAATCCTCAAATTACTTATAACTTAATTGAAATTAAGTAAAATTTAGACGACTTGTCCTTCTGTGAGTATTTAAGTCAACTATACTATCATTATGAAAAAGCACATCATGGTTATTGACGACTGCTACGAAACGGCCAAGCTTCTTGCCACTAGCCTCGAGAATACATTTAATTCACATGTTCGCTTTCACACTAATCCCTTTAAGGCCATTGAGGATATACAAGTAATAAAGCTTAATCGTGGTGAAAAGCTCTATATTATCTGTGACTATATGATGCCACAAATGGATGGTATTGAGCTCTATGACGAAATCTCACTGCTTGATAAGGATATGAGCTTTATCCTTATTACAAACGAAAACGATAGCCAAGTTATTGAAGAGGCCGCACGTAAAGGAATCGATCTATTTATTTTAAAACAACAAGGATTTGATGTCGTTATCAATCAGATAAATAAAATAATCAATGACGAAAATAGACTAGGCCGTGACATCATTGAAGTCTTTGAAGTAAGTGATATTGTCCAGGGATACCGAGTCATTGAAAGAGACCATAAGCACTTAAAGCTTTTAACTAAGGATGAAATCCCTAAGAATGCCATCATTAAACTTGAAGGGCACTCTTCTCGTGCCCAAATCTATAAAGTAGATAGTTGTAAAATTGTTGAAAATAATATCGAAGTCGAATGCAGTCCCGTTAAGGCTTCATAAACCTTACTCTGTGGCCAATAATAATTGCAATAATTAAGAAGAGTCCTACAAGCATATTGCTGCCACTGCCACTGCCACTGCCACTATTAACATCTTCAATAGTTCCACAAGCACCACCACTGCTTTTACCACTACTGTAGCCGTCATTAAGTGCGGCCGTACCACCAACTAAGACAGGATCATTATAGCGAAAATTAGCATTTGCAGTTGTTGAAAAGGCCATAGAGACCGCTTCATAAGCATCAACAGCGCCCTTAGCACAAGCGCTACGATCACAATAGAAACTCACTGCTGTTTTAGTGATAATATCTCTTACTTGATCAGGATAGAGAGAAGGGTTTGCTTGAAAGATCATGGCAGCAGTTGCTGAAATAAACCCTGCGGCCATTGACGTTCCATTCATGCGAGAAAAGACTGCTGTGCCCTGTGTTGATTGTCCACTATTAACTGTCGATAGGATACTGTCACCAGGTGCAGCGATATCGACGATACGTCCGTAATTAGAATATGATGAACGAGCTCGTGTTGTTCCAACTGCACCAACTCTTAGAACTCCTCGACAATTAGATGGAGTGTAGAATGAGGCATCGGCATTAGAGTTTCCAGTTGCTACAACAACCACAACTCCCTTCGAGCGAGCAAAATCGATTGATTCCTGCATATAACGACTACAACTTCCTCGTGCTCCAAGTGACATATTAATAACACGAGCAGGGTTAGGATTTGTAGGAACACCAGAGACACTGCCACCAGCGGCCCATCTGAGAGCATCTGCAATGTCTGAAGTTAGCCCACCACAAGCTCCTAGGACTCGCACAGGTACTAGGTTGATATTCTTAGCAGCACCTACAACGCCGTAGCTATTATTAGCACGAGCTCCAATAATCCCGGCCACGTGAGTACCGTGCCAAGTTGATGCATTCGTTCCAGAGTTACAAGATGTTGAAGGAGAGCCATAATCCCCTTCATCATTTGGGTTACTATCGCGACCGCCACCATCTCTTGAGTTATCAGGATCAGAAATAAAGTCATAACCCCCAACCACATTTGAATTAAGATCAAAGTGATCTGTAATTCCTGTATCAATGACAGCGACATTAATTCTTACATCGCTTTCGGAAGTAGCATATTCACGTGCATGGTAGAAAGTATTGTCCAGGTAGTTAGAAAAGTGCCACTGACTTGAATAGTAAGTGTCGTTGTACTCTCCGCCATTTGCAAAGAGCCTTAAATCCTCTTCGACATATTCAACATCATCGCTAAGAGCGTAAGAAGTGAATTGTGAGCTTGGATTAATTTTTGATTTTTCGACACTGCCGTCTTTGTATTTGATGATAAAATTGGCCGAAATATTGGCCGCACTGAAGGCGGCCAAAGCAAGTACTAAAAGTCGCATACTCAATCCTTGAGTTCTTTTATCTTCTTTATAAAGATAGGCCACTGGCATCCTGCCTGAGGCATCTGCCATATAATAAGCACAAACCGTGCCAATTGTTCATATTAGAATATCAGCTACATCCCACGATTCACCTGTCAAAATGACACACACTAGGGCCAGTTTGCGAAGATTTTGGTGTCAGAATCATGACTTAAACAAAATTTAAATTAGCCTAATTTTAATTGGATTCTATTAAGGTAACTTTCCAGCGACGATTGTCAGGATCAGTAATAAAGAAGAATTGCACACCTTCATGCACAAGTATTTCAGGGATTTTTTCATTTGAAAGAATATTAAGATTCTCGCCAGAGCTTTCTAGTCGGTAGTTTACGAACTCGACTTTTTTTTGAAGTTCAATCAACTCATCATAATTATCAACCACGAAGTCAAAGACAATATTATTTCCGACTTGAGCAAGTTTTGGACGTTCGACAACAAGAAAGCGAAGCTCATCATTAAAAACAACTACTGAGTCAGACGCTCCTTCAACTTCAAGATCAAAAACTTCACTTAAAAAAGTTGAAGTTAAATGAGCATTTGAGCTAAATAAAACGATATGACCTAATTTCATCTCTTAATTATTACGGGCCTTTTCAATATCGTCAATGATAGCGCTGATTTTTAACACATATTCTCCATCACATCTATCATCTAGGCAGTGAATAACACGATTACAGCTTAATTCGGTATCCCATTCAAAATCATCATGGCCACGAATAAGAAGGCCAACCATTTTATTGGTCTCTTTTGAATACACTGGGCCACCACTATTGCCACCAAAGGCATCAAGGTTAGTAATGTAAAATAATGGATCTATATCCCTGACGAAGCCGTTATATGAATACTTAGACAAGAAACCATTTGGGTGTCCGATCATATAAACTTCATCCGAAACCTTTAGCTCTTCTTGCTGAATTTCAACAGGCTTCCTACCTCCTTCAACAGGACGATCAAGCTCAATAAGTGCATAATCAAAGGTTTTATCACGGCTCTGGTGATAAGAGAGAATATTCTTACAATTATATACTTGAGAATTAACAAAGTACTGAGTGGCCCCATCACTTCCTAAATCAGATCTTGCATCAAAGATAAAACTTTTGCGATCACATGCTATTTGAGCATTTTGAATACAGTGAGCGGCCGTTAAAACATGTTTTGGCCCAACCAAAACGGCACTGCACTTGCCATAGGCTTTTTGATTTAAAAACTTTTCTTCACCTTCACAGAGTCTTGCTGTTTTCTTAAACTCAACACCTGTTACAGAAAATAGACGGCCAGCAATAACTTCTTTTAAACTCCAGCGGTTCACTAAAATAGCACTAGAATGTGAATTTACTTTAGCTGTCGGATTGTGACCAAGTGTCCCTGAAGCAACATCAACAATATCCAGCTCTCCATAGATAGCCTTATCAAGATTTTTAATAAACTCAGACATATCTCCTATCGTCGGCGATAAGTAAGCTGATGCATTTAATGAAATAAATAGAGTTGTCAGTGAAAGAAGAAATCTAAATCTGTTCATTTTGGCCCTTTATAAAACAATGTTCATATATATAGGCCAAAATGCTAATAAACACGAGTCTTTACGTTAGTTTTGTAATATTTCCAACCTCGTGAACACGAAAGATTAATTCTTCTACCTTATTAAAATCACGTGCAAATTGACTTAGAAAGCTCCAGTGAGGAACTTCGCTAGCGGCCAAAAGAGCCTGTTTATCACCAACTAATTCAGGTGACTCTTCTAAAACAAGTTTTCTTAGAAATGACTTCTTTGAGATTCCAATAAGCCAGCGCTTAGAGAGTGGCGCAATTTCAAAGAGATTATGCAGGAGAGCTAAATTTTGTTCAGTGGTTTTAGAAAATCCGAAACATGGGTCCAATATGATGCGCTTTTGATCAACTTCAGCATGCTTAAACTTTTCAAGGCCTTCTTCAAAAAATCGTTTTATGGATTCAACACTTAAGTTTGAGTCAAGATATTCCATATGATCAAGAGTCTTCTCACGATCAGGAACTAGTGTGTGGCACAAAACATAGTCAAGTGATGGAAAGCTCGTTAAGAGATTAAGACATTCATCATCAATGACACCTGAGACGTCATTCCAAACAATATGATCAAATTGGTGTTCATATTTTTCCAAGAACATCTTCATCGTCTGGGGTTTATAGGTATCAATAGAGATTATTTTAAAACTTTTCAGTGACTCTAAATGTTCATTAAAGTAACGATCAAGACGCTCCCATTCTTCTTTAAAAGTGACAGGATCATTAAAAGGAGCACTACTTTCAGCTCCGATATCCAACGAATAATCAGCAGTTTTAAATTTCTGTAATTGGTTACTCTGATAGTCATAGTTGAGATTTAAATGGCCATCAGAAAAAGAATTAGGGGTAGCATTTACTACCCCTAAAAAAGATATATTAGTCATTTTTAATTATGCTAATTTCGGATCATCAATTGGTTTAGAAACATTTGAGTCACCTGCTGGCTTTTGTGCCGGCGTTGGTCCATTACTTACTTCTTCAACAAGAGGGACACCAATATCTTCACCTGCAATTAATGCTTCAATTTGCTTAGAATCAAGAGTTTCCCAAACAATTAGGCCTTCTGCAATTCTGTCTAGAGCATCGCGATGGTCAGTTAGGATCTTCTTAGCAAGCTTGTAGTTCTCATCTAGGAAGCGAGTGATCTCAGTATCAATTTCACGAGCTGTTTCCTCAGAGTATCCGACACCTTCACTTGGAGCAGTCGAACCAAAAGGAGAACTTCCTGGTTGATGAAAGTTACGCGGTCCCATTTTAGAACTCATCCCCCAAGAGCATACCATGCTTGAAGCAAGTTGAGTTGCACGTTCAATATCATTTGAAGCACCATTTGAGATTTCGTTAAATACGATTTCTTCAGCTACACGTCCACCCATTAGGAAAGCAATGAAATTTTCTGCTTTTTCAAGAGTTAGATTGTGCATATCTTCATTAGGAAGAGTTTGAGTTACACCTAAAGCTCCACCACGAGGCATGATTGATACCTTGTGAATAGGATCTGTCTTTGGAAGATTCATCCCAACAAGAGTGTGTCCTGCTTCATGATAAGCTGTTACTTTTTTCTCAAGGTCTGAAAGTACCATCGACTTTCTCTCAGGCCCCATAAGAACCTTATCTTTAGCTTGTTCAAAATCGATCATTTGAAGAACTTTCTTGCCGTAACGAGCAGCAAATAGCGCAGCTTCGTTAACTAAGTTTGCAAGGTCTGCACCAGTAAAACCAGGAGTTCCCTTTGCAATAACTTCAAGATCAACTGCTGTATCAAGTGGAGTCTTCTTTGTGTGAACCTTTAGAATTCCAAGACGTCCACGAACATCAGGAGGGCCAACAGTTACACGTCTATCAAATCGACCTGGTCTCAGTAGGGCCTTATCAAGTACGTCAATTCTGTTTGTTGCCGCAATAAGGATAACTCCTTCATTTGATTCGAAACCATCCATTTCAACAAGAAGTTGGTTTAGCGTTTGCTCACGCTCATCGTGTCCACCACCCATACCGTGTCCACGGTGGCGTCCAACTGCATCGATCTCATCTATAAAGATAATACAAGGAGCGTTCTTCTTACCCTGTTCAAATAAGTCACGTACACGAGAGGCACCAACACCTACGAACATTTCAACAAAGTCAGAACCTGAGATAGAAAAGAATGGCACACCAGCTTCTCCAGCAACTGCTCTTGCAAGAAGAGTTTTACCAGTACCTGGAGGACCTACAAGGATAACACCTTTAGGAATCTTTCCCCCTAGGTTAGTGTACTTCTTTGGATCTTTTAGGAAGTCGACAACTTCTTCAAGTTCTTCTTTTGCTTCTTCAACACCAGAGACATCTGAAAACGTAACTTTCTTGTCGTGTGGTGAAAGCATACGTGCCTTAGACTTCCCAAAGCTCATGGCCTTTCCACCACCGGCTTGCAGTTGGCGAAGAAAGAAGATAACAATGAGGAATAGGAAAATCATCGGACCCCAGTGCAGCAAGAATGTCGTGATAACATTTTGTTTCTCTTCTGCTTCGTACTCTGGGTAGATTCCGTGCGACTCTAAAATTTTAAAAGTTTCGGCCCCTGTCGTTCCTGTTGCTTCAAACCAAGCACCATTCTCATAGCCGTCCTTAAATTTACCTAAGATCTTATCCTTACCCTTAAGTACAACTTTATCGACATGCTTACCTTTAATAGCACTTACGAAGTCCGGGTATGTAACAGGCTTATATACCTGGCGGCTTTCAGAAGAAATTTTAGCGATGGCCGCAAACATAAGGATTAAGATAATCCATAGGAGGAGTGTTTTGTTTTGTCCTTTCATTAAAATCCTTTTTAATTAATTTTCACATTAACTATTTAATCAAATATTCACTAACTAATTACAATTCTTAATAAAATATAAAGCTACATTGTAACCTCATAGTTATTAAAATGGTATCATTTTCGGTGGTGTCAAGCCTAGTAATTTAAAGCCAAACTAAAACTTTACCCTTTTTACGCCATGAATAATGAACTGGCAGGAGAATTTGCGAAAAGCTCTTGTTTAGATCACCATCCCTATCAGCTATAGGACACTTCTTAAGTGAATGCTTCGCACTTGTGTTATTTGACAAGAATGGAATGCCTTCAGGAATCTGCGAACATTTTAAACTAAAGCTCATCTGCTGGCCCTTTCTTACGACGGCCAAGTGGTTTTTGAAATTGAAAACGCGAACACCACCACTGAAAGTTAACGGGCCAATACTTGATGACTTTATAAGTGAGCGAAGTTTCTCAAATTGTGAATGAGTTTTACCTTTCAATGAATCTGACTGTGATAATATCAGCTGCTCTAGGTCCTCATTAATAACACCATCAAATTCAATGAGAATTCCCCACTCTCTTTTTAAGAGCTTGAAATGATGAATCTCTGCCCTCTCGTCTTTTATGGCCTTAAGTCGATTCATGCGATTACAATAGTGCTTAAGATAACTTGGAAAGCGCTTAGCAATGGAGCTTTTAGTTAAATGCCTTATAAAATTGCGCTCATAACGGGTGTCTTCGTTTGATCGATCCTCAAGCCACTCTAAATTAGTGAGCTTGGCATATTTCAGAATATGATTTTTAGAAAAAGCAAATAATGGCCTATAGATATTGCCATTACGATACGGCATTCCTAAATCAATATGCTTTGCAGACGATTTAAACTGCTGCATAAGTGACCACTCAAAACAGTCATCAAGATGATGGCCAGTAAGTAGCAGCTCATTCTCTCTAAGGCCCGATAATAATAATTGATATCTTTTTTTACGTGCAACTGATTCAAAGTTTTTTGTCTTTAAAGAAAGTTGTTCAACTTTATATGACTTAAATTCTAAATCATATCTCTTAGCGAAATTTGAAATAAGACTAATTTCGTCTTTGATTTCACTTCTTGTGCCATGATCAATATGTAAAAGTCTTAGGTCTTTTGCACCTGCATGAATTAGCATATGGGCCAAAACCATAGAGTCGACTCCTCCACTACATGACACGGCCATGGGAAGGTCAAAATCAAGGCCCATTTCAAGGTTGAATTTTTTGAAGTGAGACATCATTCTGGTTAAGAGATAATGTGATTTATTTTGTTTAGGTTTTATATTCATTGCTATTTTTTTCACAAAATTTAACTTTTTGATAAATTATAATATTGACATACGAGGCGCAAGTTATTAATATCCTAATCAATCGAAATGTGCGAATGTAGCTCAGTTGGTTAGAGCGACGGATTCATATCCCGTAGGTCGGCAGTTCAAATCTGCCCTTTCGCACCATTTTCTTCTTATCTAATTCCAATAAATTATCAATGCTTAAGTAAACACTAAAAACCTGTGTTTGTTCAAGTTTTATACACTGTTTAGCTCTTTAACAGTGTGTTACTAAACTAAATCTCAATACTTACACCACATTTCAGCAGTTTAAACTTTTTACACCCATGAACTTGTTTCATGATACATGGCATCATTCCTGCATCTATTTTAGTATCAAAACAAATAGGAATGACATGATTAAAGCGAAAAACGTAACTAAACATTTAATTTTACTGGCATTAATAGGCCAGGCCCAAGCTTTCGCACAGAACGATTCGGCAAAGATCTTTACAGAAGGACTTAGTTCTTCCCTAAAAGATGCTGGATTTAAAAATGTAGGACTAGAGCTTGGTGCTGATTATGGTGCACTTGATTCAAGAACTGATAAAGGAAGTGTTTATCAAACTAAGATGAATCTTGAGCTAGAAGCTGAGGTAGTAGACAGTGTCGACTTCAACTTCAGTGGTGGTTTTAGCTATCAGTCAGGTAACTCCTCTTCACAAGAAGCTGAGAGAGTAAAAACCTATAAGCCAAAGTTTACTTATGACTATGGGTATTTTGATTTTAGGCCACTTAGTTTTGTTAAAATCAGTGCAGGTGCACTTGATAACTCAACTAAGCGTCAATATATCTCACCATTCATTAACGGTGGTACATCGTTTATTGGTGCTAGAGAAGTTTTGACAACGAAAGTTGGAAATTTTTATTTGCGTCTTCAAGCAACACAGGCCAAACCACAAAATGCAATTTTAAGAGAAACTTTTAATATTGATGATTCAGGTGATCCACAATTCTTCTCTGAATCTGCTGATATCACTTACCTATCAAAATCTTTAAGAATGGGCGGTGCTGTTGGTACTTACCGTTACAAGAAATTATCAGGTGATCTTGCCAATAAAGACTACTACTGGGGGAACTCAGTTAGCATCGGTACACCAATTGATCAAAGTCTTTACCTATATGACTTCACTGGTATGTTTGCAAACGCAAGTGCTGAGATCGCTCTAGGTAGTAATTCTCTTAAGCTTTCTGGATCATATATCAAGAACACTGAAACAGTTGTACCTGTTGATAAGAATACTGGTTATTCATATAGAATCGATTTCAAAACAAATCTGGGTGACAAGAAGTTAACTCTTAAGGCCCTAGCATTTGAAAACCAAGCAGATACAGCTCCAGCATTTTACCGCGGTGGAATCTTCTCAAATGACTACAAAGGTTATGCGGCAGGATTTGGATTAGAAACTCAAAAAGGCTTTAGAACTGAATTTACATATATTAATCGCACTGTACTCGGAAACCTTGACTCAGCGTACTTAATTGATGGTTACAGTGACGAACAAGTTTACACAATCTCCCTAAGGAAAGAATATGACATTTTGTAAGAACATGAAGAACATCACTCTCCTAAGCATTTCAATGCTTGCACTAACGTCGCTAGTTAGTTGTGGAAGTGACACTTCCAACGACGAAAGACAGCAACTTGCAAGAAAGCTTAAAGCTTCTGCAAATGAAAGTGCTCTTGTGTCTGTTTCACGTTTCACTGTAGAAGGTGTTACTGAGGATAAGACATCAATGAAGTCTAGAATCGCTTACGGTAAGACTTTTCACGTAAAAGCATGTCTAAGTTCAAAACTAGGCAAAAGCCTTCAGTATCAAACTTTCTACATTTCAGGAGAAAATTTTCAAACTGTAGAAAAAACTGCTGATAATAATAGTTGTATCTTTTGGGATGAGCCTATCTCAATGGACTATTCACTACCAAACACATATCTACCGATGGGAGAAAGAGTTATTACACTTGCTTCAAGTGCTAATATTTCATATGACCTAAAACTATCGATGAATCAATACACAAATAGTATTATTCATAGAAATAATTATGTAATGAAAACATCTCTTAACAACTCTCGTCTTAGTTCGAATGAGATCATCAATGTTAAGAACGTTAAAATTACGCCAAAAGGTTTTGGTCAAGTTGATCCAAGAAACGATAATTTAATCATTGATCAAAAAGTTGTTGTTAACGGTTGTCTTAACCTTAAGGCCAATGGAAGCTCACTTTCAAATGAGTTCGTTAAGGCAAGACTAATTAACCTTGAAAAACAAGAAAATGGTGAAGATCACGCTGTAACAGAAATGTATGACATCACAGATGGTCAACTTGATGAGTCTGGATGTGGAGAAATCAAGTTCTACCTTGAACACGAGAGATACACGAATACTCGTCGTATTCCTTTTAACCTTGAAATTGAAGTACAAAATGAAACACTTCAAAATGCAAAAGTAACACGTGGACTATGTCTTTACCCATGGTCGAACAATGGTTGGATTTTCGCTGAAGTTTCAAGAACAGGAAAGTGTGAAAAAGATAATAACAATCAAAGAGCAAGACTATTCGTTGATGAAGTTAACTATAGCTTCCTAGGACACGATAATAACAATGGTTTCCACCTAAACAAGAACCTTGATCTAGTAATTGAGAAGTCATTTATCGTTAAGATGTACCCAAAGGTTAACTACGGTAACTACGTACACCACATGAACCCAATTGAGCCTTTCTACCAAGGAAAGCTTAAGCTTGAAGTATACTTTCTAGCTCCACTTCAAGGTGATATTGATTTAACAAACGAGAACAAGCATAAGTTTAAGCTGATCTCTGTTGCTTCACGTGAAGTCGACGTTGAAAACAACCTTCTTAAGGCAAGAATAGATATGCCAATCAAGTTTGTGGACATGCCATATATCCACACAAGAACTTATGCGGCAATTAAGTTATCACCAATTTTAAGAGAAGGAGATGATCCAAGAACTGCACCTCGTCCAGCTTGGGCAGCAGGTACATTCCATGCTTCATCAAAAACATTCCACTCAATCCTTCACACGCAACTTCAAGTGACGGATGAGTTTGAAGCTAAGGATTATACAAATACAAAAATTTCGAAAAAAATGACTGAAATGGTTCAACTAGAAAACTACCTTGAAAAACTATCTAACGATGTAAAAGGTGTTACTAAGAAAGATATCATTGCAGCAAAACTGGCTCCTAGATACAACAAGAGTTCTGAAGCGATCTTCTCAGATGAACTTAAAAAGCACGAGCTTTATGATGAAACAATCAAAGTAGATCACAATGGACTTAATAAGAAACTAATTGAAGAAAATAAGCTAACAGCGAGAGAAATCTCTAAGCTTTATGAAGACCAATACGATGCTGCAACACTTGCAAAACTGTGTGGTACATTCTTTAACCAAGAAAAGACAGGATTAATCTGGAAGACTTACTCAGATTACAATATGAGAAAATGTATTGAGTCTCCATGGGAATTCATGATGATTACTCCAGTAAGTCACGTTCAAGAAATTCTATCTAAGCCAAGAGTTAGTCACTCTAATACTATTAGAATTTCTAAATCGACAGGAAGCGGAACTTACTTTACAGAAAACAGAAGAGTTGGATTCTCACACGGATACAAGACAGGTGTTGGAGCAAAACTTGACTTCAAACTTCCATTTGGTGAAAACTCACCTGTAGGTGGAGGAGTTGGAGTATCAGCTGGTTATGACTGGTCAACTTCATGGTCACTTGATAAGTCAAATGGTGACAATAATAGAAGTGACAACGGACAATCAATTGACCTATACGCTGAAGCAATTACACTAAACTTTGAAGCAAGAACACACCAGTGTTTTATGATCGAAGGGACTTCTAAGTTTAAAGCTGAATGGGTAAGCTCACAAATGTACGGAAGTGGAAATCACGGACTAGGTGGATCACTACAGTACGTAGCTGTAAACAACCCGATTCGTTACAAGGTATGTAAGCCAAAGGCCGGAAAAGAAAGACTTGAAGAAACATGGTACTTTACTGGAGAAGGCTTCCAATTCAACTCAATCCTAAGAGATAGACTTGGAATGACAGAAAACCAATACACAATGATGTTTAGAGGAAGAAAGACACTTTATAAGTTTACTGACTTCTTATCAAAAGCTTCAAGCTCGATGTTTAACATCAAAGAAAGAAAGACTCAGTCACCAGATGTGTATATGCTAGATGTTTACAAGAATTACAAAGAAGCATTTGATAGCAACCACGACTTAATCGATGATCAAGCTATCCCAGGTACGGTTGAGAAGTATGATCCAATTAAGAATGGCGGAGATCACAACTTCTCTGAAGATAATTGTGAGCTTCCACCTGATGAATATAATCATGCATCAGTAGACTTTTGCTAGAAATATAAAGGCCGCTTAGATAAGCGGCCTTTTTTATATAAATTACTTTGCTTCAAAACTATCGTATTTTGAAAAGATATAATCAAGAGTGTCGTCATCCACATCGCGGTAAAGACACACCCCTAACTCCATTAGATAAATTTTTAAATGCTCACGAGGATCAACATTTGGATACTTCTTTTTTAGAAGCTCGAATAACTCGGCCTCGGCCTCCACGATAATATCTGAAAGCTCATTACCGGCACCTTTATTGATCATATAGAGAGCAAGCAGATATGGCATTTGAATAATTTGTTTACGAACAATCTTAATACGCTCGCGAATTCCAACTGAGTTTTCTTGAGAAAGATTAAAGATACGAGAAATCATATACTTCACAGCTTCTTTAAGAATAACGTCCTTCTCCTTGCCTAAATAATAATAGATGAGGGAGCGAGTTACGTCGGCCTCTTTTGCCACCTCAGCGATTTTCCAATTCAGGTGTCCCTTAGCAACTTCTAATTTTGTTACTGCGTTTAAAATTCGATAATGTACTTCTTCACTTTTATTGCTTGTCATAAATAAATCTCTCTATACTTGATAATAATACTTAAGTTTTAAAAGGTAAAATCCGATAAAAATTTATTGAGTCATGTTCAATTTTGATTATTTAGTTTATTGAAGTTTTCAGATTTATGGGGGAAAAGTATGAAAAATCAGAAACTTACAGGTATCGCAGGAGCACTTCTCTTCTCGACACTAATAGCTTCCTGTAATCAAAAGTCCTATCGAATGCCTAGCTCCTTAAAGAGCTCGAATTTTGACTCCCTGATGCACGAGATGCATACTCAAGTCTCTAAAAGCGTAAAATCCCCTGCTGAATGTGCGACTAAGACTAAACATTACTACAACAAGCTCTTTTCGATAAAATCAACAGATATCGATTTTTCAGAATTTTCTCAATTTCAGATGCAGGATTTTGTGAACGCATCTTTCAATATTCGATTGGATCTCAAAGAGAAACTTAAAGATCTCAATAGCTCAAATGGTCTCGATCAAGATGAAAAAGAGTGTCTAAAAGGCGTTAAAGATACCTTTAGGGCCCTTCGATATCTTGAAGACTACTTTATCGAGTCATACTACGCATCAAGGCCAAAAGGTAAAGTTCCTCGCAAATTTACAACCCTAAACTTTGACGGTGACTCTCCTATTCATTTCATGGTTAACCCAGAATATAGCTTTGCAGGCCCGGCCGATCTCAAATCCGGAGATATTATACTTTCTCGAGGTAATGCCTATTCAAGCGCTGCTATCGCAAGAATCGGCGACGATGACCATCAATTCTCACACTTAACATTAGTTTATAAAGATAAGAAGACTGGAGAGCTTTTTACGTCAGAGGCCCATATTGAAGTCGGGAATGTGGCCGCTCCATTTCAAGTTCACCTTGACCAGGCAAACTCTCGTACCGTGGTCTTTCGTCACAAAGACGCTAAACTAGCACACCTTGCGGCCAAAGAGATGCACGAGCGATTCACAAACTTCACAAATAAAAACAAAGAAAATATCCCATATGATTTTGCCATGGATTACACAGATGACTCACAAATCTTTTGTTCGGAAGTTATCTATCATGGATACAAAGTCGCCAACTCGAAGCTAAATGGCACAGATATGGATATACCAGAGTTTAAAACAACATTTAATCCGGCCCTTCTCTCATTTCTACAAGACTTTGGGCTTAAGGTAACAAAAGAAAATATCTCAAAATTTAAAACTTTTGGACCTGGAGAGATTCAATTTGATTCTCGTTTTGATCTTGTTGCCGAATGGAGAAACCCAGATAAACTCAAAGATACACGCTATAAAGATGCGATTCTATCAAAGATCTTTGAATGGATGGAAAAAGAAAAGTATGAATTTGATCCAAGCTTTGGCACAAAATTAGGAAATGACTTTGCTTGGCTTGCTCGCCGCTCTGTTATCAGTCGAGGGATTATCAAATTTGTAGCAGATGTAAATCTTGAAGAAAAATTTCCTCTTAATTTAGGTTCAAAACAAATCGATCTTTTCGTGGTTCTAGATCAAGTTGGAGAAAAACTCTACGACAGAATCACTCAGGCAGAAAAACAGGCCGGTGGAATTCTCTCATTTAATGAAATGTTTTATGAGCTTGAGGCTTACCGGAAAGAAGACGCAGCAAAGTATGAAAAATATATTGAAGATAAGAAGTATAATCAGAGACTTCAGATGCAAGGTGGACGACGCAACGGTCCACGTAGACGTCGCTCATTAACAAGACCTGATTTTCATCACTTATTTCATAATTAAGATTCTAAGCTTTATGAAAGAGATATTTTAAGCTATATTGGCCGCATATGAAAACGGTCAATATAGCAATTCAAAACGCCCATAATGAGCTTTGTGCTCACCCACTTTATACAAATATCAATGATATTGAAGATGTAAAAATTCTGATGAAATGGCATGTCTTTGCTGTGTGGGATTTTATGTCTCTTTTAAAAGGTCTACAAAGAGAAGTTACATGTGTGACAACTCCGTGGATGCCCTCTAAGTATGATAAAGAATGCGTACGTTTTATCAATGAAATCGTTCTTGGTGAAGAAAGTGATGAGGACTTAAATGGAGGCCATATTGATCACTTCACAATGTACTTAAATGCTATGAAAGAAGTTGGTGCAGATACTGCTCCGATCGAAAATTTCTTTAAGGATTTTTCTTTTGAAGAACTTCCACAAGAGATTGCAAAATTTACGGCATTTAACCTAAACCTAGTAACAAATGCGCACCCAAGTGCTGTTGCTTCAGCATTCTTCTATGGAAGAGAGAACTTGATCCCAGATCTATTTCAACCATTTGTTAATGTTTTAGAAGAAAAAAATATTAATGCTCCTTATTTTAAACACTACCTAGTTCGCCATATTGAACTTGATGGTGACGAACACGGAGACCTTGCAGGAAAGCTTCTAACACAGCTTTGTGACTCTAAGGAAAAAGAAGATCAAGCAACTCAAATTGCACTTGATTCCCTAAAGCTTCGCACACAAATGTGGGACTACGTTCTTGAAGAGATTAGAGCAAACCGTTCAGAGAATCTAGAGCCTATCCACTAAATCTTTGGCCAAGGAAATACCTGCACTCCAACCATTCTTATAAAGGGCATTAAGAGCGTAGATACCTTCTCTAACCTCTCCACAAAAAGGAGTACGCCTCTTACCTTTATGGCGAATACCTGTGTGAATATTCGGCTTATCAAGCTTTGAAAATTCAGGAAATAAGTCTTGGAATATTTCTAACTTTTCATATACCTCTTTAGGAGAATGAAGATGACTAAGGCCTTCTATAGAATTTGCCCCGAAAAGTAGAAGATTATCTTGAGCGCGGTAAATTAAATTATAGTGGCCACGAGAAAGAACAAATGAATCTTCATTTAAGTCAATATCCCAGCTAAAATAAGTCCCCTTAACTGGCTTGCCTTCAGGAAGATTCTTATCTTTGAAGATTAGTGATGTATAAGCGCTAGTAGCAAGAATAATCTTAGTAGCTTCAAAGTGACCAAGGCTTGTTTGCACTTCACCTTTATTAACTGCAGTCACTCTAGCTTTTATTATTTTAACATCACTCTTAAAAAAGCCTAAAAGTTCACGAGGATTAATAACATATGCATCCTTAGCAACCATCTTCTGATTCTTAAAGTTAACAAAGTCAGTTCCATAGCGGGCCTCAAATTGCTTGAATTTTAAAGGGTCATCCTTAATATTAGGCGGTAAATAATATTGTTTACAAGAATAGACACCTGGAGGTTGTTCTTTTTCAACAAAGTTTTTTAAAAATTCATGAGCGTGAAAGAGAATATCACCAAGTTTTGAGATTCCTTCTTCAAATAGACCAAAGGAAACAACACTTGTCGTTCGAGTGGAACATGCAGGAAAGCCTTCATCATCAAAGACTTGGGCGATCTTAGCATTTGGGTACTTCTTCGTTAGAAAATATAAAATGGCGCGGCCTGCAATACCATCACCAACTACAATATAGTCATAATATTTTTTCATAAATACTTCTTACATCAATATTTTTAAGTTAACCAGTCGATTTTACTCAAGTTTTTAATTGTCATTCCAAATTCAATAACTATACAATTTTAATTCAAATTTAGTTAATGGAGTATGAATTATGTCAGAGACGACAACAACAGCCGCAAAAAACCCAATGGACGTTATTGACCAAAATGCAGTCCTCTTTTGTGTAGACAACACAGAAATCACAGCAAAACAAATTATGGCCGTTCTTGCCATGTTACTTGTTGAAGACTGTACTGTCCCATTCATCACACGTTACCGTAAAGATAAAACAGGTGGTTTAGATGAAGAACAAATCCGTCTAATCCAAGAAAAATACGACGAATATATCGAGCGTGAAAAGCGCCGTGCTTTCATTCTTGAGGCCATCACTAAACAAGAGATGATGACACCTGAGATTGAAAAGAAGATTAAGGCCGCAACAAATATCAACCAACTTGAAGATATCTACGCGCCATTTAAGTCAAAGAGAAAAACAAAAGCTCAAATCGCGAAAGAAGCAGGACTTGAGCCATTTGCTATTCTTATGAAGACATCAAAACTACCAATGCCAGAGCTTGCTAAAGAAGCACTGAAATTCATCAATAAAGAAAAGAAAGTTGCAACTTTTGAAGATGTATTAAAGGGTGCATGCGATATCATCATTGAAGAAATCGCTCACGATACAGAGCTTAAGGAAACTCTTCGTAATGACTACTGGGCGCAGGCGATGATTAAATCATCTCCAAGAAAGGGTTATGAAGAAATCAAAGACTGGCAAAAATATAAAGACTACTTTGAGTACGAGCAAAAGGTTGCAGATCTTCGTGATCCAAAAGCGGCCCACAGATTCCTAGCAATCCGTCGCGCTCAAACAGAAAAGATTCTAAAAGTAGAAATCGTTTTTGATGAAGAATATGCAAATAATATGATTCTATCAAAGCACTTTGCAGACACAAGTGTGACTAGCTACAAGGCCCTTGTTGACTGTGCTTCAAAAGCATATAAGAACTATATCCACTCTTCACTTGATCTAGAGATCAAAGGAGAACTTAAGAAGCTTTCTGATGAATCAGCAATTGATGTATTTGGTGTAAACCTTAAAAACCTACTTCTTCAACCATACCTTGGTTCTAAGACAGTACTTGCACTTGACCCAGGTGTTGTTACAGGATGTAAAACGGTTGTTGTAGATAACACTGGTAAGTTTGTTGTTGATACAGTTGTTTACCCTCACCCACCTAGAAATCAGGTTCGTGAGTCGGCAACAATTCTTAATGCAATGATTGAACAATTCAATGTTGAATATATCGCAATTGGAAATGGAACTTTTGGACGTGAGACTCTTCAATTTGTTGAAGATAACGTCACAGCAGTAAAAGACGGAAAGGTTAAAGCAACAATGATCTCAGAAGATGGTGCTTCAATCTATTCAGCTTCACCTATTGCAAAGAAAGAATTCCCTGATAAAGATGCAACGGTAAGAGGAGCAATTTCAATTGGACGTCGTTTCCAAGACCCACTTGCAGAGCTTGTAAAGATTGATCCTAAATCAATTGGTGTTGGTCAATACCAACACGATGTTAACCAAGTTAGACTTAAAAAGTCACTAGACGGTGTTGTTGAGAGTTGTGTAAACTTCGTTGGTGTTGATATTAACACTGCTTCAGCTCCTCTACTTTCATTTATCTCTGGTATTGGGCCAACAGTTGCTGGAAATATTGTTAAGCACAGAGATAAGAACGGATTATTCTCAGATAGAAGCGATATCCTAAAAGTTTCACGTTTCACAGATAAGGTCTTCCAACAAGCTGCTGGTTTCCTTCGAGTCTACAATGGTGCAAACCCATTAGATGCAACATTTATTCACCCAGAAAACTACGACATGTTAGAAAACTGGGCACAATCTAAGGGATTCACTTTAGAGCAACTAACAACTGATAACGCTGTTGCAAACCAACTTAAGTCAGATAAGTCTCTAATCGCAGAGCTTGGTGAATTCACTGTAAACGACATTTATAAGTCACTAACAGCACCTTCTCAAGATCCACGTACAGAATTTAAGACAACGGAATTCAGAAAAGATGCACGTGAAATCAAAGATATCAAAATTGGTGAGCGCTACCCAGGTATCGTAAAAAATATCACTCAATTTGGTGCCTTCGTCGACATCGGAATTAAAGAGAACGGTCTTGTGCACGTTTCACAAATGGCAGACCACTTTGTTGATAATGCTCTTGATGTTCTTAAAGTAGGTCAAGAAGTTTCAGCTGTTGTTCTTGATGTTGATATGGATAGAAAGCGTATTGCACTTTCTCTTAAATCAGATGGTGCTGAAGAAGCGAAAACTTATGAGCGCCCTTCAGGTGGCCCTCGCCAGAGCAAGCCTCGCGGTGGTGGAAAGCCTAAGATGCCAAAGCAAAACGATGCACCTTTAAAGAATAATGCATTTGCGGCACTTGCTGGCTTTAAAGTTAAGTAGCCGCGGTCATCTTGCCAAAGGCAAGATTTGACGCTGCTACAGGCCCCCGGTCTTTAGCTAATAAATTGATTCATCAAGCCTGCGTTTATGCAGGCTTTGATGTTTCAGGGCCAATGGGAAAGATAACCTCATTGAGCAGATGAGCAGATGGCGCAGATGGGGCGCGGGTACCAATCGAGATTACAAAGAGTTACTCTTCAAATAAAGAAGATAAAGAGACATATATAAAAAATATTAAAAAAAGAAGACATAAATACAATGCCTTAACTAAAAGAATAATAAAAAAGGCCCAAAAAGAGCCTTAGATATTTATTTTTTAGGAGTTAAGTACCTGAAATCTTCATTGGTACCCGCGCCCCTCTTATTGCTCTTATTATTAATCAATTCTTTCTAGGTTTACTCTTAGTCCCATTCCAGTGTTAAGATCGATTGTGATCATATCCTGAATCCCCATTTGCTTCCAAAAAACGAGATCTACTTTGTGGTTTTCTTCTTCATAGATCATGCAGCTAAAAACAATAGTGCCATTTGAAACACGGTCTTTTTCACAAGTTGTATCAACTTGAAGCTCGCCAGCATAATTCATCTTTAGATTATACTTCTCACCTGCTACGATTTCTGTAACTTCAACATTCTCATTTCCAACAAGGGCCTGATCCATTTCATTTTGCCCCTTATAAGTTGCAGAATGAGCTGAAAGTGCAGTTAATGACAATAGCACCAGTAACAATCTTTTCATAATTGTCCTCCATTATTTTTCTTCATCTTAAATCTTTAAGTAAACAATTTCAGAATACATCGCTATGGAAAAAAAGGTGAAAAGTTGAAATATTTATAAATATGAACAAAGAATAATCTATGCTAACTACTGGAAATCTCGATTCGTACCCGCGCCCCTTTTAGTGATCAATATCAAGAACAGGTGCAACAACACCTGCTATTTCGGTTAAAATTTGTGAGTCATTTGCCATGTTAAAAGTGCAGTTATTATATACATTTCTCACACCTTCACTATTAACAACATAATAATTGTCACCCTTTTTTGTAACAGACTTTGGTTTTTCACCGTTAAGATGCAATATATAATCAAAAACATTTTTATAATCAGAAGAACAAAGACCAAGAGACATTATGACACTAGATAAATTATAAAAGTCAAAACCTGCAATATTAAGCTTTTCATAATTTTCAAAACCGTACTTTACAATATCGAATAACAATTCGATAGACCCTTCACTTGAATTAGTGAACTTCACACTAAAGTCATCATCGACATCCTGTGCATATTTAGAGATAGCAACGTTTAGCATTGAACCAAGTCTTGTTAAACTTCGACCTAAAGTCAACATATCCATAGTACCATCATCGACAGCAGAACCACTGTAAGCAATAATACATGAATACTTATCTAAATTAGTCATAACAATTTCCCCTATGTATTTCTTATCGGAACTTATGAGCTCATTCTATAGACTACGAACGCGATAATATAAATGTCCATTAAACAAGCACTTAAAAGCACATATATAATTTCATCTAAAGAGATAGAATAGATTTTAGGAAACTGTTTGGAATGCAATGAATAAATTTAAGCCTGGGTCTGCTCCCGGCCTTTATATTTTCAAACTAATTCATAGCATTGATTGAAATATCAACAGCCTGGACCTTAATATCAATATAAGGAGCGCGGGTTCCAATCGAGATTTCATAATGTTGGCCGTCCTATAGAGTCAATCGAGCTAACAATGAAAAAACTATTGAGATATTAAATTAGAAAAAAGGGCCTAGTCATAGGCCCTTTTTTGTCTTGCTTGTTTTTTAATTATTCACAATCAGGAACCTTTTTCTTAACAGATCGAATCAGGCTTTTTACCCAAGAACCAAACAAAGGCTTCTTAGTAACTCGAATCGATTCTTTTTGTGAATACTCAGCTTCACCATCTCTTAGAAAAGACTCATGCATAGAAATACTAGTATATGCACCTCTATACTTATGAAGGTCTGAAAAGATAGTCATATAATTTACAGCACCATTAGATGGTAAATCCTCGATACTCTTAACTTCTGTAAATGTATAACCCTTATCTTCAAAAACTTTTAGAACTTTTTCTGTAATGTCGACGCGTCCATCTAGCTCAGACAGAACTAAGTAGTTGTGACAGCTATCACTTGCAAAAACATTAGAAATTAAAGTTAATACTAGTAATGATTTTTTAAAAAAATTCATCTTACTTCTCCTTATGTTAATTTATTAATCAATTCTTTCGAGGTTTACTCTTAGGCCCATTCCAGTGTTAAGATCGATTGTGATCATATCCTGGATACCCATTTGCTTCCAAAATACGAGATCGACTTTGTGGTTTTCTTCTTCATAGATCATGCAGCTAAAAACAATAGTGCCATTTGAAACACGGTCTTTTTCACAAGTTGTATCAACTTGAAGCTCGCCAGCATAATTCATCTTTAGATTATACTTCTCACCTGCTACGATTTCTGTAACTTCAACATTCTCATTTCCAACA